>CALQRA010000028.1 GCA_943332855.1 Candidatus Kuenenia stuttgartensis
GAACAGATCGCCGCGGCCGGCATCGAAGGCGACATAGATCGGTGCCCCACCCCCCACGGCGGCCGCGATCACCTCGAATCCCGACACCCCGACGAGGCGCATCCCGCCCGCCCAGGCGATCCCCTTGGCCGCGGCAATGCCGACGCGCAGCCCGGTGAATGAGCCCGGCCCGCGGATCACCGCCACGAGGTCGGCCTCGGCGATGCTCCAGCCCAGTTCGGCCGTCGCCTCCGCCAAGCCCGCGGCGATCCGCTTTGCATGGGCCTGGGCGGGGGAGAACCGGACTTCGGCCACCCGCTCGCCGTCAACGGCGGCGACGCTCCCGGAGGAGAGGGAGGTGTCGATGGCGACCATCTTCATGGAATCGGCTCCGCGGGGATGAAGGCTGCTTGACCGGGGGGGCAGGTCGCCGTAGTCTGACCGGGTTTCACTGCTTTTTTCAGGTTTTCGACCGGGCTCGGAGACCTGCCGTGATCGTCGCCCGGCCGGGTGAAGATTCGTCGAGGCGCCGCCCCGGGGGTGGCATAGCGGGGGTGGAGTTGGCGTGAAGCGGGCGATCATCAGCGACATCCACGGCAATCTCGAGGCGCTTCAGGCGGTGCTCTCCGACATCGACCAGCAAAAGGTCGATTCGATCACCTGCCTCGGCGACATTGTCGGTTACGGGCCGAATCCCTGCGAGTGCGCCCGGCTGGTCCGCGATCGCTGTGCCCTGGTGATCCTCGGCAACCATGATCAGGGGGCCCTCTTCGATCCCGACGGGTTCAACGTCGGTGCCGAGCGCGCCATCCGCTGGACGCGGTCCCAACTCGAGCACCACGACGTGATGCCGAAGAACGCCGCCGACCGGCTGATGGACTGGCTGGGGGAATTGCCGCGGACGCATGTCGAGGGGAATCTCCTCTTCGTCCATGGATCGGCCCGTCGGCCGCTCGACGAATATGTCTTCCCGGAGGATATCTACAATCCCCTGAAGATGGAGCACATCTTCGAGCTTGTCGGCCGCTACTGCTTCCAGGGGCACACCCACATCCCCGGCGTGTTCACGCTCGCGCCGCAGTTCGAGGCCCCGGAGATCAGCCTCACAGAAACCGAGTGGCGGCGGACGCTCCCCGGGCCGAAGGCGATGGTCAACGTCGGCTCCGTCGGGCAGCCCCGGGACCTCGACTCCCGTGCCAGTTACGTGATCCTCGAGACCGGTGCCCACGCCGACGATGTCGTCGTCCGTTTCCGGCGGATCCGCTATCCTGCGGATGTCACCTGCAAGAAGATCTACCTCGTCGCCGATCTCGACAACTATCTCGGGGATCGGCTCCTCGTCGGGCGCTGACCCGCTCCCGGCGTAGCGAGGAACGTCGGCTTGCGGCCGTGAATCGCATCCCCGGGGAACCGGCCGTCGGCTGGTATACTGCGAGTTTCTGCGGAAGGTCGCGGTCTGCGACCCTCCGTCTCCGGGCGTGGCTCCCCCGCCGCGCGCTCGGGGCCTGGATCGGTCGGCGGCAGCGGTCGATGTGGCACGGCCCCCGTGCCACGGCCGGAGTGGCTCCCTGCGGGGAGCCCGGTGGGCGGTGAATCGCCCGAGGAGATCATGGAACGCCGTCACGTTCAATTCGCTCTCATCGCCTTCGCGATCATTTTTGGCAGTCAGCTCCTCCAAATCTGGCTCTTCCCCCGCCCACCGGCCGAGCCAGGGGATGCCGAATTGCCGTTCGCCGCCGCGAAGCAAGAGGCCGGCGCCGAGGGGGAATTCCGCGCGGCGGACAAGCCCGCGGAGAGCGCCCAGGCCGATGGCGCCGCTGAAGCCGCCGCCGTGGCGGCCGCACCGACCGAGGAAGCCGCCCCGCGCACCCGCCATGCCCTCGGGTCGCTCGATCCGGAGGGCCCCGCGCAGGTGCTCTTCACGCTCACCAGCCGCGGCGCTGCCGTGGAGCGGATCGAGTTGGCCGGCGAGCGCTACCACGATCAGGATGACCGGCGCGGGTCGATGGGGCACCTCGCCGTCGCACCGGTGGCAGGGGGATGCCGGATCGGCGTCGTCGGTCCAGGAACCCCGGCCCATCTGGCAGGGCTCGCCGTCGGCGACGTCATCGAACGGGTCGGCGGCGTGGCGGTCACCGATGCCGCGGCACTCGATCGGGCCCTCGACGGCACAAAGCCGGGGGGCACGATCACCGTCGACTCCCGGCGCGGGGATCTCGCCCGGGCGTGTGAAGTCCGCCTCGATCGTCGCCCGCTCGAGGTCGTCCGCCCCGAGTACCTCGCGGCGCCGGTGGAGAATCCCGACGCCGACCCGGCCGATCCGCTCTCCTTCCGGCTGTCGCTGGAATCGGTCGATGGCCGGTCGCGGCGCGAGCCACTCGACGAGTTGCCCGGTCTGGGGCTCGTGGATCGTGATTGGAAGGCCGAGCCGTTTCCTGGCGGTGACGGGGTGCGCTTCAGCACGCGGCTGCCCGGCGGGCTCGCCGTTGCCAAGGAATATCGACTCGTGCCCGGTGTCGACGGTGGCCCGGCGACGCTCGACCTCGTCGTCGAGTTCGCGGCCGACCAGCCGACGACGATCGCCTACGCCCTCGACGGCCCGACGGGCCTGCCGACGGAGGGCTGGTGGTACACCGCCCGCGTCGCCAAGGAAATGTGGGACACCCTCGCGGTCCGGGACGTGGCGATGCGGTTCGCCGGCAAGCCGTCGGCGATCGTCAGCGGCCTGAAGATCGCCGACAACAAGGTCGAGCATCCGGCCAGTTCTGTCTTCGATGGCAAGCCGCTGTCGTTCGCCGGCGTCGATGCCCTGTACTTCGCCGCGGCGCTGATCCCTGCCACCGACAGCGAGATCCCCGATCTCGCCGAGGTCCGCCCGATCGCCGTCGGGGATGTTCCCGGGGCGGCGAAGAAGAAGCTCATCGATGTCACCGCGCGGATCATCTCCCGGCCGATGGCGCTTGAGCCGGGGAAGCCGGTCCGCCACCGCTACGGTGTCTTCGCCGGGCCAAAGCAGCCCGATCTCCTCGCTCGCTACGGTGCTCCGGGGGCAGCGATGGACGACCTCGTCTACTACGGCTGGTTCGGCTGGGTGGCCAAGCCGATGATCGCCATCCTCCATGCCCTCCATGCCGTGATCGGGAATTACGGGATCGCGATCCTCCTCCTCACCGTCATGGTCCGCGGGGCGATGTTCCCGGTGAGCCGCAAGCAGGCTCTCTCGACTCAGAAAATGCAGGCGCTCCAGCCGGAGATGAAGGCGATCGCCGACAAGTACAAAGACGATCCGGTCAAGCGCAACCAGGCCACGCAGGAGCTGTGGAAGAAGCACGATCACAACCCGGTCGGCGGCTGCCTGCCGGTATTCATCCAGATCCCGATCTTCATGGGGCTCTACCGGTCGCTCGCCACCGACGTCGAGCTGCGGCAGGCACCGCTGTTCAGTTCGGCGATCCGCTGGTGCTCGAACCTCGCCGCCCCCGACATGTTCTGGGATTGGACGAACGTCCTCCCCACCTTCCTCACGGCGCCGGAAGGCTATCTGGGGCCGTTCCTCAATCTTTTTCCGCTGGCGACGATCCTGCTCTTCCTCTGGCAGCAGCATCTCTTCATGCCGCCGGCGGTCGACGAGCAGGCCAAGGTCCAGCAGCAAGTGATGAAGTACATGATGTTTTTCATGGCGCTGATGTTCTTCAAGGTGCCGTGCGGTCTGTGCCTCTACTTCATCGCTTCGAGTCTGTGGGGGATCGCCGAGCGGCTCATGCTCCCGACGACGGCGCCGGCCACGGCAGCGGGGGGGAGCACCGGCGCCGGCCGGCGGATCATCGATGTCCCCTTCTTCTCCACCGGGGCGAAAGCCGAGGCCAACGGCGCGGCTCATGGCGGCGACGCGGAGCGGAAGCGCCGTCAGGCGCGGAAGAAGCGATGAGATGATCCCGGCGGGGTGGGAACGGCAGGTGAGCGATGTGGGATCCGGATGATCTGATCGTCGCTCCCGCCACGGTGCCCGGCCGGGGAATCCGCGCGATCGTCCGCCTCGGTGGCACGGGGGTCGACGACCTGCTTGCCGGGCTGTTTGTCCTTCCCGGGCCGCTCCCTGCCGCCCCGCGGGCGATCCAAGCCACGCTCCGCCCCGATCGGCTCGGCGCCGAATGGGGGGCGATCGGCGTCGAGATTCTGCGTTGGCCCGGCCCGGCGGGACCAACCGGCGGGCCGCTTGCCGAGCTGCAGCTCCCCTGCTCGCAGCCGCTCGTCGAGGCAATGGTCGCTGAGGCCTGTCGGCTCGGGGCCCGGCTGGCCCGTGGTGGAGAGTTCACCCTCCGCGCCTTCCTCGCCGGGAAGCTCGATCTGATTCAGGCTGAAGCGGTGCTCGCCGTGGTCGACGCCCGCTCTCCCGGGGAGCTTTCGCACGCCCTCGACCGGCTTGCTGGCGGGGTCGGCCGCGATCTCCATGCCCTCCGCGAGCGCCTCCTCGATCTCACGGCCGACGTCGAGGCGGCGATCGATTTTGCCGATGAGCGCAGCCCCGACAGTCTCGGCCAGAGTAGCGCCGCGTTCTGGGGAGGCGTGATCGCCACACTCAGGGAGATCGGCCACGCCCTCGAGGCCGCGGTGGTGAAGGTCGAATCGCGCGATGCCGGGGCGCGCGGGCGGCTGCCGCGGGTCGTGATCTGCGGCCCGCCGAACATCGGCAAGAGCAGCCTCTACAACGCCCTGGTCGGCCGCGAGGCGGCGCTGGTGGCCGATGAAGCAGGGACGACGCGCGATTGGCTCGAAACGGTCGTTCGCGGCGATTCGCCGGGGCTCTCCGGCCAGCCCGGCGCGGTTGAATGGCTCCTCGTCGATACCGCCGGCGTGGGGAAGCGCGAAGGGGAGGGGCCCGATCAGCCTGAGGCTGGGCTGGCCGCGGCGGCGGCGGAAGCGGGAATCGCCGAGGTCGGTCGGGCCGAGATTGTCCTGTGGTGTCGCGATCACGGGGCGGGGCGCGCTTGGCCCGACGAGATTGCCGTGCCTCCCGGGGCGGTCGTGATCGAGATCCTCACACGCTGCGATCGCGGCCTCCCGAGCGCCGACGGTGGTGCCGCGATCGCCACGAGCACCACCACCGGCCTGGGGCTCGATCGTCTCCGTCGTGAGGTGGCCACGGCGGTGGCAAGCCTGCCCCGCTTTGGCTCAGCGGCGGAGCGGATCCGGGCCGGTCTCGTGGGGGCACAGCAAGCCTTGGCCGAAGCGGAGGCGATCGCGGCGATGGGGCTGGCCGGGGGCCCGGCGGAGGAGCCACTCCTGGCCGAGGCGCTGATGACGGCGATCGATGCTGTCGGCATGGTCACTGGCCACACGATCGGCACCGATCTCCTCGACCGGATATTCTCCCGGCACTGCGTCGGCAAGTAGCGCGGCTCGAGAGCCGCGGAGGATTCCCCGCGTCGTCAGCTCCGCAGTCGTTCCCCATCGATCCCTTCCCGACTCCTCCGCGAGCCTGCCGTGAACACCTCCGAGTTGTCTTCCCGGCTCGGCCAGCTTGCGGCGGGCGCCCTCCGCTTCGCCGCCACCGACGCCCGCCAGCGCGCCGAGCTCGCCCGTCGCACGGCGCTGGCGACGGTGGCCGTGGCGGGCCCCTGGGCCGAGGCGGCCGTGGCGATCAAGCGCGGCCCGCCGGGCGCTGGCCCGAGCTTGGCCGAGGAGCTGGCGACCGGGCCGATGGTGACGGCGCGGCTGTGCCTCCTCACGGCCCGGGCACAGCTCGACCTGGCCACGCTCGGGCTCCCCCGCGCCGCCTCGAAGCCGCGCATCCTCCACGCCGGCCGGCGCTCGGTGGGGGGCACGCCCCCGGCGCTTGTCGGCCTCGATCTCCTCCCCGCCCGTGGCCCGCTCGGCTCGCTCCACGACGGGATGATCCACCGGGGCTTCACGGCCACCGTCCGCTGTCACGATCCCGGCGGCCTCGCCAATTTCGAGCAGGCCTGGCGGCGCGAGGTGGAGGAGCGTCCGCGCGCCGGCGGCGTGGCGGTGGTACTCGGGGCGGGAAATGTCACCGGCCTGTCCGCTGCCGACGTCCTGTCGCAGATTTTCGAACATGGCCGGGGGGTCTTTCTCAAGCTCCATCCCCTCCATGCGCCGCTCCGGCCGCACCTGGAATCAGCGCTCGGGCCGTTGGTTGAGGCGGGGCTGGTTGTGATCGCCGAGGGGGGCGCTGACGTTGCCCAAGCCGCCATCGCTGCCCCCGAGACGACCCACGTCCATGTCACCGGTGGTGAGGCGACCTACCGAGCCATCGTGTGGGGAGCTGCCGATCCTGCCGATCGCACCGCATCCCCGCGCCTCTCCAAGCCGATCACCTGTGAGCTCGGCAACGTCACCCCCTGGTTCATCCTCCCGGGGGGGTATTCCCGGGCTGCGCTTGCCTATCAGGCCGACCTCGTCGCCGCCTCGATCGCCAACAACACCTCCTTCAACTGCATCGCCACGAAGGTCATCGTCACCTGTGAATCGTGGCCACAGCGGGCCGACTTCCTCGCCCTCGTCGAGCGCCGGCTCGCCTTCCTGCCGGCGCGGCCGGGCTGGTATCCCGGGGCAGGGCGCGACTGGGAGGCAGCGACGGGCCGCGCCGCCCCCGCCGACGGCACGCTCCCCTGGAGCCTTTTCACAGGCGTCGATGTCGCCACCGACAGCCGCCTGGTCTCCCGCGAATGGTTCGTCCCGGTCGTGGCCGAGGTGCCGCTCGATGCCAACACGCTTGCCGACTATTGCGGCCGGGCCCTGGCATTCGCGCATCGGCTGCCGGGGTCGCTGGCGGCGAGCGTGACCATCCCCACGGGGCTGTCTTCCGTCGATGCCCGACATGCCGACGACCTCGTCGATCATCTCGCCTTTGGCGCCGTGGCGGTGAACACCTGGTCGGCGCTGGCGTATGCCCTTGGCAACGTGCCCTGGGGGGGCTTCCCCGGGGGGACGCTCGCGTCACCGAAGAGCGGGATCGGGTTTGTCCACGACCCGCTCCTGTTGCCGCTGGTCCACAACTCGGTGATCCGCGCGCCGCTCGCCGCGGCCATCCGGCCGCCATGGTTCCCGTGGCATCGCTCGGGCGCCAGGCTGGCGCGGGGCGTGGTCGACCTCTACGGCCAGTGTGCGGCGGGAAAAAGCGGCCTCGGCCCGATGCTCGCGATGCTCCCGTCGGTCCTTCGCGGGTGAGGCGCCCCACGGGCAGAAGCTCGGCCGCAGCGGGCTCGAACGAGCGCCTGGAAACGCATCGATGACTCCCGCGCTGTCCATGCATCGGCGATGCTTCCGAACGATGGTGGATATTTTTTGGCCCGACGGACTCCATTGGAATGGGGGGGGAGTCTCGCTTTCCCTTTCCTCGGGCTGGAGCTGGGGCTGGGAATGGCGCCTCGTAATCGAGTCGTCGCTGCGGATCATGAATGGTGGCTGTCGGGCGGGTCCACACCGACGACCGTGTCCTGGACCCTCCCCGGTTGATCCACCCCATGAAGCCTTCTGATGCCGAGTGACGTTCGGGATCACGAGGCTCGCGATCACCGCCGTCGCCAACGTTTCGCGCAACGCCTGGGGCTCCTTGTCGTGGGGATCGCCGCGGTGGTGCTGATCGTCGTGGCGCTGCCCTTCGGTCGCGGCCGTTCAACGGTGTCGTCGACACCAATCAGCGGGATAGCGGCGATCGGGGATCTTCCTGCTCCCGATCTCGTCGTCGACAATCCGGGCTATGTCGGTCCTCGCGTCTGCGCCGAGTGCCACGAAGCGCGGTGTGTCGAGTTTCACGGCACGCGTCATGCCATGGCCTGTCCGACGCCCGAGGAGGGGCGCCTTTCGCCGCCATTCGCCGGCGAGACGCTCGCGTCGGTCCATCCTGGCCGGAGCTTCCGGATGTCGGTGATCGACGACCGGCCGACGGTGGAGATCACCGACTCTGGTCGTGCGCTGCCCTCGCGGGTATTTTCGGTCGATCTGACGGACGGACTCGCCGGTACCGGCGACGAGGTCTACTTCTCCTGGCAGGGCGACCGCCTGTTCGAGTTGCCCGTGGCATGGATTCCCGGTTCGAAAAGCTGGGCCGAGCACCCATCGAACCGGAGCGACCCTGGGAGCGTGCCGCGCACCGCGACGCCGCGATGCGTTGAGTGCCACACGACCTGGATTCAGCATGTTCTCGGGACCGAAAACGAATATCGTCGCGAGGGGATGATCCGGGGTGTGACGTGTGAAAAGTGCCACGGGCCGGCTGCCGAGCATGTCGCCTTCCATCGGGAGCATCCGCGCGACATGGAGGGACATGGGCTGGTCGTCCCGTCGCGACTCCCGCGGGATCGCCAACTCGACGTCTGCGGCCAATGCCACAGCAACGCCCTCCATGGCCTCGACGAAGCCCGACCCTTCCGGCCCGGTGATCGGCTGGAGGACCATTTCCGCACGCTGCGCGCGACTGGCCCGGAGAACGATCACGTCGCCGATCAGGTGAAGTACCTCCGGCAAAGCGCATGCTTCGGCCGCAGCGACACCATGACCTGCACGACCTGCCATGATCCGCATCGTCCTCCGGTTTCGGGCGATGGTGACCGGTCGTGCCTGCAGTGCCATCAGCCGCAGTCCTGCACCGAGGCCCCGCGGCTTCCCGACGGGGTTTTGTCCGGTTGCGTTGCCTGCCACATGCCAACCTTCAACCGGGTGGCCGTCACGTTTCATGCCGGTGCGGACCGTTATTTCTTTCCGGTGCGCCCCCACGAACACCGGATCGGCGTCTATCCCCACGCGCGAGACGAAGTTGTTCTCGAGCACCTCCGCGGCCGCGGGGGCGTGGAGAATGCCGAACAGATGACGCGGCTTGCCGGCACGCTCTTCGGGCATTGGATGCAGGAGGCGCAGCGGTACCGCGACGACGGCCAGTGCTTCGCGGCCATCGGGGCCCTCCGGGAGGCTGTTCGATTCGACACGTCTGGCGTGGCCGAAGCCGACCTCGCCACGGCGATCGCCGATCAAACCCGCTTCGACGACGATCTTGCCACTGCCGGCAGCGAGATGCAGTCTGAAAACCATGTCGCAGCGGCGGAGATCCTCCGCCGTTTGCTCGACGCGAGGCCGCGCGATGCCCGAGTGGCGGGAAAGCTCGGAACACTCAACGCCGTCCTCGGGAGGCGGTCGGTTGCCACGGAATTGCTCGAGCGCGTCGAGGAGATCGATCCGGACGATGCGTACGGCCGCAGCATGCTTGGCTGGCTCGCATTCCTCGACGGGCGATTCAACGAGGCGGCCGAGCATTACCGGATCGCCGACTCGATGCGGCCGAACTCGGCGGAGATCCTCTACCGCTGGGGTCTTTCACTCTTGAAACTCAACGATTGGCCCGGGGCACTCGATCGCTTTGCGGCGACCAGACGGGCCGATCCGCGCCACGCCGGCAGCCATCAGGGAGCAGCCCACGCACTCTCCAAGACGGGCCATCACGACGAGGCGATCGCCCACGCCCGCAGGGCCGCGGAACTCACCGGATGGAAGAACGCCGACGTCCTTCTCACGTTCGCGGAGGCCTGTGCCGGGGGCGGGTATCTCGAGGATGCGATCGACGTGGGGCGCAAGGCATTGCCCGTGGCGGCGGAGACCCAGCCGCAGCTCGTGCCCATGCTCCGCACCCGGCTGGATCAGTGGGATGGCAGCAAACGGTAGCTCGCGATGCTCCCGTCGGTCCTCCGCGGGTGAGGCTCAGCCGCGGGTGATCTCATGGCTCGTGCCCGGCGGAAGACGCCCCTGGGATCGTGCCGCGTTCCAGGTCCCAGATCGTCACCTTGACCTCAGAATAGTCGCTGCCGGTATTGATCATCGGAAATCCAAACTCTTCCCAGCGATCGGCACGATGGGTGTGGCCGCAGAACAGCACCGCCGGGCGGAGCTTCGCCGCCAGGATGGCATCGCCGATGAGTTGATTCGAGCCATAGGCATCGAAAAAGCTCCGGGAGCGGTCGTCGGTGGGGGCGAACGGCCAAGTGTGTGACAGCACGACGATTGGCAGGCCACGGGCGACCGCCGCCTGGTAGCGATGCCAGAATAGCTCGGCGATCTCTGCAGCGATCTGGGGGTTGGTGCGACCGAGTCGATCGATGAAGCGATCGTTCCAGACATGGCGGCCGTCGGTGAAGGTTTCGTATCGCTCCAACGGGATCGTGGCCAATCCACCCCGGTAGTCGTAGTGGCCGTAGGTGCCCACGACGGTGCAGGAATCGGTCTCCAGATTGCCCCCCTCGAGATACGTCGCAGTGATGTCGCTGAACCGGCTCCACAGATGGCGATAGGGCTTCCGCCAGAGGTCGTGATTCCCCATCACCCAGGCGATGTCGGCCTCCGGCCACGCCCGCCCGAGCGCCTCGACGGTCCGTCGCAACCCCTCGTCATTCCCGTTGTCGCCGCCGATGAGAATCACGTCCGGATCGGTACCGGCGAGAAGGTCCATGGCCGCGTCAAGATTGGCGGGCCAATGGTCGAGATGGAGATCCGTGAGATGGGCCAGTGTCGTCATGGCTTTGGCTCGCCACGGACGAGAGAGCTCTTCTCGCCACCGGGAAACTCGAGCCAGGCGAGGCCGCCGGGCCTGACGAGCCATCTGATGTTCTCGCCCTCCTCGAGGATCACATGGCCGGTCCGGTCGCCGAAGGCGACATGGCTGGTGCGATGCAGCCAGCGCGGCTTGTCGACCTCGACATAACCCCGGAGGATGGCCGTGAAGTCCTTGGCCGTGACCTTGAAGTCCTTGAACGTGTCGGGCATCGACTCGGGAACTGGATCGGCGACGAACTCCTGCACATCGTCCGGCAGGGGACGGGGCTCTCCGGTGCCGGCTTGGGCTCCGCCGGCAAGGGCCAGCAGAAGGCTCAGGAGGAGCCGCATCGGAGACCTCGGGGAGAAGGGAGGGGGCCTCGGTCCGGGGAGTCAATCATACCCTGAACCCCCAGCCTGTCTCGTGGCGCGGCGGGCCACCATCCCGGCGACCGACAGGGCGGGCTTCAGCGGGCGCCGCGGCCGCGGCGCTGGGAGCGCTTGGCGCCGGGGCGGGGTGGAGCATTCTTCGGTTGCGGCGGCGCCTCGCTGAACTTGTCGGCTTGGCCGGTGAGCTCGTAGAGGAACCGGCTCGGGCGACAGGGGCGGCTCTTCCCCCACTTCATCCGCGTCAGGCACATCGAGAGGACGAGCCGCTTGCGCGCCCGCGTCACCCCCACGTAGGCCAGCCGTCGCTCCTCAGCGATCGCATTCAGGCCGTCGGCGAGCGACCGGTGGTGGGGGAGGATCCCCTCCTCGAGCCCCACCATCCAGACGTTGTCGAACTCGAGCCCCTTCGCGGCGTGGAGGGTCATCAGCCGAAGGAGACGCTTCGTTGGCTTGTCGTCCTTAGGACGCTCCGCTTCCTTGACATCGAGGACGAGGTCGTCGAGATAGCCACGCACGAGCCGGCCGACATCCTTCTCCTGGCGATGCTCAGCGTGGTGCTCGGCGAGGCCGTTGACGACCTGCTCGACACACTGCCAGCGCGCCTCGAGCTCGTCTGCGTCCTCGTATTCGCGCTCAAGAAACGCTCGATAGCCAGATTGATCAAGGAGGGCCCGGATCGCGACGGCCGGGTCAGGGGGCGCCTCGCCGCCGCCGAGCGTGATCAGCTTCTCAAGCGTCGTCAGCCCGCCGGCCGCAACGCTGCTCAAGGTCCCCTCCGAGCGCCGCCCGAGCAGCTCCCGCCACAGGCTGTGGCCCGCCGACTGGGCGGCTGTGCGCGCCTGGAGAACGGCCGAGGAGGAGAGGCCGCGCGGGGGGACGTTCGCGATCCGCGACAGGGCCATGTCGTCGTCGGGATCGACCATCATCCGCAGGAACGACATCACATCCTTGACCTCGCGGCGATCGAAGAACGATCGGCTCCCGACAAGCTCGTAGGGGATGTTGCGGCGCCGCAGCTCCTGTTCGAAGACCCGCGTCTGCTCGCCGGTGCGGAGAAGGATCACCGCCTCCGGCGGATCGACCGAGCCCTCCGCGAAGCGGGCCTCGACGTCGGCGACGATCCGGCGCGCCTCGTCGAGCTCGTCCTGCGCCTGGACGATCGCCGGCGCGGGGCCGGAGGGGGCCATCGAGACGAGCGTCTTGCCGTGGCGACGGGTGTTGCAGGCGATGAGCGTGTTTGCCGCGTGGATGATTTCCGGCGTGGAGCGGTAATTTTCCTCGAGGCGCACGGTCACCGTCTTCGGCCAGCGCGTGGGGAACTCGAGGATGTGCGAGATCTGCGCGCCGCGCCAGGAGTAGATCGATTGGTCGTCGTCCCCCACGACACACAGGCTGCGGTGATCGCGGGCCAGCGCCGAGAGGATCCGCTCCTGAATGCCGCTGGTGTCCTGGTATTCGTCGACGAGAATGTGGTCGAAGCGCCCCGCCTCGGCGAGGCGGACATCCTCGTGCTTGGCAAAAAGCTCCTCGACGAGCATGAGGAGATCGTCGAAGTCGACCGCCCCGGCGACGCGCAGATCGTGTTGGTAGCGGCGGTAGCCGGCGGCGGCGAGCGTCCAGTGTTCCGGCGCGTCGGCCGAGAGGGTCTCGATGGCGCCGTCGGGGCGCACTGCGGCGCTCTTCCAGCGGCTCACCCGGTCGACGAGATCGCCGGGAGAGAGCGTCGTGTCGGGGACCTTCAGCTCCTTGAGCACCTTCCGCGCCGTCGACTCCTGCTCGCCGCGGTCGATGATCGCGAACCGCTCCGGGTAGCCGAGGCGCGGGGCGTGGCGCCGGAGGATGCGGACACAGAGCGAATGGATCGTGGAGATCTCGGGGAGATCCTCCTGGCTCTTTCCGGACGGGCCGCGCGGCCCCTTCTTCGGCTTCAGATACGCCTTGGCGCGGGCCATCATCTCGCGGGCGGCTTTGTTGGTGAACGTCACGGCGAGGATCCGCGACGGCCGCGATCCGCGCCACACCAGATGAGCCATCCGGGCGATGACGACGCGCGTCTTTCCCGTGCCGGCCCCGGCGAGCACCAGAAGCGGCCCGATCGGCGCCTGAACAGCCTGTGTCTGCGCCGGATTGAGCCCGGTGCCGGTGCGCGACGGCGTGTGCCCAGGCCTGGCCACGGGGCCGGAAGTGGCGGGCCCGGGAAAGGGGCCGAGCGTCGCGGGGCCGTCGTCGGTTGCCTCCTCCGGCAGTTCCTCCGGCGCGGACGCCGCCGGTGCGGAGTCGGGGCCGAGGAGACCGTCGTCGGGTTCGGCGGAGGGGGTGTCGGGAACGTCCGGAGGGAGTCCGTTCACGTGGAAAAGCGTCCGTGCGGAGGGGTGTCGGGGAGCGCCCGGCAGTCGGCGGGGCCGGATCGTACCACAGCCCCACGGGGCCATCGGCCGAGATCGGCTTGACGCCCCGGACGGGGCCGTTTCTATTTGGTTTTTTCCGCAGTATCGAGAACTGGAAGAGCCATGAAGAAACGTTCGGCGAGGCCTGGCGACCGTCGCGACCACGAGCGCCGCTTCAGCGAGCGGCAGACCGCGCGTGGAGACGACGACGACAATCTCGCCACCCGCGAGGGGCGCCCCGTCAGGCTCCCACTCGCTTCCGAGACATCCGAAGAGGTGGAAGAAGAGGTCCACGGGAACGCCCTGGCCGAAGGGATCACGTCGGCGCTGGAGGCGCTGCGGCCCCATCTGCGGGCGATGCTGTTCGGCCTTGCCGGGCTGTTCCTGGCCGCGGTTGGCTGGATGTGGGCCCGCCAGCAGGAGGCCGGTCGCGTCGAGAAGAGCTGGAACGATTACCTCGCCGCCATGCCGCCGGTCGACCCGGCGGCGCTGGCCGATGTCGCCAGCCAGCATGCCGGAACGCCGGCCGGTCAATGGGCCAGGCTGACCCAGGCCGAGATCGACCTCGACGAAGGGGCCGAGTTGGTGTTCGTCGACCGCGAGCGGGCGAAGCCGAAGCTCCAGGCTGCTGCCGACGCCTACGCGGGGATCCTCGCCGGTGTGGGGAAGGGGCTTCTCGCCGAGCGGGCGACGTTCGGCCTCGCCAAGGCGAATGAGAGCCTCGGGAAACTCGATGATGCCCGTCAGGGCTACGAAGTGGTCGCCCAGGACTACCCCAACGGCGCCGTCGCCGGGATGGCCCGACAGCGTGCCGTGGCGCTCAAGGGGGAGACGGTCAAGGAATGGTACACCTGGTTCGACAACCGCAAGCCGACCCCGCCGCCGGTCGACAACAGCCCGATCCTCGGACTCCCTTCCGAAGACCCGCCCGCAGCACCGGCCGCACCCGCCGGGAGTGACAAACTTCCCGCTACCGAACCGGCCACTGAAGCCGCGCCGGCCACCCCCCCTGCCGCACAGGAGTGATCGCCTGAAAGACGCCAAACCCGCACAGACCGCTGCCCGAAGCGACGACATCGATGACGATGTCATTCCCGTCGTCGCCGAACCGGGCCCGGTGGCGGGGGGCGTTGCCCCAATCGCGCCGCCACCTGGTCAGGTTGGTGCCGTCGACGGGGCCGGTGCCGCAGGGGGATCGGGGCCGCGGCTGATTCCCGGTACGGTGCTCCTCCTCGCGGTCGAAGGCGATGCGGTGGGAATACGCCTCGATCAATTCGTCGTCCGCCATGCCGGCGGGGCGAGCCGCTCGGCGGTGGCCCGGGCGATCGACGCCGGGGCGGTCCGCGTCGACGGCGTCGTGGCGAAGGCCTCGCTCCAACTGAAGGCGGGGATGGTCGTCGCCTATACCGTTCCCGAGCCGGCGCGGGCGGGGCCAGAGGCGGAGGAGATCCCCCTTGAGTTTCTGTACCTCGATGAGGTCATGGGGGCGGTCAACAAGCCGGCCGGGATGGTCGTTCATCCCGCCAAGGGGAACTGGAAGGGGACGCTCGCCGGGGCGCTGAAGTGGCATCTCGAACGGGTGGCCGGCGGCCTCTCCACCGTCGGTGGGCCGACGCGCCCCGGGATCGTCCATCGGCTCGACCGCGACACCAGCGGCGTGATCATCGTCGCCCGCAACGAAGAAGCCCACCACGCACTCGCCCGGCAATTCGAGCAGCGCACCACCGAGAAGACCTACCTGGCGATCGTGCAGGGGGAGCCGCGCTTCGACCGCGACGAGATCAATCTCCCCATCGGCATCCATCCTTACCAGCGCGAGCGGATGGCCGTCCGCCGCGATCACTCCACCAGCCGGGATGCCGTCACTCGCTATGAGGTCCTCGAGCGGTTCGGGAAGGCAGCGCTGCTCTCGGTGACGCCGAAGACGGGGCGCACCCACCAGATCCGCGTTCATCTGGCTGCCATCGGCTGCCCGATCCTCGCCGACACCCTCTACAGTGGCCGCGGCGTCGTCGATCGGTCGTTCCTCAGGCTGCGCGGTGATCCGGCGCCGCTCCTCACGCGCCAGGCGCTCCACGCCACCAGCCTCGCCATCGATCATCCCCTCGACGGGCAGCGGAGGCGCTTCGAGGCCCCCATCCCGGCCGACATCCTCAGCCTCCTCACGGTTCTCCGCGGCGGCTGACCGGCGGCCATGGCGGAGGCTTTCCCACCCCTGGTATCCTCACGCGTCGGCGCGGGCACGATGGAATCACTGCCCGCGGCCGGCCCAGATTCGGCCCGCAGCCCAGAGGGGAGACGACTGCGTGACGAGCGCTGCCCGTGAAGCCCGTGTCGGAGCCAGGCATCGCCTCGACGTCCGGCTCCAGATCCTGGCGGTCTTGATCGCTCCCCTCACGTTCTCGGGGTGTGGTGAAGCGACGCGCGGGGCCCCGGGTCCGTCGATGCCCGTCGCCGGGCCACCGGGCTCGGCCCGACAAGCTGCTTCGCCCAGTCCCCCGGAGTCACCCCGACCCCCGTCGAGTGAAATCGCCCCGCGGCCGCCGCTCCCCGCGGCGTTTGAAAGCCTCCGCGAGGAGGCGCTCGCGCTCGCCGCGGCGCTCCGCCAGCGTTATCCCGATGCCCCCGAGCCGATCGATCTTGCGGGGACGATGCACGACCGCTTCGGCAACCTCACCGCGGCGACGAGCTTGTGGGAGGCCTGGCTCGCGGACCATCCCGGTTCGGCGGAGGCCCACCTTCGGCTCGGAAAGTATGCCCGGGAGAAAGGGGAGGAGACGAGCGCGGTGGAGCATCTCGAGCAGGCCTTCAACGCCCGCCCTGATCTCCCCGGGGCCCAGATCCTTCTCGGCGAGTCGCTGACGAATATCGGCCGGGCCGACGACGCGATCGCCGTCCTCGTGCGCGAGTTACCGGCCACGGCGGGCAATCCCAACCGGCTCACGCTCCTCGGCCACGCCCGGCTCCAGCACGGCGACTTCGCGGGCGCGAAAGCCGACTTCGAACGGGCCGTCGCCATCGATCCGGCGTCGCCCCATGCGCTCTACGGCCTCACCATCGCCTCCGGCCGGCTCGGCGAGACGGAGGCTGCCGAGCGCCACCGCGCCGCCTTCGCCGCGCGGAAGGCACAGAGCCTTTTCCGTGATCGGGCCAATGCCCCGGCCCGGCTCGACGACATGCCGGCGCTCCTCCAGGCGATGGCCGGCTGGTATGCGATCGCCGGGCGGATCGACCGGGCCCGCGGCGACATGGCCTCGGCCGAGCGCGACTGGCTGCGGGCGCTCGACTTCGCACCGGGCCAACGGGAGGCCCGCACGGCGCTGGTCGATCTCTACCGCCGACAGGGGCGCGACGGGGAGGCCCGGGGGCTCCTGGAACGCGCCGGGGCGACCGCACAGCCCCCCGGCGCGGCAGGGAGGAATTGAGATGCCTCGTCGACTGGCCCGCTCACCTTTGGCCCGGTTGATCGCGCTGGCGGGCTTGGCATGGCCGGGGGTCGTGGCGGTGGTCGTGAAGGGGGAGCCCCCCGCCGGCGCTCCTCCGACGGACGCGGCGAAGCGTCCGCCGATCCTCCTCGAGGACGTCACCGCCGCCACCGGCATCGGGTTTGTCCATGACGACGGCGGGAGCGGGCGCCGCTTCATCCCGGAGACGGTGACCGCCGGCGTCGCCACCTTCGATCATGACCTCGACGGCCGGATCGACATCTACTTCCCCAACGGGGCCGATCTTCCCGGCACCGCCCCCCCGCGCCGACCGCGCGCCATGCTCGCCCGCAACCGGGGCGGATGGCGCTTCGACGACGTTACCGCGGCTGCCGGGCTCGACCACGAGGCCTATGGCGTGGGGGTGACCGTCGGCGATCTCGACAACGACGGCTTCCCCGACCTGTGCACGAGCAACGACGGGCCGAAGCGGATGTGGCGGAACATGGGGGACGGGACGTTCGTCGACGTCACCGCTGCCGCCGGGACCGCCGATGGCGACAAGCTCGGCGCGGGGCTGGCCCTCCTCGACGCCGACGGGGATGGCGATCTCGATCTCTACGCCGCCAACTACGTCCGCTTCTCCCCCGAGGGGCATGTCTCGCCGCGGATCCGGGGCGTGCCCCTCTACCACGGGCCGCGCGACTACGAAGCCTGGCCCGATTCGTTCTACCGCAATGACGGCGATGGCCGGTTCAGCGACGACAGCGTCGCCTCCGGGATCGCGGCGGTGGCGGGGCCGGGGATGGGGGTGGTCTGTTTCGACGAGGAGGGTGATGGCGACACCGACATCTTCGTTCTCAACGACGTCGCCGCCAACTTCCTCTTCCGCAACGACGGCACGGGGCGCTTTGCGGAGGTCGGTCTCGAGGCGGGGCTGGCCTACGACTCGATCGGGCAGCCCAACGGCAGCATGGGGGTCGACTGTGGCGATGTCGACAACGACGGCTGGCTCGACCTGTGGATGACCTCTTACCAGGGGGAACGGCCGGTCCTCTACCACAACCTCGCCGGGCAGGGATTCGAGGACGTCAGTTCGCGGACGGGGGCCGCGGCCGGGAGCCTGCCGTGGGTGAAATGGGGCTGTGGGATCGTCGACTTCGACAACGACGGCGGCCGCGACCTGTTCATCGCCTGCGGCCACATCAATGATCTCGTCGAGCAGTTTGACGACACGACCGCCTACCGCAATCACAACGTCCTCCTCCGCAATGTCGGGGGGAGGTTCGTGGAGATGTCGGCGGCCGCGGGGCTCCATGCCGTGCCGCGGCACAGCGCCCGCGGCGCCGCCTTCGACGACCTCGACAACGACGGCGATCTCGACGGCGTGATCCTCAACGCCCGCGAGGCGCCGACGCTCCTGCGGAACCTCGACCGGGAGCGCGGAGGGGAGCATCACTGGCTCCAGGTGCGCCTCGTCGGCCGCGACTCGAACCGGGACGGCGTCGGGGCGAACGTCCGCGTCGTCATCCCGGGGGCTGTCCGCGTCGATGAGGTCCATGCCGGCCGAGGCTACCAGGGGCATTTCGGCAGCCGGCTCCACTTCGGGCTCGGGCCCGCGGCGGCGGTTGAGCGCGTCGAGGTCCGCTGGATCGGCGGCGAACGGGAGGCGTTTGACGTGGCGGGGATCGACCGGCTCGTTGTCCTCATCGAGGGGGCAGGGCGTCGGGTCGATCGGCCGGGGAAGATGGAGACGGTGCCGGAGGGGGATCGACGCTGACGATGGCGCGGGGAAGTGTCGAGTCGACGACGCGCGACAGGGCCACGACGAAACCGGCGGCGCCATCTCGCCATCCCCCCTGGAGGCCGTAGCTCTTGGTGAACACGGCCAGCGCGCGGAGTGGGAGCATCCAGGCCGGCGACGATTCCCGCTTGTCGCGGAGGATCGCGGCCTTCGGGCCGGCATACCGAGCCGAGCGGAGGATGACGTCGGCGCAGCCGCTGAAGCTGTGGTGGAGGATTGAGCCCGGAGCCGACAGCGGCCTGGTCGCGCCGTCGACCCGTTCGTGGACGCGGTGCGCGGTGAAGCCCGAGCGGGTGCGGTTGAAGAGGCGCAGCACCCGCTCGTGCCCCCAGGGGCCGTGGCGCAACTCCCGCCCCCCGATGAACGTCCGCCGTCGCCATGCCCAGCAGCGCCCCGGATCGGAGAGATCGAGGGTGGCAAGGCCGCGGACTGCCTCGGTGTCGAGCTCCTCGTCGGCGTCGAGCGAGAGGATCCAGTCGTGGGCCGCCAGCTCGACGGCGCGGCGCTTCTGGGGCCCGAACCCGAGAAACGGCTGATGCTCGACCCGTGCCCCCAGATTCCGGGCGATCGCCACGGTGGCATCGGTCGACCCGGAGTCGACGACGAGGCGTTCGCCACAGGCCGCCGCGCACCCGAGCGTGGCGGCGAGCCGGTCGGCGGCGTCACGCGTGATGACGACACACGAGATCGGCAGGCTGGCGCCCGCTCGGCTCGGCGAGGAAGGGCTCATGGCAGGGAGCGGGGGCCAGAGCCCCGGGGAGCGCGATTGCCGCCGGGGAGCGTCCGCTGCGACGTCCCCCCGCCGGCGCCGGGCATCGTCGATGGGCCGCGGCCAAAGTCGTCGTCGCCGTCGTCATCGGGAGCGCTGTCGTCCCCCGGTGCGTCAGGACCAGCCGGTGCGTCAGGACCAGCCGGTGCGCCAGGACCAGCCGGCGCGTCCCCGGCGAGGAGGAGGGGGAACTCGAGGATGAAGATGCTCCCCTCGCCGAGCCGGCTTTCGGCGCGAATGTCGCCGTGGTGCTCCTTGAGGATCTTCCGGCTCACCGTCAGGCCGAGCCCGGTGCCGCGCGAGCCCTTCGTCGACACGAAGAGATTGAAGATCCGCGCCAGCGTCTCCGGCGACATCCCCTCACCGTTGTCGGTCACGGTGATTCGGGTCTTCCGGCCGCGGAGGTCGGCCGTGACGCTGATCTCGATGGTGGCGTCATCCCGTCCCTCGACGGCATCGAGGGCATTGGTGACGACGTTCAGCACGGCCCGCGCGATCCCCTCCGGGTCGAAGAGCATCCGCGGGAGGTCGGCCGGCGGGCGCCAGCGGATCGTTGTGCCCGCTTCCTGGGCGCGGTGGTGAACGGTCTCGACGATGTCGGCGACCAGCGCGACCAGATCGGTCGGCACCGGGTCGGGCTCGCGCTCCTTGCTGAAGGAGAGCATGTCCATGACGAGCGAGGAGATCTTGTTTTGGTTGCGGGAGACGATGTCCCAGCCCTTCTTGACGACGCCGAGATCCTCGTTTTCCAGTCCCATCTCCACGAGGTAGCTGCCGCCGCGGATCCCCTGGAGGATGTTCTTGATGTGGTGGGAGAGGGTGGCGATGGTGTGGCCGACGGCCGCGAGGCGCTCCGACTGAACCATGGCGGAGTAGTAGGTGGTGTCCTCGACGGCGAGAGCGGCCTGGTGCCCGATCGCAATCATGAGCTTGAGGTGCTCGTCGCTGAACCGGCGCTGCCCGGCGCCGAGCGCGTCGGCCAGCGGGGTCGTGGTGTCGACATAGAGGATCCCGACCGTCCCGTAGCGGCCCTGCATCGGCACGCAGATCGCCTCGCGGACGCCGGTCCGCAGAACGCTGTGGCCGGAGCTGAAGCGGTCGTCATCCTGGGCGTCGCTCGTCAGCACCCCTTCGCCATGGTCGAGGACGTAGTCGAGGATCGTCCGGCTGATGACCATCGAGGAGACGTTGGCGGAGCGGCGGTCGCGACGGGCCTTCGTCTTCAGCTGGCCGCTGTCGGGGTCGAGAAGCATGACGCATCCGCGGTCGGCCTCGACCCACTCGAAGACGAGCTGGAGGATCCGCCCGAGGAGCTCGTCGATGTCGAGGGTGTGGCTCACGGCGAGCGCCGTCCGGTACATCACTTGGAGGTTGCTGCGGGCCCGGGCCAGCCAGCGGTCGTCGGTGTCGCCGTGGGTTCCCCCTGACGAGCCGTCGAAGACGTCGTCCTTCAGCGTCGAGACGATCCGCGACCCTTCCTCGGGGGACTTCCACACGATGTCGACCTCAGCGCCGGCCGCGTCGCCGGCCGCATCGGTGGCGGAATCGCGGGAATAGGAGAGGAGGGTGCGGCCGATGAGGATCTGGTCGCCGTGGTGGAGCTCCGTCCGCTCGATCCGCCGGCCGTTGACGAAGCTGCCGTTGGAGCTCTTCAGATCGCCGATCACGTGGGTTTCACCGACCTGGCGGATCTCGGCGTGCCGCCGCGAGACCTCGTTGTCTTCCAGTTGGATGACGTTGCCCGCCTCGCGGCCGATGCTGACGGCCCCCTCGCGGGCGGAGAGGTCGAACCGTGTGCCGCGGTTGCGGCCCTGGATGACAAACAACGACGGCACGGTGAAGGCGCTCTGGAGGGGGGGCCGTTGGACGCGGCCGTCCGCGGAGAACCCCCCGATTCTGGCACACCGCCCCGCAGGCGGGAAGCCGCTGCGGTCGCTGTGGGGATGGAGCGGTCGAGAGGGGAGAATGTGGATACAATTCCCCCGCGGTGCCGCGGTGGAATGCGGAGGCCGCGCTCGACTGGCAACGTGCCGGTGAGCGGCGTGGAAAACCGGTGAAATCTATCCCGAGGAGGGCCGTGCCGTGCCGTCAGTTGCGTGTCTGTTCGGAGAGGGAATGCGGGGCTTGCTCCCGCGGTCGATGGCGATCGCCCTCCTCCTCACGACGGCGGTCGGCGCCGGCGACCGGACCGGATGGGCCCAGGACGCCGCGCCTCCCGCAGCCGCGCCGGCAAGCCCGCCCCCGCGGCCGCTTACCCTGCCGGAGATCGCCCGCCGGGATCGGCTCCGGTCGAGCGTGGAGTGGCTGGCCTCCCCGGAGCGCCAGGGACGGGGGCCGGGAACGGCGGGGATCGACGCGGCGGGCGAGTGGGTCGCCGGTCAGTTCGTCGCCCTCGGACTCGATACGTCGGTCGTCGGGGAAGCGAGCTTCCAGCCCTTCCCGATCACGCTCGATGCGACGCTCGGGGCTGCGGAGGAGAACATGGCGGAAGTTGTCGCCCCGCCGGCCGCTGACGGCAGCACCGCGGTCCAACAGCTCGTCCTCGGTACCGACTGGACGCCGCTGGCGGCGGGGGGATCGGGGGCGTTCGATCTGCCGCTCGTCTTTGCCGGCTACGGGATCACCGCCAAGGCGGAGGACTACGACGATTACGCCCCGCTCGGCGCCGGGGGGGCGAAGGGGGCCGCGGTGATCGTTCTCCGCCAGGAGCCGCAGAAGGACGATCCAAAGAGCAAGTTCGACGGCAATCAGGCCTCGCAGTACGCCCCGCTCAATCGCAAGGTGGCCAACGCCTCGGAGCACGAGGTGGGCGCGGTGGTGTTTTGCAACGACGCCTCGAACACCGACGACGCCCTGATGGCCTTCACGCGCGCCGGCGACGGCTCCGACAAGCGGACCCTGCCGATCGTGCAGGTGAAGCGCCCGGTCGTCGAAGGCATCGTGGGGAAGGTGCTCGGGATGACACTCGTCGATCTCGAGAAGCAGATCGATGACGGGCCGACCCCCCGTTCAGCCGCGCTCGCGGGCTGGCGGATCCGCGGCCGTGTGGCGATCGATCGCTCCGAGACCCAGGCCCGCAACGTTCTGGCGATCCTGCCGGGGATCGGGGCCGTCGTTCCCCCCTCCGTCGCGGCCGACGCCGCGGCGCTTGCCGCTGCCCACGGTCCTGCTGCCCCAGCCGGTCCGCACGACGATCCCCCCGCCTCGCCGGCTGAGGCGAAGGCCCTGGGCGATCTCGAAAAGCAGGCCGCCGCCCCGGCCGGCAAGGACGAGAGCCCGATCGATCCGCCTGCCACGGCCGACCCGCATGCCACGGTCGACCCGCATGCCACGGTCGATCCGCATGCCGGTACCGATCCGCACGCATCTGCAGGACCGCACGGGGCCGGGGAGGGCGCGACAGCCCTGAAGCCGATCCTCGCCAGCGAGACGGTGATCCTCGGCGCCCATTACGACCATCTCGGCTACGGCGGGAGCAATTCCGCCGCGCCGGGGGAGACGACGATCCACCCCGGCGCCGACGACAACGGCAGTGGCACGGCGATGCTCGTCGAGGTGGCGCGGATCCTCGCCGAGGAGGGGCCGTATCCCCGCAGCATCCTCTTCGTTGCCTTCTCCGGTGAGGAACGGGGCCTCCTCGGCAGCGCCCACTACACCGCCAACGCCGCCGTGCCGCTGGCCGATACGGTGGCGATGGTGAATCTCGACATGGTCGGCCGGCTCGATGGCGGCAAGCTCATCATCCACGGCACCGGCACCGGCACCGGACTCGATGCCCTCGTCGACCGGCTCGTCGCCACCCACGGCTTCGATGTCGCCAAGGATCCCGGCGGCTTCGGCCCCAGTGACCACGCGAGCTTCTACGCCAAGAAGATCCCCGTGCTCCATGTCTTCACCGGCACCCACGTCGACTACCACCGCCCCACCGACACCCCCGAGAAGATCAACTACGACGGTATGGCACGGATCGCGCGGATGGTGGCCGAGGGGGTGAAGGAACTGGCGCGGGCGCCGCAGGCTCCGGCCTATGTCGAGGTGGCCGGACAGCAGACGATGGCCAGGCGCGATGGCGACCGCCCCTACTTCGGCAGCATTCCCGACTTCGCCAAGCCGGGGAACGGGTATGCCATCTCCGGGGTTTCCAAGGATTCTCCGGCCGCCAAGGGGGGGCTCCTCGGGGGCGATCTGATCATCCGCATCGGAGAGAGCGCCGTCACCGGCCTCGATGACTTCGACAGTGCGCTGCGGAAGCACAAAGGTGGGGAGACGGTGCCGGTCGTCGTCAAACGGGGGGAGCAGGAGGTGATCCTCGACGTCACCCTCGGCGCTCCGCGTTGAGCGGGGCGATCCCCGCGCTCGGGTTCCGGCCGGCGAAGCCCCCTTCTTTTTGCCCTTGAGCCCGGTCGATGCCGCTGCCATAGTCCTCGCCCCGACCGGCCCCTGCGCCGTGACCACGGATGGTCGCGACGAAGGCCCACCCGACCCCCGCCGCGGTCGCGGCGGACGCGCGTGCGACCCAGCAAGGAGTGCTATCCGTGAAGTGGCAACTGGCAGCGATTCTCTGTGCAATCCTCGCGGTACCCACCGCGGCTCACGCCCAGGTACCCCAGCGTCCGGCGGCACCCCCCGTCGCCGCGGCTCCGGTCGCGCCGACCGCCGCCTCTCAGGCGACGCACGTGGCGGTGATCGACGTCGGCTACGTCTTCAAGAACCACGCCCGCTTCAAGGGGGCGATGGACCGGATGAAGGAAGAGGTGATGGCTGCCGAGAATACCCTCAAGGCGGACCGTGACCGGATCAACGGGATGATGGAGCAGATCAAGGGCTTCAATCCCGGTACCCCCGAGTTCAAGAAGCTCGAGTCGGAGATCGCCAAGGCCCAGGGCGATTTCAATGTCGACGCCCAGCTCCAGAAGAAGGAGTTCATGGATCGCGAAGCGAAGGTCTATCTCTCGGTCTACACCGAGGTGGAGAAGGCGGTGGAGCAGTTCGCCCGCGAGCACCGCATCGCCATCGTCCACCGCTTCGACGGAGACCCGGTCGACAACAGCGATCGCAATCAGATCCTCCGCGGGATCACCAAGCCGATCGTCTATATCGAGCCGGGGATCGACATCACGCCGGACATCCTCAAGATGCTCAACGCCCCGGTCGTGGCGACGCAGCCGCCGGCCGCGCCACAGCCCCGCACCCGCTGATTCGGGCACTCCGCGGCCGCCCATCGGGGCGGCCGCGGGGCCCTGGCTCACCCGCCAACCAATTCCCCCGGCAGCGTCCATGCCCCGAACCCCCCCCGATCGGCCGCAACGCACCCTCCGCACCGCGGCCGTCGTCCACGGGCGGGGCTACTGGAGTGGCCGTGAGAACCGTGTCGAGCTCCACCCTGCCGCCGTCGGCAGCGGGGTCGTGTTTGTCCGCGGCGATCTTGATCCGCCGTCGTCGGTACCGGCCGTCGTCGGGGCGGTGGTAGAGGCGCGCAACCGCACCCAGATCGTCCGTGGTTCGGCGAGCGTCCATCTCATCGAACATGTCATGAGCGCTCTGGCGGGCCTGGGCGTCGACAACTGCAGGATCGTCGTCAGTGCCGAGGAAATGCCCGGCCTGGATGGCTCGTCGCGCGACTTCGTGGCGGCGATCGAACGGGCCGGGATCGTCGGGCAGGAGGCCGCCGTGGTCCCGCTGACCGTCCGGGAAACCGTCCGCGTTGGCGACGCCGCCTGCTGGATCGAGGCCAGCCCCCCGCGCTTCACCGGGCTGTCGATCGACTACGTGCTCGACTACGGTCCCGGCCCGATCGGCCGGCAGCAGCTCGACATCGACGTCACGCCGGATGCCTACCGCGCCGAACTCTGTGACGCGCGGACGTTCATCTCCCTCGACGACGCCGCCCGGCTCCGCGCGGCCGGGCTGGGGGCCACGGTTTCCCCTGGGGATCTCGTCATTTTCGACGCCGAGGGTCCGCTGGGGACCGTGCTCCGTTGGCCCGATGAATGTGTCCGCCACAAGGTGCTCGATGCCGTCGGCGATCTCGCCCTCGCCGGCCGCCCGCTCCACGCCCACGTCCGCGCCCACCGCAGTGGCCACGCCCTCAACGCCGGCCTCGTGCGCGAGCTCGTCGCGCGCGATGCGACGCGGTGGTTGGGGCGCACGGCCTGACGAGCGGATCCCCGCCGCCCCCGGATTCCCCGCCGCGATGTCCGCATCCCCCCCCGAAACCCCGCCGGCGGTCCACCCCACGGCAATCGTGGCGGCCGCGGCATGCCTTGCGCCAGGGGTTGTCGTCGGGCCGCACTGCGTCGTCTCAGGCAGCGCGACGATCGGCCCCGGCACGATCCTCGAAAATCATGTCACGGTGATGGGGAGCGTGCGGATCGGGGCCCGCAACCGGATCTTTCCCAATGCCGTCATCGGTGCCGATCCGCAGGATGTCAGCTACCGCGGCAGCGACACGCGCGTGGAGATCGGTGACGACAACGTCATCCGCGAGGGGGTGACGATCAACCGGGCCTCGGAGAAGGAAGACGGCGTGACCGTCGTGGGGAGCCGCAACTTCCTCATGGCCTGCTGTCATGTCGCCCACGACTGCCAGATCGGCGACGGCGTGATCATCGCCAACGGCACGCTCCTGGGGGGGCATGTCCGCATCCATTCCCATGCCTCGCTCTCCGGGTGCGTGGCCGTGCACCACTGGGCCACGATCGGCAGCTACGCGTTCGTGGCCGGGCTGTCGCGCGTTCTCCATGACGTGCCCCCGTACATGCTCTGCGAGGGGTCGCCGGCGCGACCGCGCTGCGTGAACGTCGTCGCCCTGCGGCGCGGCGGCTTTGTCGCGGGGACGGTGGAAGCCGTCACCGAGGCCCATCGGCTCCTCTACCGGGCCCGGGTCGGCCAGGAGCGGGCCCGGGAGATCCTCCGGTCGCAGTCGATGCTCGTCCCGGAAGTCGAGACGGTGCTCCAGTTTCTTTCCAACCAGCAGGAGGGGCAGCATGGGCGCGCCCTTCCCCGACGGAGGGCGGCATGACACGCACGAAGGTGGCGGTGGTCGGTTGCGGGCATCTCGGCACGATCCACGCCCGGCTTCTTGCCGGCCGATCCGACGTCGAGCTCGTTGCGGTCGTCGATCCGTTTCCCGCCGCGCGCGACAAGGTCGCCGGCGAGCACGGCTGCCGGGCACTGGCCGAGCCGGAAGAACTGATCGGCTTGGTGGCGGCGGTGGTGGTGGCCGCGCCGACCGGCCGGCACGCGGCCGTCTCCCTGCCGCTGCTGGAGGCGGGGATCGACCTCCTCGTGGAAAAACCGATCGCCGCCACGGTGGAGGAAGCCCGTTCGATCGTGACCACGGCCCGGCGCTGCGGCCGGACCGTCGCCGTCGGCCATGTCGAGCGCTTCAATCCCGCCTGGCGGATGGCGGTGGCCCGCGCCGGGAGGATCGTGTCGCTGGAGAGTGTCCGTCTCGCGCCGTTCACCTACCGCTGCATGGATGTCGGCGTTGTCCACGACCTCATGATCCACGACATCGATCTGGTCCTCTCGCTCGAGCCGGGGAAGCTCGAACGCGTCGACGCCCAGGGGCTGCGTGCCACCGGTGGCCACGAAGATGCCGTCCGCGCCCACTTCGTGTTCTCGTCGGGCCTGGTGGCGACGCTGACTGCCTCGCGGATCCACCCCACCCTCCGCCGCGGGCTGACGCTGTGGTCGAGCGAGGGAGTGGTGTCGGTCGACTTCCATGCCAAGGCCGTCGAGGTCGTGTCGCCCTCTGATGCGGTGCGGAGCGGAGCGTTCGTCGCCGACGACGTACCGGTCGGGTCGCGTGCGGCGGCCAAGGAGGCGTTCTTCAGAGACGTCCTCCCGCGCGAGACGCTGGCGATTCCCGAGGCGAATGCGATCGCCTGCGAACACGACGACTTCCTCGGCGCTCTGCGGGAGGGAAGGCAGCCGCTGGTGCCAGCGACGGCGGGAGCTGCGGCCCTCGAGATCGCCAATCGGGTTGTCGACAGCCTCCGCATCACAACGCTGGGGGGGAGCCAGGTCCCGGCGACTGTGCCACTTCCTTCCCGCCTCCGCCGGACGGGCTGATCGGCACGGCTTTCCCAGTCGCCGGGAAGCCCCGCGGGCGACCCAGTGTGATGCGGGTCTGACGGCGCCCCGCGGCGAATCGCAGCCGAGGAGCGGTGCCGTCCGATACGACGGTGACCCGGAGGCTTGTGCCGGGCCCCGCCGACCGCACGCCCACCATGCTCCACTCCCGGTTTCATCCGGCCATGATCCCCATGGCCCTCCTGCTTTTCCTCGCGGCATGCCTCGCGCGGCCGGCCCGAGGAGATGCCTTTCCGCCGTCGATCGTCGAGGGCTGGGATGAGCGCCTCGCGCTCCCAGAGGCGCTGGAGACGGGCGAGTTCGACGGCATTGGGCTGGCCGATTTCCAGGGGGCGGGATCGGTCGCCTTGGCCCTTCAAGCGAGCGACCTCGGCACGCCGGCAGCTGGAACACCCCTGCGGCTGCTGGTGAAGGGGCCGTCGGCGCCGGATCAGGCCGCAAACCCGGTTCAAGCCGAAGTCAAAGGGCGGATCGAGGGGATCGATCTCTCCGCCGGCCTCCTTGCCGATCGGATGGTGATCGAGGCAGGGCCGCAGAAGTTCGTCGGCGGGATGGCGATGGCCCACGATCACACCGGCGGGCGCGAATCGCTCGAACTGCGAACATCAATCGCCCAGTCCCCGACGGCGGCGAAGATCGCGCTCGAGCTAGGGCCGCGGATCGAACGCCGGCTCCCCGGCGGGCTCACGCTGTTCGTCGACGGCAAGGCGGAAGCGCAGTCGGCCCCGCAGGGCTCGACCTGGCAGCCGCTGGCCAGCCCAGCGTTCGACGGCATCGGTCTGATCGGCCTCACGGGCCGCACCGGCCTGATGCGGTGAGGGCCCGGCCGAGCCGGCGGCCCCCGACGGAGCACGGATGCTCGTCGGTGGCGACAATCCGCTCGGATTGGCCAGCGTGCGCCACCGTTTTCAGCTCATCGACGACCTCGAACTGTTGGAGATCGTAGGCGGTGCTCCGGTAGAGGCGACGACCTTTTCGAGCAACGCCTGAGCCGACGGATCGTACTCGTCGCGGGCCCAGACGAAGTTGCCGACTTGGATTTCTTCGATCGGCTTGGAGGCGTGCGACGGGCCGGCATCCGCCGTGTTGCTACGCTCGCCTCGGGCAGGCCCCTTCCGGATTTACAGAAGGAATGTTGCACTACCGGCCGTCGTCATCTGATCGAAGGCATCGATCGACGCCGCACCGATCACCGCCGCCAAGTCGATACCTGCAAGCGAAACGTCGGTCGAAGCCTTGCCAGCCGCCACCGTCACGGTGACGAGATGATCAATGTCGGCCTTCGTGAGCGATACCGCATGACGCACCGCCGCCGCGGCCCCCTGGACCGTCGCCGAGACTGTCAGCCCCTGAACCGCCGCCTTGAGGCCGTTGATGGCTGCGACGATCTCGCCGGTCGCCGCCACCATTGCCTGGGTTCAATGGCTGGTGCTCGCTTCCATGGCACCATCACACTTTCAGATTGATCATACGGCGTCATACGGCCCCACACATGAAGATCCCAGATGGCCCCAGTTCAAGACGATCGCCTTGGTCAGACCCATGCAAACATTAAAGCCAGAATGCCTAAAACGTCGGAAGCCTTCTTCTGTTGCATCTCGCTAAGTGTTTCTAAATCTGCCTCACCTTCTCCGCGAGCTTCCAATCAGCAACCAACCCTATGTTAGACATGAAGTCCTCGAACCGAACCCCCTTGCCATCCTTTACGTCGGCAACGATTTCCCAAACAGTATCACACTCAAAGCACATGACGGCTCGGCGTTTTGTCGAACGCAACTCGATCTCCCACACATCATCTTGGTGGCAGTAAGGACACTTAACCATTGTACCTTGTTCTTTAGGGAATCGGAAAAGCGGTGGCTAAATTGTTGGTGCAGTCCTGGATAATGAGCCGGAGTCGTGTTTCGCCAATAGATCCTATGACTCGCCCCATGTCGATTTCAAACATGCGGTTTCCATTGGCTTGAAGCACGCCGGCCCCGCGTTTCGCGAAGGCCTCGTCAATCATGCCGATTAACTTCGTTCGTCCCACGCTAAAGATGGAATGTGTTGATTTGGTCAGATTAGGCAAGCAGTGATTAAGGACGTGATTAACGCGGTTGCCATGAGCAGAGCCTTGTCTATACACTAACCCCCCTGCTGAGGTCCACGATTTGGTTGCCGGAACAAATACAAGTTTACCGCTATACGAAGCCAACCCCTCCAAGCAATCCCCAGACCCGGCATTGTGCACGAGCACCCCATCGACCGCGATGCGGTAGACGTGCTCGCCGTGGACTTCAAGATTGTACACAGCCGGATGGCGTTCGAGCGGCTCGACGCTCGTCACAGCCACCGGGCCTGTGAGCGTGTCGACCTGCTCGCCGGGCTCCAGTTTCCCGGCCGGTACCCAGTCTTCAAGGTCGACTGACCAGACCGGATGGACGTCGGTGGCCCGGATCTCGGTGCCATTCGCGAGCGTGATCTTGACGACGTTTGCGACGTCGCGCGTCACGAAGCGCCCCGTGACGACCCGGCCTTCGCCTTCGGCGATTGGCGGGCAGGCCCGGACGGCGGTCACTTCAGCCAGGCCGTCGATTTCAAGCTCTGGGACAGCGAGATCGATCCGAGCGCCCTTCACGAGGCCAAGGCCTTCGATCCAATCCCGCGGCCGGATGAACTCGGCTTCGACCACCGACAGATCGCTGCGGACGATCAGGAACGACACCCGCGCCCATTCGCTCTGCACCGGCTCCGAGAAGGAGTCGTCAAACTCCTCGGGGCGGGGATTTTCGGCGACGACCCGGGCTCCGATCGGAACCTTGGCGATTGCAAGGCACCGGGTCGCCGTAATTGTGGCCGCGGTGGATGAGCCGTGCTCGGTATGCCCCGCAGATTCTTCCCCGTCCACCACCGCCGTCATGTGAACGAGCGTGTCGCCGGTGAAGCACCCGCCGGAGTAGGACCTTGATCACTGTTTCACGCCACCCAAAGCATGCGACAATGAACCGCAATTTCTCCGCCCTCCAATCAAGGCAAGGTCTTTCCTCGCCCGTCATTTACTCACAGCAGCTTGCAGTCCAGTGCCTGTTGCCGCCAAGTCGCAACTGCCTTGTCGAATCCTCCATCTGAGTTGGGGTCTCTGACATGCCGTGAAAAGAGATTTCTAACGACGAGCAGTGCGGGCAGTTCTTGCCCATCGGGGAATCCCGCTACGACAGGCATCTGTCCGGAAGCGTATTTGGCATCCCCTGTCCTCCACCCCAAAAATGAGAATGTAGAAACGAATGCATGTCCGAACGCAAAAGCCGCACCGACAATGAACCTCTTGGATTCAGGAGTGAAGTCAAAAAGCCCTGCCTTGTATTCCTCAGTATCCCGGATGAAAGCCGGCACTTCGGGGTCTGGAGGTCTCGGCACAACTGTAATCTGCTTTGAAATCCGCTTCAGAAGTTCAGGCAATTCATCAATTGTGATTCCGTCACCAATGCCAAGTGACGACGCTGATTCCGCTCCTGCTTCTAGAAAGTTATGAAGGAAACTTGTGGCCTCGCTCGGCGTCATTTCAACAAACATATCAAAGTCCATCAGTGCACCGTGAATGGTATGCCGAGCGAAGTCAGTGCATCCGTTATGCTCTTGTCCGCTCCTTGCCAAAAATGCCACCGAATACCTTCAACGAGGCCTTTGTCCAGCAACTCTTTGTCTTTGAGCATCTGCTTCCACATTCGTCCGTTTATCGCTACGTCGATGCCAGCTTTGGATTCATGGGCGATGCCGTCCACTAGTCGATCAATGTAGCGAGGTCCCAGTGAGGTTCGAAATGCTGCCGACGGCTTAAAACCAGCCCAGTTGAGTGCGGCTGCAAGCCGCTCCTCGCCCCAGATGCCCAATCGTGACGAACCACTTGGCACAAGGCTACGCGCGGAAACGCATGTCAGGTCTCCATTGTGCACCAGCACCCCATCCACCGCGACACGATAAACGTGCTCGCCGTGGACTTCGAGATTGTACACGGCCGGGTGGCGGTCGAGTGGCTCGACGCTTGCCACCGCCACCGGGCCTGTGAGTGTGTCGACCTGCTCGCCGGGCTCGAGCTTGCCGGCTGGCACCCAGTCTTCCCTATCGATTGACCAGACCGGATGGACGTCGGTGGCTCGGATCTCGGTGCCATTCGCGAGCGTGATCTTGACGACGTTTGCGACGTCGCGCGTCACGAAGCGCCCCGTGACAACCTGGCCTTCGCCCTCGGCGATCGGCGGGCAATCTCTCACGGCGCTCACTTCCGCGAGGCCGTCGATTCCAAGCTCGGGCACGGCCAGATCGAGCCGTGCCCCCTTCACGAGGCCAAGGCTCTCGATCCAATCCCGCGGTCGGATGAACTCCGCTTCGACCACCGACAGATCGTTGCGGACGATCAGGAACGACACCCGGGCCCATTCGCTCTGCACCGGCTCCGCAAAGGAATCGTCAAACTCC
>CALQRA010000029.1 GCA_943332855.1 Candidatus Kuenenia stuttgartensis
CTCGAGAAGGTGCGGAAGTCGTTCGCGATGCCGGGGGGGGAGCGGGTCGACGTCCTCGACATCGACAGCTTCGCGGTTGCCCCGGGTGAGCATCTGGCCCTCGAGGGGCAGAGTGGTTCAGGGAAGTCGACGCTCCTCAACGTGATCTCGGGAATCACCCGCTCCGATGCCGGGAGTGTGGTCGTCGACGGCATCGACCTGGCCCGTCTCGACGAGGCCCGCCGCGATCGGGTGCGGGCCGACAAACTGGGAATGGTGTTCCAGTCGTTCAACCTCCTCCCCGGCTTCACCGCCCTGGAGAACGTCCTCGTGGCGATGGCGTTCGGGTCCGGCCGTCCCGACCGCGCTCGGGCCATGGAGCTCCTCGCGGCGGTCGATCTGGGGCACCGGCTCCACCACCGCCCCGCCGAGCTCTCCACCGGCCAGCAGCAGCGCGTGGCCGTGGCGCGGGCGCTGGCCAACCGGCCGCGGGTCGTCCTCGCCGACGAACCGACCGCCAGCATCGACGCCGCCCACCAGCAGCAGGTCATCGACCTCCTGCGCACGACCTGCACCCAGCACGGCGTGGCGCTCGTCGTCGTCACCCACGCCCCGGAGGTGTCGGCCCAGTTCCCCCGCCGCCTGCGGCTCGAAGACTTCAACCGCGCCGCCGCCGTCCACCAGGGTTGAAGGTCTCTCCCCATGAACCTCTTCGGCATCGCCTGGCGCAACATCCGCCAGCGCCCCCTGACCAGCGGCCTGACGGCGCTGTCGCTGGCGTTCGGCGTGGCACTGGTCGTGGCGACGCTCGTCACCGGCAGCCTCGTCCAGCGGGCGTTCGAGTCGGGGTCTGGCCTCGGCTACAACATGATCGTCGGCGCGAAGGGAAGCCCACTCCAACTCGTTCTCAACACCGTCTACTTCATCAGCAGGCCGATCGAGAACGTCGGCTGGGACTTCTATCAGGAGTTCCTCCCGGCGGCGCGGCGTGCCGACGGCATCGACGGGAAGTATGCCGCGAGTACCGGCGTGGCCGTCCCGACGTGCATGGGGGATTACTACCGCAGCTTCCGCGTCGTCGGCACGAACGCCGATTTCTTCGGGCGGCTCACCCGTGGGGATGGTGAGCCTTTCCGCTTCACCTCGGGGGAGAACTTCCGCGACGCCGATTTCTTCGCTGGCGTGATCGGCGCGACCGTCGCCGAGACGCTCGGATTGAAGGTCGGGGATCCGTTCTCGCCCACCCACGGCGCCGATGACGGCAAGGTGCACGATCCGTTCAAGGTCGTGGGGATCCTCGAGCGCACCTGGACGCCGATCGACCGCGGTGTGTTTGTCAACATGGAGGGGTTCTACCTCCAGGATGGCCACGCCAAGCCGTTGCCGGACGGGGTTGAGCCGGAGGCACCTCAAGCCCCGGCCGGGGTCGGACCGGCACGACTTCCGGCAGCGCAGCGCGAAGTGACGGCGATCCTCCTCGAGACGGCCTCGCTCCCCGGGCTGCCGCCGGAACTGACGGCGATGGGATTGCGGACGGCGATCAACGAGGGAGGCGAGGCGCAGGCAGCCCTGCCGGTGGCGGAGATCCGCCAGCTCCTCGACCTCTTTGTCCGTCCGCTCGAGCTCGTGCTCCTGCTGGTGACGGGCTTGGTCGTGCTCGTCTCGGCGCTTGGCATCCTCATCAGCATGGTCGGCTCCTCGCTGGAGCGCAGCCGCGACGTGGCGATCATGCGCGCCCTCGGGGCGCGCCGTGGGCATGTGCTGGCGACGGTCCTCATCGAGGCGGTCCTGCTCGCCGTCGGGGGGGGACTCGCCGGTTGGGTGCTCGGGCATGCAATCGTGGCGGTGATCGGCCCCTGGATTGCCGCCAATGCGGGGGTCCGGGCCGGGTTTTTCTCCTCGGCCCCCGCGGCGGAGGCCCTGCTCGTCCCGTTCCTCGTCCTCCTGGCGATCGCGGCGGCCCTGCTGCCCGCCCTGGCCGCCTACCGGACCGACGTCTCGCGGTGGCTCCACGGGCCGGGCTGAACCACTCCGCGCGCCTCCGAGCGTCCGCCCGGAAGAGGGGGTGGCGCGGAGGCCAGCGGGAATCGGTGTCGGCACCGGAAAAGAGGATTTCCCCCGCTGTTGAGCGGACTGCTAAAATCGTTTCATGAAACCCAACCCCCGGTTCGTGTCGCTCCGCTGGCTCCTCGTCGCCGTCCTCGCCGTGCTCCTCGCCGGCCGGCCGGCGGTGGTGTCGGCGTGCCCGTTTTGTTCGGCGGTGTCGTTGACCTTCTCGCAGGAGATCGCGCAGAGCCAGGTCGCGGTCATCGCCCGGCTCGTTGAGCCGCCTACCCAAGCCTCGCTTTCCCCCCGCGCAGACGGCCCGCTCCCCAAGGGGCGCCTGGCGGTTGTCGAGGCGCTCAAAGGAGGCGAACTGCTCGACGGTGCCGAGCTCCTCGATGTCGACGGCGTCCGCCAGATCGAGACGATCATGATCGAGGCCAAGCCCGCCGGCACGACCTACCTGCTGATGGCGGTCGAGCCCCCCAAGCTTGTCTGGGGGAGTCCGATCCCGGTCAGCGAGCGCGGCATCGACTACCTCAAGAAACTCGCCGACCTGCCGGCGAAGGGGGCCGATCGGCTGGCATTCTTTCAGAAGTATCTCGAGGACGCCGACGACACCCTGGCCCGCGATGCCTATGACGAGTTCGCCGTCGCCCCCTACGACGACGTCCGTGGCCTCGAGAGCCGGATGGACCCGACGCAGTTGCTCGCCTGGATCGAGAATCCGAAGGTTCCCGCCAATCGGCGCCGGCTCTACGCCACGATGCTGGGGATCTGCGGCACGAAGGCGGATGCCGACCGGATCGGCGCCATCCTCGCCAACACCAACCCCGATCCCGCCCGGGCGGAGGTGCGGTCGGGGCTCGATGCCCTCATCGCCTGCTATGTCACGCTCAAGGGCCCCGAGGGGCTCGACATGGTCGACAGCCAGTTCCTTTCCCGCAAGGATCCGGCCGTCCCCTTCACGGAGAAATACGCAGCGGTGATGGCGCTCCGGTTCCTGGGTGAGGAATCGACGGTCGTGACCAGGGAGCGCGTCCTGCAGTCGCTGCGGATCCTCCTGCTCGAGCCGAAGCTCGCCGACCTCGTCATCGCCGATCTCGCCCGCTGGGAGGATTGGTCGGTCATCGATCAACTCGCCGAGCTCTTTGAAAAGGCCGGCGATGACAATCTCTTCGTCCGCGAACCGGTGGTGAACTATCTCAAGGCCTGCCCCGATCAGCGCGCCGCCGAGGTGCTCGAGCGCCTCGGGAAACTCGATCCGGAGGCGGTGCGACGGGCGGAAACACTCTCCGGCCTCGCAGGGATCGCCACCCCCCCGAAGCCGGCCGTGGGGGCCGCAGCCGGGCTCCCGGCCGAAGGCGGCGATGCCGACTCCGGCGACCCGACGACCGCCGGGCCCATCGTGGCGGCGCCTGCCCTCGCCACCGGCCCGACCGCGGCCGAAACCGAGCTCGCGGCCCGGATTCCGCCGGTGCTCGGCGACGAGGATGCCACCGACGACGCCGTCGCGATCGATCCCTCCCGGGCCATTGCTGTGGTGGAATCGCCGGCGGCGGTCGTGACCCCCGCGCCGACGGCGGCCCGGCCCGTCGACAGTCCGTGGATGTCGACGTTCGGGAGGTGGTGCGGCGTGGCGATCCTCCTGGCGACGGTGGCCGTGCTGTCACGGATGGCGATGCGGTCGTCCGGTGCCGCGTGACGGGGCGATGAGCCCCGCAATGGCATCCGTTGGGTGGTGGTCTGTCCCCTCTTCCCCGGGAAGTTTCCATGGCTGGCGGTCTCTTCGAAACCACCGAACCGGCGGCGGCCGCCGAGCTCCCACCGCACGACGACGGCTACCGCTCCTTCGGCGGGGTGACGATCGCCGCGGCCGTCCTCGCGCTTCTCTCCCCCCTGGGCTTCATCGACTGGTGGCTGCTGGCAGTGCCGGTGCTGGCGGCCGTGCTCGGGCTCGTCGGCTGGCGTGACATCCTCGCCCGCCCCGATGTTCTGACAGGCAAGCTGTTGGCGATCGGTTCGATGGTCGTCGGTGGCCTCTTGTTTGCCGGGGGGTTCTGGTACCAGGCGACGGTCTATGCCCGCGAACTGCCCCCCGGATTCGAGCGTCTCAACTACACCGCCTTGCAGCCCGGCGAAGGCGAGCCAGCGAACCTGATCCCGGAGTCGGCGGTGAAGATGCACGACCGCGACGTGCTCCTGAAAGGTTACATGTATCCAGGGAAGCAGCAGCGCGGGATCCGCCAATTTCTCCTTGTCCGCGATCAGGGGGATTGTTGTTTCGGTGGCAATCCGAAGATCACCGACCGGGTCCTCGTCCAGATGGCTGACAAACAGACGATCGAGTACACCCCGCGCCTGCGGAAGATCGCCGGCCGGTTCTCGATCCGGCCAGCAGGGGCCGTCGATGTCGACGGGGGCGTCTTCTACCACCTGGAGGATGCCCGTGTGCGCTGACCGACCCACCGGTTGCCCGTGGGCCGTCGTGCTGCCGATGCTCTGCTTCGCGGTCGCCTGCGGTCCGGCGGAATCGCGCGTTGCGCCGGTCGGTTCCGGGGCTTCGGCAGCGGTGACGAAGGAGGCCCCCGGGGAGACCCCCTCCGGGCGTGGCGGCGGCGCGCCAGCCCCTCCCGAGACGCCGGTCGTTGCCGCGAAGGCCTCGGCCGTCGGGGATGGGAAGGTGCGGGAGATCTCGTTTGACGATCTCACGTTGCCGCTGGCGAAGGGGGAGCCTTACACCCCGGCCATCCTCCCGCCGGCCGTCGATGCCCTCCAGGGGCAGTCCGTGAGGATCCGCGGCTACATCCTCCCCAGCTTCCAGCAGCGGGGGATCACCCAGTTCGTCCTCGTCCGCGACAACATGGAGTGTTGTTTCGGCCCCGGCGCGCTCCTTCATGACTGCGTCGTCGTGCGGATGCGGCCGGGCAAGTCGGCCGATTTCTCGATCCGCCCGGTGGCCGTGGCGGGGTCGTTCCGGATCGAGGAGCTCAAAGGACCCGACGGCAAGCACCTCGCCATCTATTGCATCGACGGCGACGCCGTCGAATGACCGGTCCCGGCCGGCCGCCGTGAACCGGCGCCGGGCGTCTGTTACCATCGCAACATCGATTGACCGCTACGCCCTCCGCTCCCCCGGTGATCCTCACCGCCCGCACGCCCCCGATGTTCTCCGACTACTCCTGGTACTACGAGATCCCGACGACGACGGCAGCGCTGCTGATGGTGGCGGCGTTCGTCGGCTTCTACTGGGTCGGGGCGGTGATCGTGCGGCCGATCCTGCGGATGTTCGTCCGCCGCGCGCCGGGCCTCAACGACCTCATCGGCTACATCCTCTCCTGCTTCTGCGTCTTCTACGGCCTTCTCCTCGGCCTGATCGCCGTCACGGCCTACCAGAATGTCGAATCGGCGGAGCAGAACGTCACCCGCGAGGCTGCGGCCCTGTCGGCGCTCTACGAGGACGTCTCTCGCTATCCCGAGCCCCACGGCCAAAACCTCCGCTGGCTGATCCGCGATTACACGCGCTACGTCATCAAATATGCCTGGCCGTTGCAGCAGCAGGGAATCATCCCGGAAGAGGGGACGATTCGGGCCGAGGCGCTCTTCGGCCGGCTCCTCGACTTCCAGCCCAGCACGCCCGGCGAGGAGATCCTCCACGCCGAGGCGCTGCGGCAGATCAATCACTTCCTCGAGTGCCGCAGGCTTCGCCTCCATTCCATTCGGGCCGGATTGCCGCGGGCGATGTGGATCGTGATGTTCGTCGGGGCGTTTTTCAACATCCTCCTCTGCTGGATGTTTGACACGCGCTTCCTGACGCAGCTCGTCCTTGGCGGGATCCTGGCCGCGTATCTGGGCATGATGATGTACCTGATCGTCGACATGAATCAGCCCTTCCGCGGCGAGGTGAGTGTCTCGCCGGAGGCGTTCGAGATGCTCTACAAGCGGATGCTCGAGGACTGACATGCCGGTCCCCCCCGACAACCTCTCCCACAACCGCGGCGCCCTCTCCCGGCGGCAAGCACTCCGGTCAGGCGTTGCCGCCACGCTTGCCGCCTCGCGGGTGCTGGCGCCTTCGTTGTTTGTCGGCTGTTCGCTCGGCATCCCGCCGCGGGCACCGACGGTGAGGATCGGGCTGCTCCATTCGCAGACCGGGCCGCTGGCCATCGGGTCGACGTCGCTGCGCGACGTCGAGCTCGATGCCGTGGAGCGATTCAACGCCGCCGGGGGGATCCTCGGATACTCGATCGATCCCCGCGCCCCCGATCCCCGTTCGCGCACGGAACTGTTCCCCAAGCGGGCCACCACCCTCCTCGACGACGGCGCGGTGGCGCTGTTCGGCTGCTGGTCGAGCGCTAGCCGCAAGGCGGTGCTCCCGCTCCTTGAGGAGCGCGACAGCCTGCTTTTCTATCCGGTGCAGTACGAAGGAAACGAGACCTCGCGGAACGTGATCTACGGCGGGCAGTTGCCCAACCAGCAGGTCCTTCCGGCGCTCGACTGGCTGCGGAGCGGGCCGGGGGGAGAGCGGAAGAAGTTTTTTCTCCTCGGCTCGGACTACGTCTACCCCAGAACGACGAACTTCATCGTGCGCAAGTGGCTTGCCGGCACCGATGCCACGATCACCGGTGAGGAGTATCTCCCCATCGACCAGGTCGACTTCTCCCCGGTGGTCGCCCGCATCCGCGAGCGCGGGGCCGACTGCATCCTCAATACCGTCAACGGCTCCGGGAACATCGCGCTGTTTGCGGCGCTGGCGGAGGCCGGGATCGATCCGGCCAAGCTTCCCCTCGTGTCGACGAGCGTCTCGGAGGACGACCTGCGGAGCATGCCGGCCGCCCATTCGGCTGGCCACTGGGTCCTGTCGAGCTACTTCCAGACCGTCGACACGCCGGCCAATGCCGCCTGGATGGCCGGCTTCCGTAGCGAGTTTGGCCACGATCGCGTTTTCGGCGATTCGATGGAGGCCGCCTGGTGTCTGATCAATCTTTGGAAGACGGCCGTCGAGAAGGCCGGCTCGTTTGCCACCGAGGCGGTCCGCCAGGTGTTCGCCGGTGGGATCGGGTTCGATGGTCCGGGGGGGAAGATGACGATCGATCCCGCCACGCAGCACGCCACGAAATACTTCCGGCTGGGACGGGTGCGTCCCGATCGGCTCTGCGACGTCGTTGTTTCGTCGGATGGTCCGCTCGCTCCCGACCCCTATCCGCAGGTCGCGTTTCCCGGATGGAAATGCGACTGGACGAAGGGGGGGCTCCAGCCCGGCCCGGAGGTGTTGATCGATGGTTGAGTTCGACATCGAGGTTTCCGAGGGATGCCGCTGGCTGAAGATCGTCCTCGACGACGACGATGTCCGCACCGAGCGCGGCGCGCTCTACCGGATGAGCGGCGACATCGAGATGGACGTCCCCCTGCCGTCACTGCGGGCGATGTTTGTGTCGATGTTCTCCGACGAATCGGTGGTCCGTCCGCGGTACGTGGGCACGGGGGAGATCTATCTCGATTCGACGTTCGGCGGGTACCACATCTTCGACGTCCAGCACGGGGAGCGTTGGATCCTCGAGCATCGTTGCTTCTGGGCCTCCGAGGGAGAGGTGAAGCTCGCGATCCACCGCGAACGGATCTGGACGTCGTACTGGGCCGGCGAGGGATTGCTCTGGTACAAGACGGCGCTGGTCGGTGAGGGGAAGGTGGTGCTTGCCGTCGACGGCCCGGTCGAGGAGATCGAGCTCGATAACGAACGGATCGTGATCGATGGGGGCTTCGCGGTGGCCCGGACCAGCGGGATTACGATGCAACTGAAGCGCCCTGCCCGCTCGTACATCAGCCACTGGCTCTCCGGGCAGAAGCGTTCGTCTGTTTACGAGGGGACCGGCCGGTTGTTCCTCTGTGCCGTTCCCTACTGGCGGCAGCGGTTGCAGAAGGCGAAGGAAGCCGACACCCTCGCCTCCGGCTGACATGCGTCACCTCGACCACCTGCCGGGCCGGTCGTGGCATGAGTGCCGATCGGATCGCTTGCCTGTGCCGTCGGCCTGCTGCCAGGGGATGAGCGTTCGTCGGCTTGTGGTGCTGGCTGGAGTGATCTTCCTTGCGGCGATCCGCGCCGACGCCTGTCCCTTCTGCGGGCCGGTTGGTGAATCGCTCGCCAGGCGCCGCGATACGGCAGGCTATGTCTGCATCGCGGAGGCTGCCGATCGCGCCCGGCCCGATGCCGCGGGCCTCCTCGCCGGCGCGTTCCGGGTGATCCAGGTGCTCCCCGACACTCCCGGGCGTGTCGCCGGAGAGCCCCCCGCGGTCGTCACCGCCCGGGTCACGGCGCCGATGGAGGGGACGGCGCTGCTGTTCGGCTCGGCCGATTCCCCGCCGCGCTGGTCGGCAGTGGCGGCGGACGAGGCCCTCCTCGGGCATGTCGTCACGGCGCCGGCCGTGACGCAGCCTGCCGGCGAGCGGCTTTCGTGGTTCGCAGCCAGACTCGAACATCCCGCAGCGGCGATCGCCGCCGATGCCTTCGCGGAGTTTGCCATCGCCCCCTACCCCGCCGTCTGGGAAGCGGCGGAGGCGCTCGCGGCTCGGCCGCTGGCGGCCTGGGTGGCCGATCCCGCCACCGACCAACGGCGCCGAGGGTTCTACGGCCTGGCGCTGGGGATCGTCGTGGCGCAGGGATCGGCCGGCGGGAAGACGCTGTCGTCGGCCCCCCTCCGCGCGGCGCTCGATGCCGCTGGCGGCGACTTCCGCGCTGGGGCCGACGGGTTGATGGCCGGGATCCTCGTCGCCGACGGCAACGAGGGGCTCGATTGGCTCGTCAATCGGGCCGGGCCCGATCGCCCCGTCGATCAGCGCCAGCTCCTGGCGGCGCTGCGGTTTGCCGCCGAGTATCTCGGCGCGACGATCCCTCCGGGAAGGATTGCCGCGGCGACGGCCCGGCTCGCCCGCAGCCCGGCGGTGGCGGCCGATGCGATCATCGATCTAGCCCGGGCAGAGGCCTGGGAGGAGGTCGATGTGGTGGCGGCGTGGTGGGATGCGGCTGCCGACGATCCGCTCATCCGTCGGGCCGTCGCCGGGTATCTCCTTGCCTGCCCGTCGGCTGCGGCCCGCGATCACCTCGCGCGGATCGGTCGGGAGGACCCGGCGGGCCTAGCCAAGGCAAGGGCGGCGGCGGAATTGCCGCTGGGACGCTGACGCCCGCAACCGCCTCATACGGTTGAGCCAGCCCAGTCTCCACAGCCTGCTACCGGCCCTGCGTCGCCGCCGCATCGGCCGGCGTGCTGATGACCCGCCCGGTGGGAACGAGGTCAGGCTTCCAGCCGGTGAGGACGTTGCCCCAGGGCTTGGTCGGTTCCGTCGTGGTCTGCGAGACCGGCATGAACACCGACGGCACGGCCGGCAGGAGGAGTGCAGAGGCCGCAGGGCCGGCGGGCTTGGGCGGATTGGGGAGCGGCGCGGGGGTCGGAATCTCCTCGAGCGGGTTGCTGCCGGTCGGGGCCTTGCCGTCGCCGGCTGGCTTGCGGGAGGGAGCCGTTGCTTCCTCGTTCGTGGCCGGATCGCGGGGGGGAAGTTGATTGGCCTCGGTGCCGGCGCCGATCCCGTCGAAGTTCTGCGTGATCGGACCGCGGCTGAAGACGCCGGGGCGGGAGTGGCCGTAGTCGAGGAACAGGCTGGCGTCGCGTTGCCGGGCGCGGCGGTAGGAATCGAAGTAGGCCTTGCCGGGCCACGGGCCTTCGGCGAGGAACACGCCGTTGTATTCCAGGAGCGAGCCTTTGCGGAAATGGAGCTGGGCGATCGAGCGGTTGTAATCGACGACCGCGCGGTAGTAGGCGCTCTCGGCATCAGCCCGGCGGCGCTGGGCGTCGAGGAGCTGGTCGAGGGTCACGGTGCCGGCATCGTAGGCCGCCTGCACCGCCTCGACCTGCCGCTCGGAGGCAACGCGACGGTTGAAGTTGGTCTGCGAGAGGGCAAAGTTCGTGTCGACGTTCCGCACCGCCTCGACCAGGGCGTGCGACACCTCCATCTCCTCGTCCTGGAGCCGGGAGCGCTCGCGGGCGAGCTGGAGCTGGTAGTTGCGGACGGTGGAGAGCTCGCGGCGGAAGCCGATCGGCATCAGGAACTGCGCCCCGGCCTGCCATTCCTGGAACTGTCCGCTGGAGAGCGTCGAATAGGCGTCGGTTTTGGCGAGCGGGTCGAGACCGTTGGCGTAGTAGGGGGCGTAATTCTGGTTGATGAGTTCCTGGCCCATGCCGAGGAACCGGTAGTAGCCATTGAGATCGAGCCGCGGCAGCAGGAGGTTCTTCGAGGCGAGGAGCTCAAGCTCCTTTTGCTTGATGACCCACTTCTGCCGGCGGAGCTCGGCCGATCGGGAGAGCGATTCGACGAGCGACTGCTGCCAGTCGAAGCTGATCCGGGCCGTCGTCGGCTCGTCGGAGGGGCGGATGAGGCGGCCGTCGGAGGCCGACAGCCCCATCATGTAGCGGAGCCTGTTTTCGCTGCGGTAGACGTCAGTCAGCGCGTTCTCAACGTCGCTGCGGAAGAAGAAATATTGCTCACGGGCCTGGGCCTCCTTGTCGGCCTCGCCGCCGCGCGACTGCTCGACATACAGGGCGTGGACCTTCCTCCAGGCCTCGAGGGCGCTGTCGCGGCCAGCTTTGCGCGCCTCGAGATTGCGGTAGGCGAAGTACAGCTCCCAGTAGGCCTGCTCGGTGTCGCTGACCATGTTGCGGACGCCGATCTCGAAGTCGGCCAGCGACTGATCAGCGAGCACGCGGGCAATGAGCACGCCGCGGAAGTTGGGGCGGCCGTTGATGTTGTTGAAGGCGTCGGGGCCGGCGATCCGGTTGTAAGTCAGCCCCGCGCCCTGGAGGAGAGGCTGGTTGAAGGTGAAGTCGTAGTTGGTGAGAAACGTCGACGGCACCCCGTCCTGGCGGATCGGGGAGTTGTTGTTGTCGTAGACGGTCTGGTTTTGGATCCCGAACGTACTCCCCGTGGCCGACACCTTGCTGATGCCGGTCGTCCAGGTGCCGGTGTCGCCGAGGAGCTGCTGCTGGAAGATCTGCGTCCCGATCCCGCCGACGTTCTGCGGCCGGTTCTGCCGCGCCCAGGTGAGCGAGCTGGAAAGTTGGGCATCGAACGACGCCAGGGCGCTCTCGACGCCGCGGAAGGGATCGGTCTCGCTGATCGCCGGATCGTAGACGGTCGGATAGGCGGCCGGATTGGTCAGCAGCGACACCGCCGGCTCGCCCGCTTGGGGCCGCGGACCACCAAAGCTCTGGAAGCGGCCGCCGAGGCTCCGCAGCACCTTGCCATTCTCGAGCGCCGTCTTGATGGCGTCCTCGAGCGACAGCTCCCACACCTGGTCGAAGTTGGCGTTGGAAAGCGTGAGCGGCTCGATCGTCCCAGCCGCCTCGTCGAGCGGTTGGTGGACGGTGTCGGGGTATTCGATCTTCTGGATGGCGCCGACGTAGTGCGACAGGTCGCCGTCTTCGAAGAAATAGAACGGCTGCCGCGGGGCGCAACCGCTGGCCACGAGCGTGAGGCTCGTCATGACCACCCAGGCTCGTCGCAGCAGGAGGTTTGGCACGGTTGGGGGTCCGGCGTACGGGCGTTGAGGATCGCGGTGAGACAAAAAGCTGCCGCTGCGCCCAAGGGGTTCGCCCGTCGAAGCCGACGGACCGATCCCAACACAGAGCCCCCCGACGCTGCGTCCGACTCGCGTGCACTTGGGCGCAGCGACGGCAGGAGTGTTATCGTCGGCCCAACCGGCAAACTTCGGGGAATCGTTACCTCTTCCGGTCGATGCCATCCGGCTGGAACGATCGGGCAAGAAGGTGGGGGGATTGGAGAAGGGGCCGGTCAGGGGGACGGTTGGCTCGACCGCTCGCTCTCCCCATCCCCGGTCCCATCCCCGAGCCCATTCGCGGGCCAGCGGCTCGTCTGCACCTCGCGGACGGCCCCGTCCCCATCTGCCGAAACGAACCTCCCGGCGCAGCCTGCCTCGTTTTCCAGGAGGGTCCGCCCGCGGACCGGCCCGAGGACATTCGCCGCGGTCGCCAGGGCATCGGCGGCCGTGGCGTCTGGGGCGATCACCGTCACCGCGGCCGGGCCGTCGATGCCGACGCCGGTGCGCGGGTCGACGATGTGGCTGTAGCGTCGTCCGCCGATGGCGACCGACTGCCGGGCGTCACCGCTGGTGGTGATGGCCGCATGGGCGAGAAGAACCTGCCGCGTCGTGGCGGCCGGGGTGCCGGGGATCGGATCGATGGCGATCCGCCAGCCGACCTCTCCTGGCGGCGGCGCCAACGCCCCGACGTCGCCCGAGGCATCGACGAGCGCCGACGAGATCCCCTGCCCTGCCAGGATCGCCAGGGCTCGGTCGATCGCGTAGCCCATGCCAATACCGCCGAGATCGAGCCGCATCCGGGGGCGGGTGAGGCTGACGCCACGGGGATCGTCGACGAGGACAAGGGTGCCCGGGCCGACCGCCGACCGGGCGGCGTCGAGCTTCGCGGCCAAGGGGAGGACGCCCGACCGCCGCGACTGCCGCCACAGGGTCGTCAGCGGCCCGACGGTCGGATCGAAAGCCCCGTCGCTCGAGTCGCGAATCGCCACGGCCCGGACCAGCACCCCCCACAGTTCGTCGCTCACCGGCACCGGGCGCTCCGTGGGGGCCGCGGCCGAGAGGCGGGAGAGCTCCGAATCTGGCCGGTAGTCGGAGAGAATTGCCTCGAGGCGCTCGACCTCGTCGAGGGCCGCCGCCACCCCCCTTTCCCCGGCCGCCGTCGTGGCGGCGTGGACGGTGATCGCCCAGGGTACTCCCATCAGCCGCCGACTGGCGGAAACCCGGATCAGCGGCATGGCGGTCGCCGGCGTGGTATTTTCTTCCATATGGACGCCTCGCCTCCTCCGGTCGTGATCCGCTTCGACTGCACACCCTTGCGGGCCCTCGTCCGCGCCCAGGTGCCGGCGGAGGCCTCTCCCAGATTCCGGGCGCTCGTCGGGCGCATGGAGGCCGCGGTGGCCAGGCACGGCAGCCGCAATGCCTATTATCTTACGAACGCCTCCTGCACGTTTCGATTCACGAATGCCGCCGACAGCGGCTGGGTGAGATTCGACGTCGAGGGAACGGTGCTCACCGACGATCTCGACACCCAGACCGTCGGGAGCCACCTGACGGTGTCGCTCGCCAAGGAAACCTGCGACTGGCTGACGCAGCCGGCCGTCGAGTGGCTCGCCATCAGCGCCCGCCGCGCGGTCGAGGCGGAGTTTGACCGCTACATCGCCGCCGGCGATCTGGGGCGGACGCTCGCGCGACTGGCCCGCGAACAGGCCGACAGCGACGCCGCCGGCGGATTCCTCGGGATGAATCTGTAAAGAGCGCAGACGAAGCCATCCCTGGCCTTCGTCTGCTTCGTCGAACGCAGCAAACGCCAAGGGTTTGCTGGTTCGACTTCCGCCGCATCCGGCGGCGGATCACCAGCGATGGTGGACCAGCGGTCGGATCGCGTCGTCGTAGATCGCCTGGACGGCGGCCATCGTCCGGGCGTCGAGCGGGGGGAGATCGGCCGCGGCCGCGTTGGCCTGCACCTGTTCGGGGCTCCGTCCCCCCGGGATCACGGTCGTGACGGCGTCGAAGGAGAGGATCCACTGGAGGGCGAACTGCGTGAGCGTGGCGCCGTCGGGCACGAGGGGGCGGAGCCGTTCGACGGCCCCGAGCCCGGTTTCATAGTCGACCCCCGAGAACGTCTCTCCCCGGTCGAACATCGCGCCTTGGCGGTTGAAGAGCCGGTGGTCCCCCTCGGGGAAGGCGCTGGTGCTGGTGAACTTGCCGCACAACAGTCCGCTGGCCAGCGGCACCCGCGCGATGACCGCCACCTTCCGCCTCGCGGCTTGTTCGAAGAACAGCTCCGCGGGCCGGAGCCGGAAGGCGTTGAAGATGATCTGCACCGACTGGACGTGCGGATACTCGATCGCCTTGAGGGCCTCCTCCACCTTCTCGACGCTGACGCCGTAGAAGCGGATCTTTCCGGCCTTCACGAGCCCGTCGAGGGCCGCGAAGACCTCGGGACGGTAATAGACCTCCGTCGGGGGGCAGTGGAGCTGGACGAGGTCGAGGCAGTCGACGGCGAGGTTCGTCAGGCTGCGGTCGACGAAGGCGGTGAGGTTCGCGGCGTTGTAACCGTCGGGGGTGTGCGGGGAGAGCCGTCGGCCGGCCTTCGACACGACGTAGAAAGGCTCCGACCGTTCGCGGCGGAGCCTTGCGATGAGGCGTTCGGAGAGGCCGTCGCCGTAGACGTCGGCGGTGTCAAAGAAATTGATGCCGGCGTCGACGGCTGCATGGAGCGCGGCAAGAGAGGCTTTCTCGTCGGCGCCTCCCCACTGGCCGCCGCCGATGGCCCAGGCGCCGAAGCCGATCTCCGAGACATTCCAACCAGTGCGACCGAAGGTGCGTGTGTTCATGGTGGGTGAAGTGTGGCCCGACAGGTGGAGCAGATTCAAGCCGGTGGTATCTTTTTCGCCATGCCAACCGCCCCAGCAGCCCCAACCGCCATCGTCATCGGTGCCTCCTCCGGGATCGGTGAGGCTCTTGCGCGGCAACTGGCAGCGGAGGGCTGGGCGCTCGGACTGGCGGCCCGGAGGAGGGAGCGACTGGCTGCCCTGGCGGGGGAGATCTTGTCGCGCCACCCGGGGTGCACCGTCATCCACCGCACGATCGATCTCCGCCACCCCGACGCTGCGATCGCCGTCTTCGATGCGCTGGTCGGGGAGCTCGGGGCGGTCGATCTTGTCGTCATCTCCTCGGGCGTCGGCCACGAAAACCCCGCGCTCGAGTGGCCCCCTGAAGCGGAGACGGTGGCGGTCAATGTGGCCGGGTTCACGGCGCTCGCCGGGGCGGCGATGCGGCACTTCGAGGGCCGTCGAACCGGGCACCTCGTCGGCCTCTCCTCCCTGGCGGCGCTCCACGGCCATGGTGACGCCCCCGCCTACGGCGCGAGCAAGGCCTTCGTGAGCCGCTACCTCCAGGCCCTCCGCCACCGTGCCGCCGCCCGGAAGCACAGCATTGTGGTCACCGACATCCAGGCCGGCTTCGTCGACACGGCGATGGCGAAGGGGGAGGGGCTGTTCTGGGTGGCGCCGGTGGAGACGGCAGCCCGGCAGATCGTGGCGGCGATCCGGCGGAAACGCTCCCATGCCTATGTCACGCGGCGCTGGCGGCTGGTGGCCTGGCTGCTGCGGATCCTCCCCGACACGTGGTGAACGGGGGTGAGACCACCCGGCGATGAGGTAGACTCATCAAAGATTGCTCCCCGCCACAACCGGGTGAGCACACGGGGGCCTAGACCATGGCTGTGACAGGGGCGTGGTGGATTGGGAGCGCGACGGTCGCCGGGGCGATCGCCGGCGGAATCGTGTTGCTTTCCCCGGGGTCTTTCCCCCTGTCATTCGCAGCGGAATCCGAGCCGGCGGTGGTCGATCCCGGCTTCACGGAATCGATCGCGCCGCTGCTGGCAGCGCGTTGCCTGGGGTGCCACGCGGCCGATGAGGAGATCAGTGGCGGCCTGCGGCTCGATCTCCGTGACGGCTGGGCCCAGGGGGGGGATTCCGGGCCGGCGATCGTGCCGGGGGAACCGGACCAGAGTCTTTTGATACGGGCGATCCGCTGGGAGGCCGGGGCGCCGCAGATGCCTCCCGATGGCAAGCTCGCGCCCGAGGAGATCGAGTTGGTGGCGGCTTGGGTGCGCCGCGGTGCCCACGACCCACGGGAGGGTTTTGTCGATCCGCGGCCGCGTCTCCTTCCCGGCCAAGCGCAGGGAATGACGGCCGCCGAAGGGGGGCGTTTTTGGAGCGTCGCGCCCCTCGCCGCCCCGACGCCCCCCGCCGTGGCCGATCCCGCCTGGAACCGCACCCCGATCGACCGCTTCATCCGCGCCCGCCTCGATGCCGCCGGCCTCCGGCCGCAGGCCGAAGCGGCGCCCGAGGTGCTCGTCAGGCGGATCAGCGAGGATCTCATCGGCCTGCCACCCACGCCGGAGCAGTCCGATGCCTTCGTCGCGAAGCATGCCCGCGACGCCGACGGGGCGGTGGCGGACCTCGTCGACCACCTCCTCGCCGACCCAGCCTTCGGCGAACGTTTCGGCCGTCATTGGCTCGATCTGGCCCGCTTCGCCGAATCGAGCGGCGGCGGCCGGACGCTCCTGTTCAAGGATGCCTGGCGCTACCGCGACTGGGTGATCGCCGCCGTCAACGCCGACCTCCCCTATGACCGGTTCGTCGTGCCGCAACTTGCCGGTGACCTCCTCGCCGCCGATGGTACGGCCGACCCTGCCACGATCGAGGGGAATCTCGTCGCCAGCGGCTTCCTCGCTCTCGGCCCCACCAACTACGAGGAGCAGGAGAAGGCCCAGCTCCGCTTCGACATCATCGACGAGCAGCTCGAGACGATCGGGCGAACCTTTCTCGGGCTCTCGATCGGCTGTTGCCGTTGCCATGACCATCCCTCCGATCCCCTTTCGCAGGCCGACTATTACGGGCTCGCCGGCATCTTCGCGAGCACCAGAACGCTCTTCAACGAGACTGACAACGTCGCCCGGTGGATCGCCCGACCGCTCCCCGAGCCGGCGGAGATTGCCTCCCGCCGGGCCGAGATTGAGGCCCGCGTCGCCCTGCTGAAGGTGGAACGCACCACGATAAAGCAGGAGATCACCGACTCACCCCCTGGCGCCGCCACAGCGCGCCTGGTGGAGATCGAGGCGGAGCTCGGCCGGCTCAACGCAGAACTGCTGCCGCGCCCAACGGCGATGGTTGTGGAGGACCACCCCACCCCGGGAGACGCGGCGATCCGTGTCCGCGGGGTCGAGAAGAACCGGGGGCGGGTCGTGCCCCGGGGATTGCCCGAGGTTTTCGCGACCGACCTCGCCATCCCTGCCGGCTCCAGCGGCCGGAGGGAATTGGCGGAGTGGATCGGGAGCAGGGAGAGCGCGCTACCGCGGCGTGTGATCGCCAATCGCGTCTGGGCCTGGCTCTTCGGCCACGGGATCGTCCCCACCGTCGATAACTTCGGGGCCAGCGGCGAGCGCCCCTCCCACCCGGAGCTCCTCGACTGGCTCGCGCGCCGGTTTGCGGAACAGGGCTCGCGGCTCAAGCCGCTCGTCCGGGAGATTGTCCTCTCTCGCACCTACCGGCAGGCGGTGGCGCCCCCCTCCGAAGCTGATCGTGGGCTGTGGAGCGGGGCGCTGCGGCGTCGGCTCGATGCCGAGCAGATCCGCGACGGTCTGCTCGCGGCGGCGGGGCGGCTTGATCGCACCCTCGGTGGGCTCTCGATCGCGGGGGCAGGGGAGATCGACGCCAACGACACTGCCGCCCAGACGATCGAGTATGGCTACGTGTTCGACGACGTCCGCCGCAGCGTCTACACGCCCGCGTTCCGCAACCGCCGCCCCCCCCTCTTCGAGGCCTTCGATTTCGCCGACATCAACGCCTCCGCTGGGGGCCGCCAGGCGAGCACCGTCGCCGTGCAGGCGCTGTTTCTCGGCAACGATCCGTTCGTCGTCGAGGCCTGCCGGGCCGTTGCCCAGCGGGTCCGTGCCGAGGCGCTCACGGACGAGGATCGCCTCGACAGGGCCTTCCGGCTCCTCGTCGGGCGCCGGCCATCGGCCGGGGAACGGAGCGCGGCCGTCGACTTCCTCGCGCGCGTCGGGGGTGAACCCGAGGCCTGGGCGGTGCTTTGCCAAGCGATCGTTTCGAGTCCTGATTTCCGCTTTCTCGACTGAACCGCTCCCATGTTCTCCACCATCGTTCCAGCGGGAATCACTCGGTCGCGGCGCGCGGCCCTGGCCCGCGCCGGGTGCGGCTTCGGGGCCATTGCCTGGGCCGGACTGCAGGCCGGCACAGCCCCCGCGGCGACCGGCCCCCATCTTCCGCATCGCGCCAAGCGGATGATCTTCCTCTTCATGGCTGGCGGCGTGAGTCAGGTCGACAGTTTCGATCCGAAGCCGCGGCTCACGGCCGACGACGGCAAGCAGATGCCGTTCGGTGATCTCCGCAGCCTAGCCAAGACGGGGACGAGCCCGCCGCAGCGAGTCATGAAGCCGCTGTGGCGATTCGCCCGGCGCGGGGAGAGCGGGCTGTGGGTCTCCGATCTCTTTCCGGAGATCGCGGGGATCGCTGACGATCTGTGTGTCGTCCGCAGCCTCCACACCGAGGGGATTGCCCACGGTCCGGCGACACTCTTCCTCCACTGCGGTGCCACCACGGCCGTGCGTCCATCGCTCGGAGCCTGGCTCGACTACGGCCTCGGGACGGAGAACACCGACCTGCCCGGCTTCGTCAGCCTCGCGCCGAGCCTGGGCAACGGTGGCCCGCGGAACCACGGCACCGCCTTCCTCCCGCCGATCCACCAGGGCACTCCCATCGGGCGTGCTGGTCTGCCGGCCCGCGAGAGCGGCATCCGCAATCTCGCGCCGCCGCGCGGCGGGCCCCTGGCGGCGGCCGGTCGCGAGCTGCTCACCGGGATCGGCGCCGCCCAGGCTGCAGCCCGCCCCGGCGATGCCGAGATCGAGGCGGTGATCGCCGCCGGCGAACTGGCGGCGCGGATGGAATCCGTGGCGCCGGGCGTTCTCGATCCCGCCGGCGAAACGGCCGAGACGCTCGCGCTCTACGGGATCGACGGTGGGCCGGCCGACAACTTCGGCCGCCAGTGCCTCCTCGCTCGCCGCCTGTGCGAGGCCGGCGTGCGCTTCGTGCAGGTCAACTACACCGACAACTCCAACAACCCGGCCTGGGACCAGCATGCCGACATGCCCAAGCATGCCCTCCACGCCCGCGCCACCGACCGGCCCGTGGCGGCGCTGGTCCGCGATCTGAAGCGACGCGGGTTGCTCGATGACACGATCGTGTGGTGGGGGAGCGAGTTCGGCCGCACGCCGTACGCCCAAGAAAACGGCACCGGCCGTGACCATAATCCCGCCGGGTTCAGCGTTTGGGTTGCCGGGGGCGGCTTCCGGGCCGGTCATGCCCATGGCGAGACCGACGACTTCGGCCACCACGCCGTCGTCGATCGGGTCCACATGCACGATCTCCACGCCACGCTCTTCGCGGCGCTCGGGCTCGACCACACCCGGCTCACCTTCCGGCACGCCGGGCGCGACCACCGCCTCACCGACGTCGCCGGCCGGGTCGAGGGGCGGCTGTTCGCCTGACGGCTGCCTGCACTGCGGCGGCAGCGAGTGCCGCAGGGCAGGTCGGTCAGGGCAGCGCCTCGAGATCGATCGCTGGCCGTTTAGCCGGCGGCGGATCGAGGGTGAACACGCTGCCGAGCTTCACCGGCGGCGAGAAGAAGCCGCAGTTCCGCAGGAAAAATCCATCGCCTTCCAGCCCGCCGGCGTAGTCGAGGCGGTGGCCACCGGAGGCGGTGGCATCGCCGGTGAACCTCGCCGTGCTGATCGGGTGCCAGGTGCCCTCGGTGTCGCGCACCCATTGGTTCGCGTAGCGTGCCCGTCGGCCGACGTTGCCGGTGGTGTCGAGAAAGTTCTCGAGAAAGGAATGGAAGCCCGTCAGGTGGCGATCGGTCCGCGGGCGGCGGAATGACGCGATCAACCGCCACGCATCCCCCTCGCCAAACCATGAGGTGTAGGTCGTCGTCCCGTCGCCGGCCGGTTCGACCCGCGTCAGGAAGCGGTAGGTGAGGCCGGCTTTCCAGGGATGAACGAGGAAACTCTGTCCGCCGCTCCCCTCGTTGCCGAATTCACCCGTCCGCACCCCCTCCCCCTTGCGGAGCAGCGCGACGCGGTCGGCCTCGGGTACCTTTGTCGGATCGTCGGTCGTGAACGGGCTCCAGACGGAGAACAGCACGCGCCGCTCCGCCGGGCCGTTGACCTGCATGCCGAAGTAACCCTCCCCGAACCCATTGGCCATGAAGAAACTGCCGAGGGCATCCTCCCCCTCGGGGACGGTCACCTCACCGTAGGCGTACTCGATCTCCTTCTCGGCCGGGAGCGAGTAACCAAGGTGCACCGAGGGGCCGCGACGGCCCCAGTAATACATGGCGCCATCGTTGGTGGTGACGGCGGTCACGACGAGCTCGGGAGTCTCCGAGCGGATCCGCAGGACAGGAGCGCTGGCGAAGGCCCCACCCTCGCGGCGCACCCCCCGGATCTCGGCCTTGACGTAGCCCGGGCCAACGAGGGGAAAGGTCCCGAACGGGGCGCTTCCGCGATCGTCGCCGGAGAGTTCGGCGGTGACGGCGGTGTCGCCGAGCGTCAGTTCCACTTCGGCCCGGCCGCCGGTTTCCGCCGAAACCAGTTCCACCGCGGCGTCGGCCGATCGGTCGATGTGAAACCAGACGCTCCAGGTTGTTTCCGGATCGTGCCAGCGGACCTCCGCTCCACCGCGCTCGAGCCCGTCATTCGAGCCAGGCTTCGACGCCACTTCGTAGGCGTTCCCCCCGAACGGGACCGTCCATTCCGCGCCGTCGGCCGCCCGCGGATCGCCCCCCTGAACGAAAAGCGGCGCGAGGCTACACAGCCAGACGACGATCAGCCATCGACCGGCACAACGGCTCCGCAGACCGCACCGGCGTGTCCGGGCATGACGATCCAGGGGCCTCTGTAGGGGGCAAACACGCTCCATGTCAGCTTTTTCCATCGGCGGAAGCGAGGAACGATTCCACCTGCTCCTGTCGCGCGGCATCGTCGGGGGTGAGGCGTTCCCGGCCGAGCCCGAGCGCCTTGGCCTGCGCCAATGAATCGCTGGCGGCTTTGAGGTCGATGAGCTCGGTCTGGATCGCGGCGAGATGGAGGAGCTTGAGCGGGGAGGGGGAGAGAACGGCGTCGTTCATGTCCTCGAGGGCGAGGATCGTCTGTCCTTTGGCGAGGCGGATGAGCGCCCGGGTGTCGAGGATGTCGGGAAGGGGGCCGAGCTCGCGGATCGCCCGCTCGACGAGCTCGAGCGCCTCGTCGGCCGTCTCCGGACGGGCGAGCATCCAGGCGAGGTTGGCCGCCACGATCCCGGCCTGGACATCCCCCAAGCCCTCGGTGGCGAGGAGCTGGCGGTAGTCCTGCTCCGCCTCGGCGATCCGGCCGAGGGATTCCTTGGCGATTGCGGCCTGGAGCCCGATCTCGGGGGAGCCGGGATTCTCGCGCTGGATCGCCCCGATCGAGCCGGCGACGAGGTCGTCGATCGCCGGGTCGCATGCCGTCTCCGCGTGCCGCAGGATCACCGCCAAGGCGTCGAGGTACATCGCCGGCGACACCTTGCCGCGAATCGTCTCCAGCAACTCCACCCCCTCCGTGGTGCGGTGTTGGCGTCCGAGCGACATGGCCCGCATCGCGACCCCCTCCGGCGACATCGAGGCATAGCGCTCGAGCATTCCGTCGGCGGCTTCGGGGAAACCGAGGTCGGCGGCAACCCGGGCCGCCGAAAGCTGGCGGGGGGCATTCTGCGCGGTCAGGGTCTCATCGTCGAAGAGCTTTGCCACCGCGCGGGCAGCCCGGTCGCGCTCCCCCTCGGCGAGGGCCAGCTTCGCCTCGAGGCGGACCGTCGTCTGGAGGTCGGGGGCCGATTCCTTGAGGCGGCGGAGCCATGCATTCGCCTCGACGAAGTCGCGATCGTTGGTGAGCAGCTCGACGATCGAGCCGACGACGGCCGTGCTCGTTTCGGTGGAGATCGCGATCGCCTTGAGGTCGTCACGGGCCTTCGTGCGGTTTCCGACCAGCGACTGGATCCGGGCCAGGCTGATCCGTTCGTCGACGGTCAGCGGGCGACGTTTGGCGAGGGTCTCGAACAGGTTCTGGGCCCTTCGCCAACTGGCTGGGTCACTCCTGCCGATGAGAAAGCTGATCGACAGCGCGACGTCCTCGGAGTACTGGAGACCTGTTCCGTCGACATTCTTCCCCAGGATCTCGAGCGCTTGCTGGAGATCGCCATAGCGCGGGCTGGCGGCCAACTGCGAGGCGAGGACGCGCCTGGCCCAGGCGATCGTCGGGGTTCCCTGGGCCGATTCCAGCCCGATGATCCGCCGCAGCTCCGCGCCGGCCTCAGCGGGGCGATTGCGCCGCAGGAGGAGGTCGACGAGATGTCGGGCGGCGACGAGATCGTCGGGGGCCTTCTCGACCGCCTCCCGGGCGGCGCGTTCGGTCGCCTCCGGGGAACCGATCGTTTCGTCGACGGCGGCCTCGAATCGTTCCCGGGATGGACCCTCGAGCTTCGCAAGCGCCAGGCCGACCGTCTCGGTCGCCCGCTCGACCCCTCCGGCGGCAGCCTGCAGCCGGACGAGCGTCAGCCAAGCGTTGGCATCGGTCGGCGCCGCATCGGTCGCCCGGCGGCAGACCGCCTCGGCCTCCTCCGGTCGGCCGCAGCTGGCCAGCAACCGGGCGTACCACACCAGCTGCTGCGGATCGCGGCAATCATCCGGCGTGAGGGTGGCGCCGATCTGGAGGGCGATATCGGTCCGGCCCGCAGAGCCGAGGACCTGGGCGCGGATCCGGTCGATGGCCGGGCCGCCTGCATCGCCGAGCGACGCGATCACCGGCGCTGCCTCGTCGAGGCGACCGGCTGCCGAGAGAAGGATGGCCAGTCGGCGCCGCGCGAACGGCAGCGTCTCTCCGAGCCCGACCGCGCTGCGGAGGTGGCCGATGGCGGCGCTTGGATCCCCCTGGAGCTCGGCGATCGCCGCCAGCATCCGCGGCACCTCCGACCAGCGTGGCCGCTCCTCGCCCGCCTGGACGAGGAGTCCACGGGCCTCTTCCAGAATGGCGCGATCCTCGGGCTTGAGTGCCACGGTGGGGGTCTCCTCGAAGCTCATCTTCTGCCGCTCGGCGCGGATGCCGACGATCCGGGAGACGGCGGTCGCCAGCCGAGCGGAGGCGGTGGTCGGCCCGGAAACACGGACGATCTCGGCGGCCTCGCGGGCGACCTCGTCGACGGCATCGCGTTCGGCGGCGATTTCGAGCACAACCTGGCGGATCGCGAGGTCCTTCGGCTGCCCCGCGAGGACCTTTTTGGCGAGGCGCTCGGCGTCGGCGACGTTCCCCCGGCCGATATGGATCGCGATCAGTTGGCGGGCACAACGATCGGCGGCGGGGCCATTCACCCGCCCCATCCGGGCCTCAAGGTCGGTCAGCCAGCCGGCTGCTTCGGCGGCGGGGGCCGTTGCCGCCAGCCGGGCTTCTGCCTCGAGCACTTCAGCGGAGTCACGGAGCGCATCGGCGGCCCCGGCCAGCCGCGCCCGGGCATCGTCGCTCCGGCCGGCCGCGACGATGAGAAGGAGGTTTTGGGCAAAGAGCGAGGGATTGTCGGCGTGTTCCGCGATCAGGGCTTCGGAGGCGGCGAGGGCCTCGTCGAGATTTCCCTTGGCGGCGAGCAGGTCGACCCTCATCCGCTCGATCTCGTTCGGGTCGACGTCGGGCTTCGCGGCAATTGTTTCGATGAGCGTCTCGACCTTGTCCCAGTCGCGCTGCGGCTCGTCGCGCGTGACTTGGTCCCGGATGCGGAGTCGCAGCAGCGGCTTCCACAGCGGCGGGTTGTCGGCCAACGTCCCTGCGGGCAATTGTCCGGCCAATGCCTCGGCGATCTGCAGCGCTTCCCGCCAGCGCGGGGTCTGCTCGAGTGCGATCATCTCAAAGTATTGGGCGCCGGCCGATTCGGGGGCGTCGGCGAAGGCCCGCTTGCGGGCATCGTTAGCCTGATCGCGCTGGCCGAGGGCGCCGTAGCAGGTCGCGACAAACGTCTCGACGCGCCGGGTGAGCGCCGCATCGGTCGCGATCTGGGCCCTGACGCGCTCCCAGAGTTGGAGCGCCTCGAGCCAGCGCTGCTCCGACATCGCCACCACCGCCTCTGCCCAGAGGATCGGCACTGCGTCCTTGCCGAGAATCGGCAGCGATTCGGCAATCAGCGGGCGGAGCTCGTCGATCCGCCGAAGATCGGCCAGCCCGATGAGGAGCTCGACCCGATAGATAGGGTTGGCGGGATTCGAAGCGTGGGCGTCGCGGTAGATGGCGATCACGCCGTCCCTGTCTCCTCGCTGGCCAGCCAGGAGGGCCTTCGCGGCGACGATTTGTTCGGAATCGGGGGCATCCTGGAGCGGCCCGGCGAGGATCTCCTCGACCCGGTCGAAACGCTTCCCGACCATCGCCACCTGAAGCTCGAAGAGGGCCACCTCCTGATCGTCGGGGGCGAGCGCCCGGGCCTTCTCCACCGCCTTGGTGGCTTCGTCGATCTGCCCATGCCCCATCTGCCAGGCGGCCATGATCTTCCACGTTGCCACGTCTTCGGGCGCCAGTTCGACCATCCGCTCCACGATCTGTGTCGCCGTCTTCGGATCGCGGCGGTGTCGCTCGAGAATCCCTGCGAGGTTGGAGAAGGCCTCGGGATGGCCGGGGGCCGGCTTGAAGGCGGGGTCGAATTGTCTCGTCCGCCGATCGAAGCCGGTGAGGGGGGCGAGGACCGCCTCGGCCTCGTCGAACTTCCCGGTGCGCGTAGCCATCGCCGCATAGAGCAGGTCGACGCGAATGGTGTCGTCGTTGGACTCGCCGGCGGTGCGCCGGTCTCGGATCATGGCGAAGTGGTCGCGGGCGGAGTCGGCGTCCCCCGTCCGGGCCAGGAGCGTTGCCAGTTTTTCGCGGAGGTCGTCTTCCTCGGGGTTTCTCCGGACCGTCACTTCGAGGGCCGCGAGCGTCGCGCCGACGGCGCGGGGGCTGGCCTTGCCCGAATCGACCTGCCGGAGGAGGACTTCGGCATACTCGCGCTGCCGCGGGGCATCGTCAGGCCGGAGGGCGACGTACCGCCCCAGGAGCCTGATCGCCTCCTGGTCGTTCCCCTCGTCGATTTGGCGTTTGGCCTGACGGGCCATGTCCTCGGCGTTGCGCCGTACCTGGAAGCGATGGAGCAGATACGTTGCCGCCACGCCGCCGAAGAGGAGAAGAGCGATACCGATGATGAGCGGCACGTTGACGCGTCGCATGGCGGGGCCTGCTTTAGGCTGGGGAGGAGAGAGAGCCGATGGGACCGGCCGGGGAGCGATCCAATTCTACCGGCTGCGGATGCCCTTGCACCCGTCCGCCGCCCCCCCGCCGAATCACAGCCCGCGTGGGGCTAGCAGGCTGTGGATAAACCATCGAATCGACCGCACGAGGCGGTCGCGAGTGCGCAGCACTCGAGAAAACCGGAGGTTTTCCAAGTGGACTGATTCTCCCGGCTGCCCAGCAGCCGGTCCGGTCAGGGATGACTTTTTCCACGGGTAGCTAGTGAGCAGGGACCATCCAGGCCAGCGGGCCGGTCTGGAGCCAGACGAGCAGCCCGACAAGGACCGCCAAGGCGAGGCTATGAGGGAAGACCCGCCGCAGGATCGCCCCCTCCTGGCGATCGATGCCGGTGGCGGTGGCGGCGACGACGATGCTCTGGGCGTCGATCATCTTCCCCATCACGCCACCGGTGCTGTTGGCGGTGCAGATCAGGAGCGGATCGAGGCCGAGTTGCCCGGCGGTGACGCGCTGGAGGCTGCCGAACATTGCGTTGCTTGAGGTGTCGGATCCGGTGAGGGCGACGCCGAGCCAGCCAAGGAGCGCCGCGAACAACGGGTAGGCGGGGCCGGTGCGCGTCATCGCCAGCCCCAGGATCACGTCGGTCCCGGAATAGCGGGTGACGAAGGCCAGCGCCAGCATCGCGGCGATCGTCACGAGGGGGAGGGCGAGCCGGGAGAGATTCTCCCCCCAGATCCGCCAGGCCTGCCGCGGAGCGATTCCCAGCCAGGGAATCGCGACCAGCGCCGCCAGGAGGATCCCGGTGCCTGCGGCTGAGAGCCAGTTGAGGCGGAAGACCGCCCGTTCCAGTTCGCGATCGAGGTGCGTTGCCGGCGCGACCTTGGCGACAGCCTCGTGGAGGCGGGGCACCGGGAACTCCGGCGTTACGATCGCGATCGGCACGATGCCCCCCAAGGCGCTCTCCGGCTTGGCCTCGAGCGCGGCTTTCACCGCCGGCAACCCCCAGGCAAACACCGAGAGCGAGAGAAACACCCACGGCATCCAGGCCCACACGATCCTGGCCGGAGGATCGATCGCCTCCGGGCCGGTCGCCGGGGAGGGCCTCTCCGCCGCGCCGTAGCGCCAGCAATCCCGCGGCTGCCAGACCCGCATGAACGCCGCCAGGCAGGCGAGGCTCACGAGCCCGCCGACGACGTCGACCAGCGCCGGGCCGACGAAGTTCGCCACGCCCGCCTGCACCAGCGCGAACGAGGCCCCGCAGACAAGGACCGCCGGCCAGACGCCGACGAGCCCCTTCCAGCCCGCCATCGTCACCACCATCCAGGCCGGGACGATGAGCGAAAAGAAGGGGAGCTGCCGCCCCGCCATCGCCGAGATTGCCTGCTCTTCGAGGCCGGTGACCTTGGCGAGGGTGATGATCGGGGTTCCCAGGGCCCCAAACGCGACCGGGGCGGTGTTGGCGATGAGCGCCAGACAAGCCGCCTCGAAGGCGGGGAATCCGGCTCCGGTGAGGAGCGCCGCTGAGATCGCCACCGGTGCGCCGAAGCCGGCGGCCCCCTCGAGGAACGCGCCAAAGGCGAAGGCGATGAGGAGCGCCTGGATGCGGTGATCAGGGGAGAGCCTGGTCACCGAACGCTTCATGACGTCGAGGGCACCCGCCTCAACCGACAGGCTGTAGAGGAACATCGCCGTGACAATGATCCACCCGATCGGGAACAGCCCGAAGCAGGCGCCGTAGAGCGTGGCCGCAGCCGCAGCATCCAGCGGCATGCCGACGACACCGACGGCCACGCCGAGGGCCGTCAGGAGGCCCGCGAGCGCCGCCCGCTGTGCCGACCACCCGCAACCGGCGAGCAATCCCAGCAGCACCACCAGCGGCAGCATCGCCACGAGCGTGGAGAGAAGCGGGGAGCCGAGCGGGTCGTAGACATGATCCCAGACCACGGCGGATCCTCGGAGTTCAGAAGGTGACGAGCATCGCGGCCAGCCCGGCGATTCCCACGACGACGAGCCCGGCGCCGAGCCAGCGTGCGATCGGCGGTCGGTCGGAATAGCGGTAATCGTCTTGGGACACCGCTCGGAGAACGAGCCGGTGCTCCCACATCCCGGCGAGCGTCGCCACGATCCCCAGGGCCATGAGCGTCGCCCCGTAAAACCTCGTCTTCAGCGGCGAGAATCCCCCGCCGTCGAGGCTCATCGCCGCCTGGCCGAAGCGCTCGATGCCGAAGCCGAGGCTGACCATCGCCAGGCTCGTGCGGATCCAGGCGAGTAAGGTGCGGTCGGCCGCCTCGCGGTTGCGCTCGCGGGCGAGCTCCGTGCTCACCACCGCGCCATCCTCGTCACGGCGGGGCTGAACGGTCGGTTCCTGTCGATGTTTCATGCGGGAGAGAATAGCACGCCGCCGCTCACTCCACCTCCAGGCCGACGGAACCAGAGTGGGCGGAGAACTCCGGTGTATAGCGGCTGCGGATCGAGGCAAACCCGCTTGAGGCGCGGCCCCGGTGCGCCGCCCGGAGCGAATACTCGAAGACGTGCGTCCCACGCGGCAGCCGCTCGAAGAACAGCTGCGTCGAGGCATCGCGGACGGCCAGATACCAGCCGGCCCCGTCGGCCCACCGCCACCCCGAGAGGACATCGACCGGCTCGGTGAGGCTTGGGCGGTGGTCGGAGAGCTCGAGGAACTCATAATCGCGATCGCTGGTCACCACGAGCCGCACGACGAGCTCATCTCCGACCTCGACGCGCGTCGTGCCATCGGCGGCCGCGGCCACGAGCTCCGGCCCGGCCTTCGTCTGCCGCTTCACGAAAAGCTGCTTGTCGATCGCCAGTTCCGCGCGGCCCACTGCCGCAACATTGTCGATGTCATCGAGATACTGCCAATGGACGCCGCCGAAAGCGAGCCCCTTCTCCTTCCGCGAGAGCGTGACGGTCCCCATTCTCGGCTCGATCTCGCGGCGCGTGAACCTGGTCTCGATGAATCCTGTGCCCGCCTCGGCACGGGGCGCGCCGTCTTTTCCCGGCTCGATCTTCTCGCCGCCGATATCGACGGTCACCAGCTCCGTCGAAGCGAGGAGATCCGCGCCGCGGCCGAGCAGCGCGCCGACGGCATCGGCCGTAGCCCGGTTGCCGCGCCACCGGCTCGTGCGCTTCTGCGACAGGAGCCAAACTTTCAGCGCCTCGACGGCCTCGCGGTCGCCAGCCACCTCGTCGAAAGCCTCGATCATGATCGCCTGCGTCTCGATCGGCGCCGCGGCCCACTGCCACCAGGCCGGGTGGGGATCACGCCACCACATCCCCTGCCAGGCATCCTGCTCCTCGCCCGGCTTTACGTCGGCGTCGACGGCGCGCTGCCGGAGGCTGTCGATGATCGAGAGGGCCGTCTCCCGATCGCCGGAACGAGCCAGCGCGATCGCCAGATGCCCCTGCGAGCGGCGGGCGTCGACCTTCATCCAGGTCAGCCGCGCGTTGTTGCGCCAGAAGTCGATCGCGGCGGCGGCATCCCCCTGGGGAGGCACGTCGGCCGTGAAGAAGCTGCGCGCGTAAAGGGCGAGCGCAACACCAGAGTCGATCGTCAGCTCCCCCTTTCCTCTTTTTTTCGCTTCATTTCGCCACTCGACAAACTGACCGTCGAGCCAGGGGAGCGTGGCGAGGGCCGGTTGGATGTCGGGATTGACCCCGGCGGCCCGGAGCCGGCCGAAGCCCGCGAGGATCGAGAGCGTCACCGGCGTGCAGGTGCGTCCACCGGGGAACCAGGGCCAGCCGCCGTCGCCGGCTCGCATCCCTTCGAGGCGCCGCAGGGCCGAGGCCTGCTCGTCGGCCGCCCGGTTGGCGTCGAAGAGGAGGCCGATGCGGTGGCGCGCTTCGCGTTCGCCGACCGCCTCGCGGACCCACGGCGTCTCGGCGAGGAGCGTCTGCATCAGCTCCGAGTTTTTTTCGAGCGGGCTCTCGAGTGGCTGCTGCCCCGGGGGGGGATTGCGCCACTGCTCGAACGCTGCCGCGATCCGCGCGTCGGAGCGGGCGATGTGGCCGGCCCAAGCGTTGGCATAGAGCCGCGTGAACAGGGTCTCGACGCTTTCATCGGTCGGCTCGGCGATCGACGGCAAAGCGAGGACGGCATACCAGGCGGGATTGGATGCTGCCTGGACGACAAGCGACTGGCTGGCGATCGAGGGATGATCCTTGACGGTTGCGAGGCGATGAATAGTCACCGTTTTCGAGCCGGGGCCGCGGAGCGTGATCGGCACCGACTCATCGACGAGCACGCGCCGGGAGAGGACTGGAAGAAAGGCCTCTTCGCCATCGGCGGCCCGGCCGGCCGAGCCGGTGGCGAGATAGCGCAAGGTCTCCGTGCCATCGCTCACGCGCACCCGGAAGACCACCGGCTTTGACTGCCCAGCGGCAAGCTCAAAGGGCTGCTCGGCCGGTGTCTCGAGGAGCGCTTGGCGGGAGTCGCCGGTACGGGCATCGAAGAGCTCGAGGCGCACCTTTCCGGCAAGCGTGCCGGTCGAGCGGTTGCCGACCTTCACCGGGATCTCGACGACGTCCCCCTCGCGGAGGAATCGGGGTACGACCGGCTCCACCATCAGATCCTTGGCGGCCACGGCCGTGTCGAGGAGCGTGCCGGAGCGGAGGCTCGCATCGTGGGCGAGCGACTTGAACTGCCAGGTGGTGAGCGTGTCGGGGAGGGTGAACTCGATCGTCACGCTGCCGTCGTCGTTGCTTTGGAGACTGGGAAAGAAGAATGCCGTCTCGACGAGGTTTTTCCGGGGCGGCGGCGGAGCGGCGGCAGCCGTGTTCGCCGCTGGCGGTGGTCCTCCCCCCTCACCCACGGCGGCGAAATCCATCTCGAGGCCGAGGGCGACCGGCGCCCCCTTGGCCATCAGCCGGCTCAACCGGGCCGGGGCGGCATCCCTGCCCATCATTCCTTCGGCCAACATCGCGTCAGCCATCATCGGCGCCGCCGGCATCGCGCCGCGCATCATTGGGAGCATTCCACGGCGATTGAATCCGAAGAACTGCATCGACTGGGGGCCGAACGGATCGCGGAACCGGCGGAAGCTGATCTCGACCGGCACCTGCGGCATCGCCCAGCTTCCCACGATCTGCTGGAGGACCTCGGCGCGGTTGCTGAACAGCGTGTTCACCGTCGACGCCTCACGGCGGAAGAGCGAGGCGAGGCCGGAGGGCCAGGCGAGCGGCGAGAGCGCATCGAGCGACTGGTCGTAGAGGGTCGCCACGATCTCAGCGGGCACCCCCTTCCCTGCCCCGTCGAGGGCGTCGTCGGCCGTCTTCACGCGGGCCCGCCAGACTTCCTTCGCCCCCGGTTCGACGCGGCGGGTGAACCGCTCCCAGGCGATCTCAAGCCTCTTGTTCGTCCAGGGAACGTCGATGACCTGCTCCTTCAGATGAAGCCGGCCGTCGCGCACGATCCACGCGCGGAGCGTGAAGCCGCCGCGGTGGTCGTCGCCGACCCCGACCCGCACCGGCCATTGCGTCCGCCCCGGCTCGGTCCAGTGGCGCGAAAGGAGCTTGCCGTCCTGCAGCACCTCGACGAGGGCGCGTCCCTCGTCGTAGCCGGTGGCGACGATCGCCTCGAAGGTACTCCCTGGTTGGGCGGTCATCGTCGCCGCGGTGAGCATGAGGGGGCGCTTGATCGTGGCGGTGGTGGCCTCCGGGTCGACGACTTGAATCGTGTGGCGGGCCTTCACGTCGGGGGTGCCGTTGGCTCCAGCGACGACAAACTCTGCCCGGTAGATGCCGGGGGGGAGCTTGACCTTCGCGACGGCCTTGCCGGTGACTCCATCGGTGGTGTCCTCGGCTTTGAAGACCTCCGCGCCGCTCTCCCAGCCCTCGGGATCATTCGGATCGGGAGTGGGAAGAGCGGCCGGGATCCGCCCCGGCTTGCCTCCACGTTGGGCCCCGGGGGCTGGGCGAGCGGCGGGGCGCGGGCGCGCCACGGCGAAGGGCTGGAGGAGGTCTCCGCGGAGCGGCTGCTCCGGCTGGACGAGGCGGCGGATCGTGAGCGTGCCAGTGGCCGCGCGTGGCTCGTCATCGAGCGACTGCGTCGTGACGGTGAGCGTCACCTCGGCTGGCGCGCCGTCTGGGCCGCTGGCCTGCCAGGCCTCAGCCTTCACATCGGCTTGGAGCGGCGCGTAACCGGCACGGACGGCCCGGTCGGCGGAGCGCGTCTCGCCCGAAGGATCGGTAACGTCGGCGATCACCCGGTAGGTGAACACCGGCAGGCTCTCAACCGGCACGCCCCGGTCGGGCTTCGCCGGAAACTCGACGGTGAAGTGTCCGTCGGCATCGGTCGTGGCGCTGCCGCGCAGAATCCGGGCCGGGCCCGCGTCAAACGGGATCCAGGGGAAGAACCATCGGCACCAGGGGGGAACCGCATCTGCCGCTCGACCCGGTAGCGGACCTTCGCGCCGGTCACTGGCAGGCCTGTGTAGGTGGTGGCGGTGCCGACGAGTGAGACGGCTTTGTCGAGGACGACGGGGTTGCGGGGCGC
>CALQRA010000030.1 GCA_943332855.1 Candidatus Kuenenia stuttgartensis
GGATCTTCATCTGGCTGTTAGATCAGCTCCAGCGGTCGGGGCGCGATCTGGAGTAGCAGGCCGAGTCGGCAATCAGCGCCGAGGCCCGGCTCCGCGAACGCGATACCTACCTTCGCGAGTTTCTCGATCACACCTCGGCCGTCGTCTATCTCAAGGATCTCGACGGCCGGTTGCTCCTCGCCAACAACCGCGGGGCAGCGCTCGGGGAACCGGTCGACGAAACCGGCGGGAGCAGCAGCGGGCTCTCCTCGCCACCGGAGTCGCTCGAGATCCTCTCCGTGAGCGACTCGCGGGTCATCGCCACCGGACAGTCGCAGACCTTCGAGGAGACAGCCGAGACCCCCGACGGCCGCCATGCCTACGTGACGGTGAAGTTTCCGATCCTCGACGACCACCGCAAGATCATCGCCGTCGGCGGCGTCTCCACCGATGTCACCGAACTCCACAACGCCCGGGCCGACCTCGAGCGGAAGGAGCACGTGCTGCGGAATCTGATCGAGATCCAGGAGCAGGAGAAGCAGCTGCTGTGTGGCGAGTTTCACGACGGGCTCATCCAATACGCCGTCGGAGCGAAGATGATGCTCGAAAGCCTCCCCCGCGACGTCCTCCCCGCGGCGTGCGGCGAGATGATCGACACCGTGATCGGCTGCCTGGCGCGCGGCATCGATGACGGCCGCCGCGTGATCCGCGGCATCCGCCCCGCCGAGCTTGATGACCTCGGCCTCGACGCCGCCATCCAGACCCTCATCGGCGATCTCGAAGGGGCCGGCATCGATGTTGAGGCGACGATCGGGCCGATGCCCGACAACACCCCCCCCGCCTTCCAGGTGACTGTCTACCGGATCGTTCAGGAGGCGTTTTCCAACGTCCGCCGGCACAGCGGCAGCCCGCGTGCCTGCTTCGAGCTGCGGCGCGTCGGGGATGCCGTCGAAATCCGCCTCGAGGACTTCGGGAACGGAGGGGACACGAAGCGCGACGATCGCCAGGGCTTCGGGATCACCGGCATGCAGGAACGGGCCCGGCTCGTGGGCGGAGAATGCCGGGTTGAGTTTCGCCCCGGGCGCGGCACGATGGTCACTGCCCGACTGCCGGTCCCGGTCGGAGACGATGCTGCGGGGGACGTGGCCCCACCGCCATTGGTGCCCGAGGAGATTCGTTGATCGTGCCAGCACCCAAGCCGATCCGACTTGCCGTGCATGTTGGCCCGCACAAGACCGGCAGCACGAGCGTGCAGCGGGCGCTCGCCGCAGCGCGGGAAACACTCGCCGGGCTGGGAGTGTGGTATCCGCCGAGCCTGCCAGGGGCTTCGTGGCCAGACCAGCACGCCGATGCCTGGATCCTGCTGCGCGACCGACGCTATGCCGATTTCGATCGCTGGCTCGACGGCTGTCGGGAGGAGGCGACGAAGCGCGGCTGCGACACGCTGCTGATCTCGAGCGAAAACTTCCACGTGCCGAGGACACGCCGCAGGCTCGAGGCAGCCCTGACCCGCCACCGGAGGATGACCGGCGGCGACACCCGCTATGTCTTTGTTCGCCGCGAGATCGTCGATCTCGCCCGGTCGCGAGCCCTGTCGCACATTACCGGTGAGGCCGGCTTCTACTTCTATCAGCGTTACGACCTCCGGCGCTGGGCATGCCATTACGCCGCCCTGCAGATGCGTCATGGCCGCTGGTTCGCACGCCGAGGCGCCCGGTTTGTCGACCTCGCTGCAGGACCACGCTCAGGGCTGGCGGCGAGGGTCCTCGAAGCCGCTACGGACCGGTCTTTTCCCGACATCGTCACCGGCGACGACAACATCACCTCCGGCAAGATCGCCAATGCCGACGCCACGCTCACCTACGCCCTTCGCATCATGCACCACTACGCCACAGGGGAGGCCGTCAACGTGCCGTCGAGTTTCGGGGCCGCCCGCCGCGTCCTCGGCACGACCGCCATCGACGAGGCGGCCTTCCTGGCGCTCTCCGAAGCATTCCGGGCGGGAGTGACCCGCGAAGTGCAACTCGGCGTCGAGGATTTCAGACGTCTCGGACCACTGGCGCGGGAGTGGAGGGTATGGTTTTCCAGCGACGCCGGCGGGCGGAAATTGGGGGGGTGAATGGCAGCCACGCCGTTCACGGCATGGCTCCGCTGGAGGCGGAAATGGCCGAGCGGTGCCTCGAGCACCTCGCGCGGCGAGTAGCCACGCCATCGCAACGCGCTGATCACCAGGCCGCCGCGGCGCGGCGAGCCGGCCACGTCGCCCCGGAAAACGCATCGGCCTGTCGGCGGGCCGGAAGCGGTTTCACATCAGCCACCAGGCACCGGTGGCGATCACCCAGGCACCGAGGGCGAGGTTTGTGCCGGCGTGGGCGAGGATGCAATCGATCGGCTGGCGCGTTGAGGCGGCGATCCCGGTGACGATCCCAAACCACGCCAGCGCCGCCACCGCCTCGGCGGGGTGGGTGCCGATCGCATAGACCGCACAGGCGCCGGCGGCGGCCGCCGTGAGGCTCCCGAAGGGGACCTTCCAAAAATCTTCGTTGATCACATACCGCATCAGGAAGCTGCGGAGGAAAAGCTCCTCCACGATCGGGACGACGACAACCAGCCCGAGGCCGCGGAGGAGGAGATAGCCCCAGGTGGCGATCGGGTTGCCGGCGTAGGCCTCGAAGGGATTGAAGGCGGCGCGTTCCCCCGTGCCGCCGGCCCAGCCCGCCCAGCCGGCCTCGCGCTGGAGGGTGGCGAGAACGACCCAGGGGATCACCAGAAAGAGGCCCAGCAGCGCGGGCCACCAGCTGGCCCGGCCGAGCCAGCTGCGGATTGCCGGCCAGTGCCAGGCGAGGAGGCCGAGGGTGACGGCGAGGCGGAGGGCGTAGACGGCCGGATAGGCCGACATCGGGATTCCCAGGCTCGCGGCGAGGCCGCCGCCGGAGGGGCTCGGCTCGAGGGCGCCCAAGGCGAGGAAGGCGGCCAGCGGCCAGACACACGTTTCCCAGGGGTGGGAAGGGCCGTGGTCGGGGGGCGCGGGGGGGGCGGGATCGGCGGGATTGGGGGGGGAAGAGGGGCCGAGGGGGGTCATCAAGCAGTCTCCCGGCCGAAAAAACGGCAACTGGGGGCCGAAACTGTGGGGAGAAACACCGCGCCCATGATGGAACGGGTCGACTGTCACGATCGAGTGGGCAAGAGTATATTCCCAGCTTCTTCCTCGGCGCTGCCCGGCCGACCCCGGCGGGTGTTTCCCGCGAGGCGCGGCCCCCCTGTCCGTTTCCTTCCGTCCCCAATCCCTCCCGCAGGTGCACCGGTCCCATGGATCTGTCCAAGCTCCGCAACATGGGCATTTCCGCCCACATCGACTCCGGCAAGACAACCCTCTCCGAGCGCATCCTCTTTTACGCCGGCCGTATCCACCGCATCCAGGAAGTGAAGGGCGGCGGTGATGGCGCGACCATGGACTACATGGATCTCGAGCGGGAGCGCGGGATCACGATCACCAGTGCCGCCACGAGCGTGAAGTGGCACGACTGCGACATCAACCTCATCGACACCCCGGGCCACGTCGATTTCACCGTCGAGGTGGAGCGTAGCTTGCGCGTCCTCGACGGCGCGATCCTTGTCCTCTGCGCCGTCGGCGGCGTGCAGAGCCAGTCGATGACGGTCGACCGGCAGATGAAGCGCTACAAGGTGCCCAGGCTGGCGTTCGTCAACAAGATGGACCGCACCGGCGCCAACTACGACCGCGTCGTCAAGCAGCTCAAGGACAAGCTCGGTGCCGATCCGGTGCCGATGCAGATCCCGATCGGCAAGGAAGACAAGCTCGAGGGAGTGATCGACCTCGTGGCGATGGAGGCTTGCTACTTCGACGGCGAGAACGGCGAGACCGTCCGCCGCGAGAAGATCCCCGCCGGGCTCGAAGAGGCCGCCAAGCAGGCCCGCCACGAGATGCTCGAGGCGCTGGCGATGTATTCCGACAGCCTGATGGAGAAGCTTCTCTCTGAGGAGCAGCCGACCGACGACGAGATTCACGCGATCGTGAAGGCCGCCATGCAGAGCCAGAGCATCACGCCGGTGTTCTGCGGCTCGGCCTACAAGAACAAGGGCGTGCAGACGCTCCTCGACGCCGTCGTTCGCTACCTCCCCAGCCCGCTGGAGCGGAAGGTGATCGCCAAGAAGTGGGACAATCCCGAAGAGGTTTTCGATCTCATTCCCGATGCGACCAAGCAGCTGGTGGCGATGGCCTTCAAGATCGTCGACGATCCCTACGGCCAGCTCACCTTCATGCGGATCTACCAGGGCTCGATCAAGAAGGGTGAGGCCTACATCAACCAGCGCACGAGCCAGAAGCAGCGCTTCAGCCGGATCGTGCGGATGCATGCCGACAAGCGTGAAGAAGTCGACTCGGCCGATGCCGGCGACATCGTCGCTGTCATGGGCGTCGATGCGGCCAGCGGCGACACCTACGCCACCGACCACAAATACTGCACGCTCGAGAGCATGTTCGTGCCGGAGCCGGTCATCAAGATGGCCATCACCCCGGTCAATCGCGATGGCCTCGACAAGCTCGGCAAGGCGCTGCAGCGGTTTACCCGCGAGGATCCCACCTTCCGGATGTCGACCGACGAGGAGACGGGCGAGATGCTCATCGCCGGGATGGGCGAGCTCCATCTCGACATCTACGTCGAGCGGATCAAGCGGGAGTTCAAGGTGGAGGTGGCCGTCGGTGCGCCGAAGGTGAGCTACCGCGAGGCCCCCACGAGGGGCACCGCGTACGACTACAAGCACAAGAAGCAGACCGGCGGCTCAGGGCAATACGCCCACATCGTCGGCCATCTCGAGCCCCTCCCCGAGGAGGAGCCCGAAAACTTCATCTTCGAGGATGCCGTCATCGGCGGCCGCGTGCCGCGCGAGTACATCCCGTCGGTGGAGAAGGGCTTCCGCTCCGTGCTCAACAAGGGGCCGATCGCCGGCTTCCCGATCGTGGGGGTGAAGGCGACGCTCGAAGACGGCTCCTACCACGACGTCGACTCCTCCGATATGGCCTTCCAGATCTGCGCCCGGGCCGGCTTCCGTGAGGCCTTCCTCAACACGAAGCCGGTCCTTCTCGAGCCGATCATGAAGATGGAGGTGGAGGTGCCCGCCGACTTCCAGGGGCCCGTGACCGGCGAGCTCAACAAGCGCCGCGGCCTGATCATCTCCACCGAGACCGTCGGCAACTCCTCGACGATCATCGCCGAGGTGCCGCTGGCCGAGACCTTCGGCTACTCGACCGACCTGCGGAGCATGACGCAGGGGCAGGGGGTGTTTACGATGGAGTTCTCGAAGTACCGGCCGACTCCGGGGAACATCCAGAAGGAAATCATCGAGGAGAAGAGGAAGGCCGATCTCGCCGCCGCGAAGTGATTCGCGGAGCAGGTGTCGGCTCGCCCCATCGATCGGGGAGGGCGGGCACGTCCTTTTGATCTTCTAAAATCTCCTCAGCTCAGACAAGCGGCCCGGTCATGGCATCTGTCATGGCCGGGCCGTGCTGTTTGGTTTGGGCAGCGGGATTGCGAACGCCGAAGCGTCTGAACAAAGGACGCGGCCAATTCATCTTGAGTAAACCGCGGCACAAATTGCCTGGAAGCGGCAGCGACCTGCTCTTCAGGCGGCCCCCTTCTCCGCAGCGGGGAACTCGAGCGACGTCACGAGGAGCAGGTCGACGTGCTGACAGGAGTCGTCGGGCTGGATAATGACGGCGGTCCGTCCACCGGGATTCCAGGCAACATACTCGGGATGAACGACAGAGATCGATCGTCCGTCGGCGAGGTAGACGCGGAAGGGGACAAAGGGCTGGGCCCGCATTGCGTCACGAAACCGTTCGAGGGTCATGGTGAATCGCGGCCGGGCCGCGCCTCCAAAATGAGTGGTCTACTCTTTTGAAAGAGTGTACGCACGTACCCATCCCGGTCAAGAGTTTGGGAGCCCCCTCTGCCGGCTCGGTCAGTGCGGCGCGAGATGGCGATCAAACCAGTCGGCGAAGGCCTCGACATCCGCGCTCGACCGCCAGAAGTCCCCCCAGCCGTGTCCCTGGCCGGGGCGAACAATGATCTCCACTGACGCCGCTCCCGCTGCGGCGGCCCGGGCTGCAAAGGATTCTGACTGCTGAAGCGGAACGACCTCGTCCCGGTCGCCGTGGATGATGAGCGTGGGGGGGAGACGGTCGGAGAGATGCGTGATCGGGGAGAGCTCGGCGGCGAGCCGGGCACGCTGGTCGGCGTCGAGGCCGCGGCTCCCGAAGGCCACCTCGAGCGGTTCAAGCGGCCCGGCCCCGAGGCCGTCGATGCCGGGGCCCCCGTAATTGGCGAAGTCGGTCGGCGGGAAGAAGCAGGCCACGGCCTGCACCGCTGCGGAGGCATGATCGACCGGATCGGCCGCGTCGGGCGTGCCTGCAGTGCCGCGGGCGGCGACAGAGAGGGCCAGATGCCCCCCCGAGCTCGCCCCCATGATCCCCAGCCGATCGGGATCGACGCCATGCTCGGCGGCGTGGGTCCGGATGAAGCGCACGGCGCGGAGGCAATCGGCGATCTCGTCGGCGACCTTGTAGCGCGGCTGGGAGCTGGTGACGACGGCGAAGACGGTGTAACCGCGGGCGAGGAAGGGGGCGTAGTCATCGGGGCGGATCGTCACCATCAGCGGCGTGGCCTTGCTCGACAGCCAGCCGCCGTTGACGAGGAACACGAGCCCGGCGCCATTGCACTTCTCGGGCACGAAGCGATCGAGCGTGAGGGCCAAGCCATCCTTCCGGCCGTAGACGATGTCTTCAGTCCGGCAGACACCGGCTGGTGCGCCGGCGGCGATCGGGGGCGGGCTGGTCAGGCAGGCGAGGAGCAGCAACAGCGGGAGCAGTCGCCGGGAACGCATGGCGGGAATCCTTCCTCATCGACCTGCGCGAACCGCGCGACCGCATCGAACGGCGCGACCTAGGCGGCCCCAGGGCTTTGCATCTCGGCGCGGATCGCATCCCAGAAATCGATCCGGGCCTGGAGCGAGCCGCGGGCCGTGGCGGAGGCCTCGGCCCATCTGCCGGCATCATCGCCGCACAGGCTCGCCACGATCCGCCGGCACATCGGGCCATGCTTCTCGTCGTCGGCTTCGATGTGGCGCTCGAGGTAGAAGCGGAGCCGCTCCCAGCTGTGGGGATCCTGAGCGGCCAGCGCCACGACGAGCGGCCGAAACATTTCCGGGATCACGTCCTCCCGGCCATAGGTGAAGGCGGCCACGATCTTGTGGGCCGAGCCCGAAGCGATGATCGCAAACGACGTCCGGACAAACGCCGCCGCGGCGGCAGAGACATGGGCTTCGTTGAGCGCCCGATCGAGCGGGATGCCGGCGGCAAGGAGCGTGAGGAGCGATTCGACCGGGCCGGTATCGGCGCCGGCCTGCCGCATGCAATCGAGATAGAGCTCGAAGTGGGAGGCGTGGGTGCCGTCGGGAAGCTCGTCGGATTGCTCGTCGAGAACGATCTCATTGACGAGCCGCCGGGCCTCGCGATCAGGGGTGGGGATCCAAGGGAGGCTCGTGCAGGTCAGCTTCTGCTGGAGAGCGACAAGCAGGCTCTGGAAATCCCAGACGGCGAAGACATGGTGCTCCATGAAGCGCCGCAGCCGCGCGGGGCTGTCGACCATGGCGTAGATCGGATGAGCGAGGAGCCGCTGCCGCAGGTCGCCAAGGTCGATCGTGTGGCGGGGCGGGGGGCTGGTGACGGCGGCGGAGAAAGCCGTGGGCAGGGCGGCAGTCATGGCAGGAGGGCCTCGGGAGCCGTGAAAAAGGGCGGGCAGCGAGAGGGGTGGGGAAGGCGGGGGCAGCCAAGGGGGGAAAGTCAGCGGAAAAGCCAGTGGAAAAGCCGAAGGGCCGGCGGCATCGGGCTTCGACACCACCGGCCCTTCATTTGTAGGCAGCGGACTTCCCCGCGGCGAGGCCGTCGGGGAGGCCGTTTTTAGCGGATCACTCGAAGTCGTTTTCGCCGATCGGCTTGCCGTAATTGGGGCCGCTGTAAATCCCGGGCGAGATGTTTGGGTTCGGAAACATGATCCCAGCCCCGCCGACCGTGTTCGGAGAAATCAGGTGGCAATAGACTCGCGGTTCAATGTTGTCGCGGAGCGTCTGGGTGCGGCTATCACAGAATGCCACGACGACGAGGCCCGCATGCCGCGACGAAGGGGTGGCGTACTGGTTCACCGTGAACAGGGAGTTTGCAGCATCGGAAGCAGTTACGTTGAGCAGCTTCGTCTGGGCCGTCGTGATCAACCCCGATCCCGGAAGGGCAGAACTGGGATCCTTGGGTACCGTACCAAAACCGATGATCGGAGACGCCGCAGCGGTTGAGTTGCTGGCCGTGTCGTAGCCGTTGTTGGGGGCAAAGCTGTAGTTGACGCTGGGGGGCACTGGCAGGGCATCAAAGAAGGCTTGGGGGTTGAACATTGCGCCGTTCCGCTCGGCGAGGAGGAGCGTTCTCCCAGCACCGTCACCGCTGGAGATGTAGTCGATACTGTTCTTCGCTGCCGCGTAACTTCCACCCACTCCCACGGTGTCGAGCATCACGGCGTCGTCGCGGAACTGCTGATTGCGGATCCATCCCGGACCCACATTTCCCGCGTAGCCGATCGATGGAGCACCTTCAAGCGAAGGCGTCGATGTGGTGCATTTGAAAATCGCGGAGGAGGGAGCACCGGCGACGACGAGTTGACCGCCCGGGTTATTTTCCCAAAGCTTGTAGGCCTCGAGCATTTCCAATTGGGGAAGAATGAGCACCGGCCATGAAACGGTGCCGCCGTTGGCGGCCGCTGTCGTATTCGGGTGGGCGTTACGCCACCCGGGGATGAACTTCCTGGCACCGTCAAAGAGCGTGATCGCGGTGCCGATATTCTTGAGGTTGTTGAGGCACTGGGTACGGCGACCGGCTTCGCGGGCCGCCTGGACGGCGGGGAGAAGCATGCCGACGAGCGTGCCGATGATGGCGATGACGACGAGCAGTTCGACGAGCGTGAAGCCGGCCCGGCGGCGGCGGATGTGGGTGAGCATTGGAAACCCCTTTGGAGGGAGCAAGTTCGCGGCGGAGACCTGCTGCCCGGATGGATGAGAATGGAACGAACCGGTCGCCCGTACAGTGCCCGCGGCGGGGGCGGCCCAGAACGGGAGCGCCCCTGAAAAACCGCGTTCGATGCCCTGCCTGCCCCTGTACGGGATTGTCGGGTCGTTGGTGCGATTTGTCCAGCGGTAGCCGCCGGACTGGCACAGATTCCGCAGACAGGGGCCGGCGGTGCCGAAGCGGCCGGGAGAACGGGGCCAAAGCTGGCTGGTGTTCCCCTCAAAGCAATCTCGGATCAGCCCTGGCGGCGGCGGCGGCGGAGGGCCTTGACGCCAGCGAAGCCGAGGCCGGCCAGGCCCATCGCCCAGGTGGAGGGCTCGGGGACGGCGTTCACCTTGGCGTCATTCGCATTGAGGGCGTTGACGGTCATCATGTAAGGATTGCCGGCGGCTGGGGAGGAGCTCCAATCGCCGTTGTTGAGCCTCGTCGCGATCAGGGCATCGGATTGTGACGACGGGGAAATGACCCCCGAGGCGCCAGCCGTGCTCCACAAGACGCTGGACGACCCCCCCTTCACAACCACCCAATATTCCTTCGACTTGTTGAGCTCGGGGAAGGAGTTGCCCGGGGTGAAGGTGTTGTTGCCGATCACGATCGTCTGCGGGGCGAGCAGCGCCTGGCCAATCTTGTTGTTGGGCCGGCTGCCCCCCCCTGCGGCGTCGTAGATGGCGACCTCAAACGACGTACCGAGAGGATTGGAGGCAAGCGTCAAAACCACCGACGCGAGCTTGATCTTGTCGTCGGCATCCGGCGTGATGAACTGGGCCGCCTTCCAATTCGTGGCGGTGGCCGTCACCGAGCCGGTCGGCGTGTTGCCGGTGATGCTGTCGAAAATGACGCCCGTCGAGGAATAACCTTCGGCCGAGGCCGTCGGGGCCGTGATCAGCAGGCCCCCGACGATCGCCAAGCACACGATCACGCTCAGATTCATCCGACCGAGTCGGCTGGTGAAGCGGCGGGAGGGGGCGGTGTTGGCAACGGCACGCATGGCAACCTCTGGAGGGCAAGGAAGGAACCAGCTGACGCGGAGGTTTCCGCCGCCGATTCACTTCGATGAGCCCGAAGGATAGGCCGTCCGCGCTGTGATAAACGAAGACTTGCGTTTTTTAAAGCCAAGGCTGCATCAAATTGATTTTTCCCGGCGTCGGCTGGGTGCCTCGCGCGATGGTCGCGCGCGGGGCCGAAACCGGCTCCCACTCGGCGATCCGTCGGCCGATCAGGGGGGCACCATCGCGCCAAAGAAGAGAACCCGGCGGCGGAGAGTCGCCAGAGAGCCGGGGATCGGCGAGAAGCCTCGGAAGCGGCCGGATCAGCCCTGGCGGCGGCGGCGACGCAGGGCCGTAACCCCGGCGAAGCCGAGGCCGGCCAGGCCCATCGCCCAGGTGGAGGGCTCGGGGACGGCGACGGCGTTGACGGTCATCATGTAAGGATTGCTGGAGGCCGCGGCGGTGGTCCAGTTTGAGCCGGCATCGGCGGTGAAGGCCGTTTTCATGCTCTGCTGCGACGCGGGGCTGATGACGCCGCTACCGCCGGCCGTGCTCCACTGCGGGAAGACGTAGAAGCCCTTCGCGACCACCCAGTACGACTTCCCGGGGTCGAGCTCCGGGAAGAGGAGCCCGGGGGTGAAGCTGTTGTTGCCGACGACGATCGTCGCGGGGCCCACAAGCGCGGCCACCTGGCTCTTCGGCTTGGCCGACCCGCCGCTGGTGGAGTCGTAGATCTCGATGGCGTAGTCGGTGCCGAGGGCCGTGTTGGCGAGGTTCAGCACGACCGATCCGAGGGCGTACTTCTCGCCGCTATACGAGGCCGCCGGGAGGGAGAACTGGGCCGCCTGCCAGCCGAGGACCGTGGCCGTCACCGAGCCGGTCGGCGTGTTGCCGGTGATCGAATCGAAGACCGGCGCGGCCGAGGCCTTCGAGGCCGTGCCGGCGGCCAGGGCGAGCCCGAGGACACCAACGAGCGCCACTCCCAGGGAACGAATCCGGATCGAGGGGGAGAGAGTGGCCAGACGCATCGGTGATCCTTCGTGGTGAGGGCCAGGGGGATCGCTGTCTCGCGATCCTCTCGGCTTGTTGAGTCACCTGAAAGAGCAGATGTCATGCCAATGCGACATTGAAAATAAACCGTTCGGAAAGCCTTTCTACAGAAAGACTTGCGTTTGTTCTGACGGAACCGAAAGCCAGCCTCCGGATGGGGCGTTTCCTCATCGGTTTGGTGAGGGGATTGCCGCTCCAGCGACGGAGCGAGCTGCAAGTCTTTTCGCATCAAGGACTTGCGTGTGTTTCGCAGAATCTGCGAAGGGGTCTCACTGCGATGGTGAGGTGGGCGACCTGAGTCGCCTGCGGCGTCGGGCTGAAGAAGGGCGGGGGAAGCCGCCGGCCGACGCGGTAGAGAGTCGCTGATCAGCCCTGGCGGCGGCGACGGCCAAGGAGCGAGAGCGAGCCGAGGACGAGCGAGAGGGCGCTGCCGAAGGAGGCGGGGTCGATCTCGGGGACGGCAGCGGAGGTGGCGTTGATGGTCATCATGTAGGGGGAGCCGGATACGAGCCCGCCCCAGGTCTGTCCACTGTTTCCGGAAAGGTTGGTGTTCGTCGACGAGCCGAAACCGGTCGGGGTGTCGCTCGTCCAATTCCAGCTAACTGACCCTGAACCAACCCCCCGGAGAACAACCCAGAAAGAACTGGCCGTAGCGAGCGTGGGGATGCCGGTGGCGGAGAACGTGTTGCTGCCAGCACCGAAACTGCCGGGGTTGGTGAGCGTGCCGAGGCTCGTGTTCGGGGTGCCGGAAGCATCGGAGTAGATGTCGACGGCGATCGTGCCGAGCGGAGCCGCCGCGAAGTCGAGGACGACCGACTGGAGGGTGTAGCTAGCGGCGTCGGTGTTGAACTGGTTTGCCAGCCAGCTGCCGTTGTTGGCGGGATCGGAGTCGAAAGCCGTGCTGCCGTTGATGCTGTCGTAGAGGACAACCGGGGAGCCGCTGGCAGCCTGGCCGACGAGCATGGCCGCCACGATCGCAACACCCCAGATCGACAACGCCCGGCTAAGCGAGCGGCTGAAAAGCTTGCGGATGGTCTGGGAGGCGGTTGACATGGCGGTGATCCTCGTCGTGGCTGGGGGCGGATGTTGCCGCCCGATGGCGAACAAAGATATGCATCTACCGTGCCAAACCGAGGCTCGTTTCTTGGAGTGGTCTGTAAGTCTCGTTCCGACAATGGCTTAGGTGCTTCGGCAAGCGCCGGCCCAAGACTTTGGCTCCGAGGGAGTCACACCATTCCAGGGAGGCCAAAGGGAGCTGAAGCAACCGCCTTACGGCCGGTAAGTCGTTATGCGGCAGAGACTTGTGGCCTCACTCACCAGGATGATGAGGGGCCAGCGGCCGAGAAACCCTCTCCCTGACGCGGACTCCCTGATTTGGTGGAGGCCAAGGGGGAGCGGCACCGCGGGTGGAGTCACCGGGGGACGAATGAGTGGCGGATCGTCACCTGCCGCACCTGCCGGCTCGAGGGCTCATAGCAGCGGAGGCGGATCTCGATCCCCCGGAGCGGGAAGCGGTAAGGGGGGAGCGTTTCGAGTTCACCGGGATCGTCCCCCGCGCCGGTGAAAAGGCCGTCGCCGTCGACATCGTAGGGCGACTCATCAACTTTCCCGTCGCTGTCGTCGTCGAGGCCGTTGGAGCCCTCGTCGATCGTGCCGTCTTGGTCATCGTCGAAGCCGTTCGATTCGTAGTGAGTGCTCCAGGTGTCCCAGACATAGGGGCCGGAAGCGTTCCGTAGGCCGCTCAAGGGTTCGCCGACATGAGCAAACCGGGGGCGCTGCCCTGAGGTGGCGACAACGCCGTAAGGCCCCTTGTTCCAGCCGAGGTCGACATAGGCGCCGTTGGCGGCGACGGTCGCTGCCGCAAAGCCGCCGTCTCCCGGCACGACGGCGCTGTCGCCGCCGGCGGGAACGCCGACCGGGGCGCCAGGATCAAACACCCGGACATCGAAGCCGATGACGTTCGTGAGGACGACATCCTCACCAACCCGGGTCGAACTCTTCGTCCGGTCGAAGATCAGGCCGTCGGGTGCGGGAGTCGCCTGCCACTGAAACGTCGGATTGACCGTCCCGTCGGGAAATCGGAACGAGCCCGCCGTGGCGTCAATCGTGCCGTTGACGTTGTGCATGAACCGGGCTTCGCGTCGCGTTAGATCAGCGAGCGAATTGGGGACGAGTGACCCCAGCGGTGATTGGTACTGCACCGAGAGATCGAACTGATCAAAAAACTTCGCCCACGAATTGTAATCGGACCATGGGACCTGATTAGCGCCCTTCGACCCGTCGTCCCGATCGTAAAAAGGCTTGAACCCGACATACCCGATGACGAGGTTCTGTCGGCGGAAGAGCGTGTAGGTCAGGACCGCCGGTGGATTCGTGCCGGTGGGGACTTCGGTCGGTCGGAGAAACCAAGCCACCTCGGCGAGCTGGCTTTCGGTCGTCTTCGTCGCCGTGCCGTAGTCGTACTTCCCGAGATAGGGCGTCTCGGTGTTCCGTGTCGTGAACAGCAACACGTCGTCGATGTCGGCGGGCGCCAGCGACGTCTGGTCGACGCCGCCGTCGGCGTCCCCCCGCGGCCCCTCGATGACCTCAAAATAGCCCTCCCCTGCCTCGACTTCGAGCGGTGGGAGCGTGCGCGCGGTGGCCCCGGAGAGATCGTTGCGCAGCCGCCAGGCGACGGAGCGGAGTTGGGCGTCGAGCTCGATCATCGAGCGGCTATCGGAGACGGCGGTCCCGAAGGCGCCAAAGACCTGCGCGATCGCCCCCATGAGGATGAGCGTGCACGTGGTGGCAACGAGCATCTCGACGAGCGTCATGCCGCGCGGGTTATGGGCGGGCGACTTCATTCGACGATCCTCCGCAGGAGGACGGCATCCCAGACATTGTGGTCGCGCCCCGGTTCGTGGGCGACCGGAATCGACCGGTCGATGATGTAAAACGCCCGGTGGTAGCGGACGCCGTCGGGGTCGGCGGGGACATTCGACCCAGCCGGCGCCATGGCCTCGCGGAGCGTGATCCAGACCCCGAAGAGGTGCGACTTCGTCGTCGTCGTGTTCGCCAGCCGATTGGCCGTGTAGATCGCCTGCGAGGGGTTGAGATCGATCGCCGGCTTGAGGGTGGCGTTGCCGTCAGTCGTCGGCATGTGCTGCGGATCGGTGAGCGCGGTCTGCTGGCCCGTCAGGAAGAGGAGGGAGCTCGTGTTGCGGGCGGGCGTGCTGTTGAGGGCCGCATGGCTGCGGGTGTCGACCGGGTCAGGGGAGCCGTCGGTCGCCTTCACCAGCGGCCCGGCGACGACGGCATTCCAGACGTCGTCGGCGGTGACGGTGTTGAGGTTCACCCGCCCGGGCTCGCGGAAGCTCGAGAGTTGGTTGACCGGTGTGGTCACCTGATCGATCCCGGTCAGCGTGGCGAGATTTCCGTTTGGATCGCTTGTCGTGCCATGGATCCCGGCGAAGCGCGTGGGGACATGCACGGCATCGAAGAGCGGGGGGCTCTTCAGATTGCGGAGGACCGTCGGCCCCCAGGTCCAATTCTGCGTGTCGGGATCGGGGGCGAGGAGGGGCGAGGGATCGCTGTAGTTGGTCAGCAGGCTCTGGCTGTCGAGGGCATGCACAAAGAGAATCTCGGGGCTGGCGACAAACGGCCGGTTCGGCCAGAAGAACCACTTCGCCGGCTTGCTGGGATCGAGCGTCCAATTCGCATCGATGCTGAGCGGCACCGCCGACGTCGTTTCGGTCGTTCCCTGCTTCCAAAACGTGTCAGCGGGGGCGTCCATCACCCGGTGGGTCGTCTTGGGATTTTTCCCCGGCGGCACCTGCATCGTCACCGGCTCTGGCGTGCGGTTGACGACGTTGAAGGTCTGCTGATCGACCACCCGGTAGACCGCCATCCGGGTGAGCTGGCCGTCGGTGTCGGTGAGATCGGAGGGGGCAGTGTTGCCAGGGTCCTGTGTCCAGTCGGGCTTCGCGACATTCGGCGTGGCGGTCGGGTCGGTGAGGCGCTCGAGGTAGATCGTGGCTGAACGGTCGGGAGCGCCAAACGCAGCCGCTGGGCCCTGGACTTTCAGCGTGGCAAAGTTGGCCACATTGAGCTTCTGCTGCTGCTGCACGACGGTGACAACCGACGAAGCGGCCTGCGGCTTGAGGCAGACCGACGTATCGACGCCGAGCTTCGGCGTGGTGTTGTCGGCGAGGACATGCTCTGGCTCGCCCCCCTTCGCCGTCTTCGTGTCGAGTCGCACGTACGTGTCGGGCTGGCCGTCGGTGTGGATCCGCAGCCGCCAGACAGGGAGGAGGGTCCGGTCGGCGGGATTGGCATTGTTGGCAGGCGTGGCCGCGGTCGCCCCCGACTTCCGCCCCAGGTCGAGCGCGTTGAGGGGGTTTTTCTTCGTGGTGTCGTAGGAATCGAACTGCGGATCACACGGCTCGGCGGCGACCAATGCGTCGCCTGAAGCAGCCTTGCCGAAGGCGGTGGCATTCCAGGGGCGATGGAGCACGACATACAGCTCGCCGGTCGTGGCATCCTCCCAGGCGCAGGTTTCGGCGATCACGATCTCCGGCCGCTCACAGCCGAAGACGACGTCGCGCTGGGCCGGCTTGTCGTCGTTGGTCGTTTTCACGTTGCCATCGACATCCCAGCCGTCGGCCGGATTCGTGTCGTACTCGAACGGCGTCATGGTCGAATCGGCATCCCGGAACTCGACGATGTTTGCCGCCCATTGGGCCACGTGGACTGATTGCTGAGGAGTGAATTCCGAAAGGGCATGCAAGAGGACGTAGAGATCCTTAAAGTAGGCCTGCCGCTGGGCGTAGTAGGGATCGGTGATGTCGTATTTGGCGGGCTTCGTGCCGGTGAGGGGGCGGTTGAGATCGAAGCGCTCGCCGCGGGCGATCTCGCGGTTGAGGACGCCATTCATCACCGCCTTGTTGCGGGCCGTCGTGGTGCCATAGAGCTTCGTTGCATCACCGCCGAGAGTGTCGGAGAGTTTCCGCGCCCAGTCGAAGAGCTTGGGGGCGGCGCTGCCGCTGATGACGGTCGAATCCCAACTATCGGTCGTGATCCGGAGGCGAGCCTCTTCCGCGACGCTCCCGAGGATCGCCTCGAGCCGGGGGGGAAGCTTCGAGGAATCGATGTCGTAGGGGCGGAGAATGTTTTCGAGTTCGGAGAGATTGAAGACGTTGCCGTTGGGGGAAGCAGCGCCGTACGACTTCAACCAAGAGTTGCGCGGGGCCCGGGTGTCGAGGCGGAGCTCGTAGGGATCGTCGCGGGTCTCGACGTCGAGATTGCCATTTCGCGACCACTCCGGCTTCACGAAGCCGAGTTGCGGCACGATCCCGGTCGTGGCCGCCGCGGCGAGCGTGAATGTCTTCATCCGCCCGTGGAGGTCGGGAGGGGAGTTATAGATTGATCGCGGAACGGGGGGCTTCCAGGTGTTCGGTGCCGTGCCGGCGGAAAGCCCCGCATTGTCGGCCCAATTGAATGTCTTTCCCGAATCAGCGTTCCACCAGAGCGGTGGAACACCGTTGTAATCGGTAGTGCGGGCTGCCCCAGAAGACATGGTTGTCGGATCGATCGGCGACCGGTGGTCATTGATCGCGCTGACGGCGTCGTTCGTAAGAGCAACTCCCGGAGGAGTGAAATACTGGTAAAAACTGAAGGTAGGTGGATTGGCACTTGCCAATTGGGGCGCAGCAAATGCTGCGTACAAGGTCGGCGCAAAGCGTGATGCGACGTTACCGTTGTATCCGCCGTAACGTCCTTCACAGTCCATGAGTTGAGGGGTCGACGAAAGAGACCCACCCGAATTCGAATAAAAACGACTCCCCAGGGGAGAGCGACCGTTCTTAGAGTCATCGACCAATCTTCCCTTTGAGACTCCGGTACGCAAATAGGCAAGCGGATTCTCTGCCGCATAACCGCGAGTCACCGGCCCCTGGAGCCGATCGATCGAATAGCTGGCAGCAGGTGAGCCCCCGTAAGGGAAGAGGAGATCGAGATTCACTTCCGGTGGGCCGTAACCGGAGCCAGTGGGAAAGGGAATGAGCTTGGCCGCAGTGAACCCTGTCGGGAGGTTCCCCAGTTGCCAGTAGCTGTTCGTGCCGCTCATCGCCGTGTGCGGGTAGACAATCGGCACGAGCGAGCCATGGGCATTGACGTTCACGCGGCCGTCGAGATCGACGACGAGAACAGAGGCGTGGAGCGTCACCTGATCGCCGTTGGGGGAGATCACCGTCGGCAGGCCGAAGTCGAGGAAGAAGCCGTCGTTGACGCCGTCGTTGTCGTTGTCGGCGCCGTAGCTAAAGCCGTTGGTGCCGCTATTCAGAAGGGCGAGGATGTTGGCGGCGGTGCCGCTCTGCACAAAGCCGACTTTCTTGACCACCGACGACGACACCGACACCTTTGAGGCATTGGTCTCGTTTTGGAGATCGCGCGGCGCGACCCAGGCGAGAAAAGGGTTGGCGTCGTCAAAGCCGTCCCACGATTCGTTCGGCTGGCTGGCGGTGCCGGAGCCGGAGAATTCGCGGCCATTGATGACGACCCGGCAGGATTGGGCGTTGACCGGTTCGTAGGGGCGGTTGCGCGGCTGGTTGTCGACGACGAGCTTGTAGGAACCGTCGCCGTTGTCGGTCGCCTGGAGGATCCGATGGCTACTCGGGTCGCGGCCGGTGCCGAGGATCGTGATCACGCGGCCGGCGAGATCGGTGGTGGCAAAGGCATAGCCGTCTTTATCCTTGGCGGGAAGCTTGTCGAGATTGACCTGCGGGAGGACGAGGACGGGGGGCTGCTCGTAGACCGGAGTGGGATTCTGGGTGCCACGCGGCCAGGCCGTGCCGGAGAGCGCGATCGTGTAGTTGCCGTTTGTATCGGGAAGATCACCGCCATATTTGTCAGCAAGAAGCGATTCGAAGGGAGCGATCGCCACGCCGGCCGGCGCCGGCTGGGCGAGGCTGACATTCACATTCTGCCCGGCCGGTACGCCCCGCAAGACGCGGAGCATGACGGTGTCGAAGATCTGCGAATGGGGAAGGCGGACGTTGTCGTTGCGGAGCGAGAGCTTGGCGTAGGCCCGGGCGGTCTCACGCGACCGCGTGGCGACGATCAGGTAGGCCGCGCCGAGCATCATGAACAGGGTCAGCATCGAGAGGACAATCAACAGGAGCACGCCACGGCGCTCCGCCCCGATCGGCGCCGGGAGGCGCTGCGAAGATGCACGGCGGGCTCTCGCGGCCGCTGGTCGGGATGGTGTGTTCATCGCTCGCGCCTCACGTTCACGGGTGGCCGCTTGCCCACGGCCACCGCTTCGATTCATCGTCGTGCAAATCACCGTTCTGCAAACAAACGTCTTCAAGCCGATGCCGTCACTTTGAATAGGGCCCCGAACCCTCGAGCACCACCATCTGCTCCGCCATCCCCACCGAGTCGAGGAGGAGCTGCAGCGGGAGCGCGCCCCCTGCCGTCGGTGGCGGGCTGGCGAAGGTCACGTAGACCGAGCCGTCGGCGCTGTCGACGCTCGCCATGAGCACTTGGCTCCACCGCAAGTACTGATTCGTGGCGAGGGTCTTGTTCGGGTCGTAGATCACCACGCCGGGGCGGATGATTTCTTTGAGCGTGCGCTTGTCTGGTACGGCGCCTTGGAGCGTCAGCGTTGTGCCATCGAAAGTGACTGGGAGCCAGCCGGCGCCGGGGTCGGCGAGATTGCGATTGTGGAAGGCGACGACGGTCAGCTTCGCGACGTCGCCGGCGCCCGGCGAGGTGGTCAGAACGTTGTCGGCCCGGGCGACCGAGAAGAGGCAGCTCATCCGGCCGTTGAAGAGGCGGATGCCGTTGGTGGGATCGAACCGGTTGACCGGCGGGTCGTCGCTGCCTGTCCCAGGCGAGACGAGGATGTCGTCGCGGCCTTGACCGAGGAGCTGGAGGACCTGCCAGGAGGGGTTCCCGGCCGGATTCGAGGGCTGGGAGTAGATGCCGGCTGGCTTCAGGAAGGCACCGGCCGCGTTGGGAAAGATGGCACTGGTGAGAACCGTCGCGCCGGCGTCCCGCTGCACGACCGGATCGAACACCCACACCGGCCCACTCCCGTTGGCGTCGAACATGACCGAGTCGGGACGCGTCAGGCCGTAGGTAACGGCATCCTGAAGACCGTTGGCAACCATCGAGGCACCGCGGTCGAGGATTAGGGCGCGGGCGGCCTGCGATTGGCCGGCGGGAACGAGTGAGACGACGCTTGTAAGGCCGACGGCGAGGATGCCGATCGCAATCAGCACCTCCATGAGCGTGATGCCGCGGTGGGGGTGGAGCGTGATGCCGCGGTGGGGGTGGAGCGTGATGCCGCGGCGGGGGAATCTGGTGGTCATGGTCAATTCCCCCCGGCGGGCGTGTGGGAGCGGGCGAACGCCTGCGACACCAGGACATCGGGCGTGGTGACGATGTCGTCCAAACTGCCGTTGAGATTGACGTCTTCGCCGGGATCGATGGTGCCGTTGCCGTTGAGATCCTCGCGCTTTGAGCACTCGGCTGTCTTCACGATCCCGCTCGCCGGATCGATGACGATCCAGTAGGAATCGCCGTATTGCCAATTGAAGCCCTTCGTGTCGTCGTTGCCGTCGAAGGTGGAGGCGACCGTGAAATCGTTGGTCGCCCGGTCGGCGCGGCCCACGAGGAAGAAGACCGGGCCGGTGACCGTGACGCGGCTCGTGCCGGAGGCATTTTGTTTGAAGATCTGCCGGATGCGCCCCGTGGCGTCGAAGAGGAGCGTGACTGCCGTTCCGGGAGTGGTGAAGCGGTTACTGCCGAAGTTCGACGCGGCACCGAACCCCGACCAGGCCAGATCGATGCAGCGGCCGTCGGGGATTGAGAACGCGGAGCCGTTGCGCACCGGTTGGCGGAGGATCTCGAAGGTGTGGGGGGTATCCATGGTGGGCCAGGGAGTGTTGCGTTCCGTCTGGCCGGTGAGCTCGTTGGCGGCGACAAACCCCCCGGGTGTGCCGCGAAACTGGACGCCCGTCCCTCCATCGGCGGTCAATTCGTACCACGGGCCGCGACCATCAAAGCGGATCAGGTCATACTTTTTCACCGACCGGGCAGCGGGGATCGATCCGTCGGCGGGGTAGGTAACCGTCCGTGTCCATGAATTGCCGGAGAGCGTGGCCGTCGATGCATACGACTCCCCCCGGTAGACCTGCGGGACATTCGCCTGAAAAAGGTCGATGGCAAACAGCGCGGTCGGGTTCGTGGGAGGGGGGAGGATCGTCACGCCGGCCCACTCAGGGCGACCGATCGCCCGTGACTGGGCCTTGGCGAAGAAGCTTGAAGTGACGCGGGCCGCCTCACGGCTGCGCCGGTTCTCCGTCGTCGTCGCCACGTTGGGGAGGACGGTCACCGCCAGCAGCCCGATGATCGCGACGACGACGAGCAACTCGACGAGCGTCATGCCGGCGCGGCGGATGATGGGGAGGGGCTTGAGCATGGGGCCACGTGGCTGGGTGGAGGACGGAGGGATCACTTCTTGGTGAGATCGTGATTGGAGATGTTGTCTGAAGCGGCGCGGACGTTGGTCATACCGTTGGCGGAGCCGACTTTCACCGATCCTGCCCACGGCCCGCTCCCCATCGGCCAGGCGGTCGTCAGCAGCGTGGGGCGTGTGCTCGCGTTGCTGTTGATCCATCCGCTCTTTTGCCAGTCGCCTCCGAGGGCGTCGCGAGAGGTGACGAGTCCGTAGCTTCCGGCCGTGGCCAAGGTGTCGATATCGAGGGCATTGTTGGGCCCGCCGGAATAGATGAGCGGGGTCAGGGCGCGGTCGGTCCAGTTCTTCGAGGCGTCGGTGACGCCGAGCGGGTCGATTGGATCGGGGGGATCGTTGGCCGTGAGGGTCTGGAGTTGGATCACGGAGCTCAAGCCTGCCGGCCAACGGATAAAAGAGATCGGCCGCCCCCAGCCGTCGAGGAACTCAGGGAGGCCGTCGCCGTCGACGTCGCCGATCTCGTCAGACCGGAACTGCTCGACCGCGTCGGGGCTGTAGCCGCCACGGACGACGATCATCTGCAGGCACTCGGCGCTTTCGTAGGCCATCGCCAGCGTGGGATCGGAAAGACCAGCCAAGCGGCCGTTGCCGACCGACTGATAGCGAGGATTCGGACTGTGGAAGTTCGCCGTGGAGGGGAACGTCGAATAATTGGCCCCCGTCGCCGACCAGGCATCGTCCCACAGATCGGGGAGGTCGGTCGCCATGATGAAACGCTTCGAATAGACCTGGATCTGCGCGACCTTCGTCTTGCTGTTGGCGATTGGAGCGCCGCTGGAGTCGTAGCCGGGCGTGATCCGCCGCTCGACATAGCCCTCGTAGAGCGGGATCACGATCTCGTGGAGCTTGCGGATCGTGCTCCGCGTCTTGTCGATCTTCGCCCGCTGCCGGGCGCCGTTGAGCCCCGAGAGCATGAGGCTTGCGAGGATCGAGAGGATCACGATCACCACCATCAGCTCGACGAGCGTGAACGCCCGCCGGTCGCCCGGGAGAGCGGGCGAAGCGGGGCGATGGCTATGGTGAAAAGCGTGCATGGGAAATCCTCGCGGAGCTTTTCCTCCGGGGCAGGGCTCACTTCAGGCTGTCGAGGTAATCCTTGCGCGTGCTGGGCCAGAAGTTCGACATGTCGTCATCGTTGCCATACTTCTCATCGCGGCCGGCACAGACGATCTGGAACGAGTCGGGGTTGAACGGCTTGGTGGTCTTCGGATCGATCTCGACGATCGCCGGCAAACCGGAGATGAAGTAGCTGCCGCTATCGATGTAGATGTAGGGGCTGCCGGGCTTGCTGGGGGCGGTGAACTGCCCGCCTGAAACCCGGGAAGTATCAAAATCGAAGAGCTTCTTCTTGGTGACGCCCGGGAGTGCCTGCCCGCCCCCGGAACCGGAGACGATGCCCATCGGGTTGGTCGGATCGTCGGAATAACCGACGAGCCACCCGACGAGCGCAGTATTCGGCTTCATCAAGGAGGCACTGGCGTTATTCAAAAGGAATGCGACTGGCGCCCGCGGGAAGAGCCTTTGGACGTGCTTGTTGATCCTCCCCCCATTCCCCGCCGTATCGACATCGACCGCCGGCGGAAAGCTCCCATACTCATTCTTGTACTGCATGATCGCCATGTGGAGCATGTCGATCTCGGTCTTGATTCGGGCGTTGTTCGCCGTCGCCACCGCCCGCATCACCGCCGGCACCGCGATCGCCGCCAGGATCGAGATGATGATGATCACCACGAGCAGCTCCACGAGCGTGAAGCCGCCACGGGCTCTCGCGGCCGACGGGCCGCCGAAGTTTCTACGCAGCATGACTCTCTCCCGTTCGACGGGCTCCCTTACGACAGATCGGTGATCAGTTTGATGAGCGGCATGAACAACGCGATGACGATGAAGCCGACCGCGCCGCCGAGAAACAGGATCAGGAGCGGCTCCATGAGGCTCGTGAGGCTCTCCGTCAGAACCGCCACCTCCTCGTCGTAGGTGTCGGCCACCTTGTAGAGCATCGTGTCGAGCTCGCCCGACTCCTCGCCGACGTCAACCATGTTGACGACGAGATCGTCGACGACCGGCGACTTGTACTTCGTCAGATAGAGCAGGGCCCCGATGCCCGGGCAGAAGAGCGTCCAGAAGAGCAGCGCCACGATGTTGAACGGAGGAATGGCAAACTCCTTCAGCGGCTTGGCGATCGCATTGCCGTCGCGGATCGAGTCTGACACCTTCTGGAAGAGCTTCTCGAACATCATGTTGCCCGAGGTCTCCTTCGTGATGTTGAGGGCCTCGAGGATCGGCACGCCCGAGGCGAGGAGCGTGCCGAGGGTCCGCGACGAGCGCGACATGATGTTTTTCTCGACCAGCTGCCCGAAGATCGGGGCCTTGAGGACGAAAAGATCCCAGCCGAATCGGCCATAGGAAATCATGCAGATCCCCTTGATGATCAGCCGGAAGCCGAACGGGATCGCCGGGATCAGATACCAGTAGTTGACCACCCAGTTGGAGATGTCGATGAGGACCTGCGTCATCGGCGGGAGCGTGCTGCCGAAGTCGTCGAAGATCTTTTTGAACTGCGGCACGATCTTGATCATGATGAAGCAGAGGATGCCGACGGCCACGCTGACGACGACGGCCGGATAGACCATCGCGCCTTTCACCTTCCGCTTGAGCGACTGGGCACGCTCCATGAACTCCGCCAAGCGCCGCAGAATGACTTCGAGCGCACCCCCCGCCTCACCGGCCCGGATCATGTTGCAGTAGAGGCGGTCGAAGGCCTTCGGGCTCTTGCTCATCGCCTCGGAGAGCGTCGATCCCCCCTCGATCTCGTCGCAGACATCGAGGAGGCTATTTTTGAGCCGCCCCGGCTTCTGCATATTGGCGAGGACTTTCAGGCTGCGGAGGATCGGCAGGCCGGCGTCCTGGAGGATCGAGAGCTGGCGGGTGAAGAGGGTCAGCTCGCGGCTCTTCACACCGCCGATCGCGAACGTTCGCCCCGGTTTGCGCTTGCCCCCTGCCGTGCCCGCGGCCGCCTGCTGCTTCTGGGCCTTGAGCTTGGTGACCATGTAGCCCATGGCGCGGATTGTCGCCTGGGCTTCGGCCTCCGTCGGGGCCTCCACCTTGTCGCGGATTTCCTTCCCCGTAGCGGCGTCGATGGCTTCGAATTGAAAGGTGGGCATGGTCGTAAGCTTCCTGCGGGGAAGGTGTTGGCGTCAGGAAATCAGGGACAAGAAGAGGGGAAAAACAAGGGACAACAAGACTGGCTCGGTCGGATCGGAAAGGAGGGGCTGCTCAGGCATCGAGGATCGTCTCGCGGATCACTTCCTCCGCGGTCGTCAGGCCGGCAAAGACGCTCTCCATGCCGGCGTCGCGAAGGGTCACCATCCCGAACTTCCGCGCTGTGTTCCGCAGGTCCTCGGTGGAACAGTTGCGGATGATCATGTCGCGCATTTCGTCGTTCATGAGCATCAATTCGTAGATCCCCAGCCGCCCCTTGTAGCCGGTGCGGTTGCACTTGTCGCAGCCCTTGCCGCGGAAGAGCTTCCGGCCGGCGAGCTGGTCGGAGGTCATCTCGAGATCGGCGAGGAGATCGGCGGTGGGGATGACCTCCTCCTTGCAGAGGGTGCAGATCTTCCGGACGAGCCGCTGGGCGAGGATCGCCTCGACCGTCGCCGTGATCAAAAACGGCGGCACGCCCATGTCGCGGAGGCGCGTGATCGTGGAGGGGGCATCGTTGGTGTGGAGCGTGCTGAAGACCATGTGGCCGGTGAGCGAGGCCTGAACGGCGATCTCCGCGGTCTCCGTGTCGCGGATCTCGCCGACGAGGATCCGGTCGGGATCCTGCCGGAGAATCGACCGCAGGCAGTGGGCGAAGGTGTTGCCGATCTCGGAATCGATCTGCACCTGGACGATGCCTTCGATGTCGTACTCCACCGGATCCTCGGTGGTGATCAGCTTGTCTTCGATTTCGTTGAGCTCGGAGAGGGCCGAGTAGAGCGTCGTCGTCTTGCCGGAGCCGGTCGGCCCCGTCACCAGGACGATGCCGTTGGGGCGCTGCATCACCGTGCGGAAGTTCCGCAGGGTTTCCGGCGGCATCCCGATCTTGTTGAGATCGAGCGACACAACGCCGCGGTCGAGCACCCGCATGACGACGCTCTCGCCGAACAGCGTCGGCAGGACGCTGACCCGCAGATCGACCGGATGGCCGCCGACGTTGAGCTCGATCCGACCGTCTTGCGGGAGACGGCGCTCGGCGATGTCGAGATTCGCCATCACCTTGATGCGCGTCGTGATCGCAAAGGAGAGATGCTTCGGCGGCGGCACCATCTCCTGGAGCACCCCCTCCGCCTTGAGCCGGATGCGAAACTCGCTCTCAAACGGCTCGAAGTGGATGTCGCTGGCGCCGTCGCGGATCGCCAGGAGGAGGACCATGTTGAGGAGCTTGCGGACCGGGGCGCTCTCGGCGAGGGCCTCGACGCTCGTCAGATCGGTGGGGCCTTCGCCGCCGAGCCCGGCTGCCTGGGCCGCCAGTTCCTTGTCGTTTTCCAGGCCCTCGACGATCGATTCGACGCTCTCGTTATCGGCCGAATAGAACTTGTCGATCGCCTTCTGGATCTCCTGCTCCGTCGCCACACAATTGTGGATGTCGAAGCCGAGGAACGTGCGCAGCTCGTCGGCGATCTGGATCTTCTGCGGCTCCGACGTCGCCACCGTGAGCCGGTTGCCGGCCAGCTCGATCGGGATCACCCGGTAGAGCTGGGCCATCGGCTCGCTGACGAGCCTGAGCACCTCCGGGGGGATCGTCCGGTCGTAGAGCGTGACGAACGTCGTGTTCCACTGCTCGGCCAGCGCCTCGCCGAGCTGATCCTCACTGAAAAACCCGAGCGACAGCCCCACCTTCCCGATCAGCTCGCCGCCGCGGGCCTGCTGCTCCTCGAGCATCTGCTGGAGCTGGCCCTCGTCGATGAGGCCGAGGTCGATGAAGATCTGTCCGATGCGCTTCAGGGCCATGGTCGTGGTTCCACCGCTGGTGGTTGATCTGGGATGCGGGGTCGGATGGGGCTTCGCCTGGGGTCGTCGAAACGTTTGCCGGGCCTGGTCACATGTCCTTGGCGCGGCGGTTGATGTCTTCCTCGTCGTCGAACACGCCGGCCTTCGCCTTCGCGATCCGAGCGGCGAGATCGTCCGGTGCTTGGGCCTTCATCAACACCGCCTCCTCGGTCACCTTCCCACTTTCCCACAGACTGAAGAGGTTGTCATCGAGGAGCACCATGCCGAGCTTGGCCCCGGTCTGGATCGCCGAATTGATGCGGAAGGTCTTGTTTTCGCGGATCAGATTCCCGATCGCCGGGGTGACGACGAGGATCTCGTAGGCCGCCACACGGCCGCCACCGATCTTCGGCAGGAGCGCCTGCGAGACGACACCGATGATCGCCGTCGAGAGCTGCGTGCGAACCTGCTCCTGCTGATTGGTTGGGAAGGCGTCGATGATCCGGTTGACGGTGCCCTGGGCCCCGGTCGTGTGGAGTGTGCCGAAGACGACGTGGCCCGTTTCCGCCGCGGAGATCGCCGCTTCGATCGTTTCCAGATCGCGGAGCTCGCCGACGAGGATCACGTCGGGATCCTGCCGGAGGGCACGCCGCAGCGCCTCGGAGAAGCTTGTCACGTCGGAGCCGACCTCACGCTGGTTGACCGTCGACTTCTTCGACTGGTGATAGAACTCGATCGGATCCTCGATCGTGATGATATGGTGGTCGTGTGTCTCGTTGATGTAGTTGATGAGGCTGGCGAGCGTCGTCGACTTCCCCGACCCGGTCGGCCCTGTCACGAGGAACAGGCCGCGGGGCCGGCAGACCATCTTCTTGCAGACCTCCGGCACGCCGAGCTGCTCGGGCGTGAGCATCTTGTTGGGGATCTGCCGGAGCACCATGGCGATCGTGCCACGCTGCTTAAAGACGCTGACGCGGAAGCGGGCCATGTCGCCGAAGGCGAAGCCGAAGTCGCAGCCCCCTTTTTCGGCGAGCTCCGCCTGGCAGCGTTCCGGCGTGATCGCCTTCATGAGGCCGTTGGTGTCGTCGCCGGTGAGCACCTTCGTGTTTTGGGGGCGCATTCCGCCGTCCATCCGGAACACCGGCGGCAGGCCGACGGTGATGTGGATATCGCTGACGCCGTTCTTTACGGCCGCCGTGAGGAGCTTGTCGATCTGGATGTTGCCCACCGCCACCTTGGGGAGGGCGTAGGCGTTGGTCGCGCTCGGCTTGGAGTCTTCCTCCGCGTCGGCCTTGTCGTCGATCGTTTCCAGTTCGAGCATCTGCGGGGCGGCGGCTGCCGCGGTGGGCTCCGCCTCGGCCGGGCCGGCCGGCTGGAGCACGAGGACCTTCGTCCCCTGGACATCGACGGCGCTCCCCTGATACCGGCCGATCGCCGACAGATAGACAAACTTCTTCGGATCGGCCCCCGGCGGGAGGATCGCGGCGGTGATCCCGGCCACCTGCTCGGCTGTCAGGGCCGGAGATTTGAGCGTGACGAGCTTGTCTTTGATCCGCACCATCGGCTCACGGCCGCCGGAGATGCGCAGCTCGGTGGCACCGTTGTCGGCCGCCACTTTCAGCAGCTTGTCGACGTGGGCGGCGAGGGGGGAGGGGGCTGCCGTGCTCATGGGGAGGACACCTGGTGCGGATGAGAGGAGAGGGGACCAAAGAACCGCCGGGAATCCCGGAGCCCTCCCCTGCCGGACAGGTGTCGTCCACCCATCGGAGGACGATTCTGCCGCATGGGAACCCCGGCGCGAAGTTCCTGGCCCGGTCGACCGCGGCGCAGACCGCAACCGCCCGGAAACCGGTTGGAAGAGAATCCCCCGCTGACGACCGTTGCTGCCCATTTGGGAGCCAGTCCGACTGCGGCCGGCGGGGCCCCTGACATCCCGCCGACCAAGCTAGAGGCATTATGCGCACGATCGGCGAAAAAGTCTCGCCGCCGACACTTTTCCTCGAAATCTCTCGCTCGGCCCCGTCGGCGGTGCCCGCGGGGGCCGGCTGGCGGGGCGGTCGAGCGTCCCGGTCGAGAGCGGCTACCGGCGTGGCAGAGGCCGGGGTCGACCGGCGTCGAGAAGTCCCCGATCGCGACTTCCCTGCCGAAATCCCCTCCCTAGGGGCATCAACTCGCGTCGCCGCCCGTGCCACGGCCGAGTCGCCCGCGAAAGAAGGCTTAGCCGACGAGTGCAGCGAGAATTGCGAGGTTGCCGTAGAAGAGCCAGGGCCGGGCCGTCTTTGCAGGTTCAGTGGGCTGGTTGGCCGATTGTTCGATCGCCGAAGGTTGGCTCGGCATGGAGTCGACGTAGGCCTCCCACTCCTTCTGGTCGCAGCCCGGCGGAGCCGATGGCTTCCAGGTCTTGGCTTCGGCCCGTGTTCGGCGGCCATTCATAGGCGTATTTGGCGGTCGTGATCGTCGTCTGCTCGATCACGGGATTGACCATCTCGACCCGCGAGGCCACGCCGATCTCGCCGGCGAGATCCTTCATCGAGACGATCGATTCAACCTCACCCATCACCATCCGATACTGGATCGGCGCCGCCATGACCGCCTGCGACTTGGCGAAGATCTCGTCGGCCGTCATCTCCGGCGCGGCCCAAGCCGTCGCCGCCGAAGCGATGAGCAGCGTCAAGCCAAGCAAGCCACGGAGCATCGCCGGGAAGGTGCGGGGCATCGGTTCCTCGTTCTCCTTCGGGAGGGCCAGCGGCGCGGCCATGGCCTTCGCATTGTGGCATGGCGGCGCCTCGCGGGGCAGCCGCATACGGCAACGCGGGCACAAGCCTACCCCGCCACAGGAGCGATAGAGGGGGGCGCCGAACGCTTGAGAAATGGCAATGCCGCCGAGGAATACCGACCCCGCCGACGAATAGGCCATCGGGCGTCCAACATAAGGGCCCGATCCACGGGCTGGGCATTTCAGACACGATCCGACCAAATGCCCATGCCCGCACCTTCTTTTGCCGTCGGCGATAACCGGACGCCGGTGACTACCGCTCTTGTCTCATTCGCCAATGAGAGGGTCCGGGCAGCCGAGCGAGCGTTTCCCGAGATCATAGGCCAAGCTCGCAGCGGGAGGTCAGATCTGAGGAGGGCCGTTGCAGTTTTTCTTGCAGCGATCGTACTTTTCGTTGGCTTTTTGCTCGCAGAACTTGAGACTATTGTCACGGTTTTTTCTGCAGCCTTTTAAAGCTTCCTGCCAGTTCTGGTCGCAGGTAGCTTTTTCAATTTCTGCCTTGGCGACGCTGGAGTTATAGTCGCGCTCGGATTTGCCGAGCGCGACCACGTAGCCGCCGCTTGCTGCATAAAGGCAGCCGGCGTTCGCAGGCGGCGGCATTAACAAGCAAAAACCGACGACGACATAATAGGCGGCCAAGGCGGTTTTCAGGGCGGACTTTCGATCAACCTCGGCCTGAGCAATTTTCCCCTGTTCAATGTTTATGCAGATAGTTTGGGCGGTCTCGGCATCGGTAACGCATTTTTTCTCATCACGTTGGAAGTCTGTCTGACAAGCAGCCATATCGTCCACCTTTGTTTTCTCGCAGTCTTCGCATGGTCCGGCTTGAAGGATCGCCGGTTCGCCGATGGAAAAAAACATCACGAAAAAAACGGCAAGGCAGTCATGGAGACCGCTGTGAAGCCACGAACTGCGGTGCCTCTTCGGTGTCATCGCCACTCCTTTCAATTCATTAAACGACTCGACGAGTTCTAACTCGCCGCTAATAAAAGAACCAAGGTGTTCTTTGAATGATTTCACGGGGCGTCGCCGCCCTTGCTGCCTGCGCGTCGACGGCGGATAAAGGCATAGGCCAAGAGCGCAGCGAGAATCGCGAGATTGGCGTAGAGCAGCCAGGAACGCGACGTCTTTGCAGACTCTGAAGTCTGCTGAGCCGGCTTTTCGATCGCTGAGGGCTCGCTCGGCATATCGACGACGTAGGCGTCCCAGTCCTTCTGCGTCCAGCCCGGCGGAGCCGATAATTTCCAAGTCTTGGCTTCTGGGTCCCAAATCGGGGGATCGAGCTTTTGCGTCTCGATCTTGATCCTTGGCTTCGGCTTTGCGCGCGACGTGCTGGTGATGAGTTCGATGTACTCATCGACTGTTTTCGGCTTCTGGAAGGTCATCCCCTCTGGAGGGAGGAAGAGGTCGTTTGGCAGGTCGATCCCCTGCTTGATGTCGAGATACTCCATCTCGCCGGCCGCGGTGATCAACCGCCGCAGGTGGAAGGTTTCGGCGTTGATCCACGACTTGGTCGCGCCGGAGAAGGGCGTGGTGATCGACAGCGCTTTGGCGATGGCGTCGGCGAGCCCCTGCGGAACGGTCGTCTCGATCACGTAGTGCTCGGCGCCGTCGATGGTTTCTGGCTCGAGCAATTTCATGGTGGCGCCCGACGGCACCGATTGCCTGATGGCCGCCGCCTGGGCGAGCATCACTTCCCCGAGGAGCGTTTTGTCGATCGCCAGGCCCGTGTTCGGCTGCCATTCATAGGCGTATTTGGCGGTCGTGATCGTCGTCTGCTCGATCACGGGATTGACCATCTCGACCCGCGAGGCCACGCCGATCTCGCCGCCGAGATCCTTCATCGAGACGATCGATTCAACCTCACTCATCACGATCCGATACTGGATCGGCGCCGCCATGACCGCCTGCGACTTGGCGAAGATCTCGTCGGCCGTCATCTCCGGCGCCGCCCAGGCCGCTGTTTGCGAAGGAATCAGCAGCACCAAGCCGAGGAGGACCAGTTGGCAGAGGTTACGCATCGGTTATTCCATCTCCTCGGGCGCCGTCATGGCCGCGGCGGGTGCCGGTCTCGGAGTTGCTTGGGCTGGGGAGGCTTTGAGCACGCTGACCGCCGTATCAACCGCCGCGATGATCGGGACATGGAGCATCGCCTCGGGCCGGCCCTCGAACTCGAGCGTGAGATAGTCCATCGTCATCCCCGGAGGGGGATTGTCGCGCAAGGTGACGAGAAACGTAAGCCTAGCCGGCTCGTTCTCCAATTCCCCGGCGGCGATCGGCTCCGCGCTGGCCAGGTGCCGGCTCGTCGAGACCTGGCAGCCGTTGGAAAACACGGCGGGATCCGCTGTGTAGACCACGAGGCTGATCGGTTCTGGAGGCACGCTGCCATGCGCCGTGCGAAACTCGATCATGTCGGGCTCGGTCCAAATCTGCCGAGGAATCGAGGCGGAAAGGGAATACACGATCTGCTTCAGATCGGGATCGTTCGACGAGGTGTCGATCGTCAGTGTTCCCCGGCGGAGTCCTGCCCCGCGGTTGGAGAGGGAGTAGGGGATGGAGAGCGATTCCCCCGGCCCGATCCGCTCTCCGACCCGGACCGCCGCCTGCTCGCAGCCGCAGGACGTGTGGACCCCGACGATCTCCAAGGCGGAATCGGTCGTGTTGGTCAGCGTGAAGGTGTGCCGTGGCTCGGCATCGGATTCGAGTTCGCCGAGGTCGATGCTCCGCGTGTCGGAAGGCGGCTGGAGGGCGGGCCGACCGCTAGGCAAGCGCCCCTGGGATGCTGCCACTCCGACCACCATCGCTGCGAACAGCGCAAGGACGGAGATGCCCCACCGCGGAGTCGTTGACCTCGGTCCGATTGGCGGCAGGGGCATTCACTCGCTCCACGACGGAGGGCTGCTTCCGGATCGGCATCATCAC
>CALQRA010000031.1 GCA_943332855.1 Candidatus Kuenenia stuttgartensis
ATGGCTTCGCGCAGTGGGTGGCCGGTGGGGGCTTCAAGGGGGGCTGCACCTACGGCGAGACCGACGAGTGGAGCCACAAGGCGGTGAAGGATGTCGTCCATCATTACGACTGGCACGCCACGCTCCTCGACCGCTTCGGCTTCGACCACAAGCAGCTCGTCTACAAGCGTGAGGGGCTCGCCGCCTCCCTGACCGACGGCCAGGACGCCCGGATCGTGACCGACATCCTCGCCTGACCGATCACGGACCAATCCATCAGGAGCAACAGCGAGTGACCCTACCATTCACCGAGTCGTGGCGTGCTGCGCCGATCTTCGGCGTGGCGAACGTTCGCCGCAGCGCCGAATACTGGCGCGACGTCCTCGGCTTCTCCCTTGATCCCGACGACGGCATCTTCGCGCCGATGCCGACCGAGCCGGAGGGGGTGTATGGAATCGTGAAGCGGGGAGGGGTGTGGGTCCATTTCCAGGTTCGGCGCGGAGCCGCGCCGCCACTGGCTGACCGGCCCTCCCACGAGCGTGATCTCTATCTTTACGTGAACCGGATCGACGAGCTCCACGCCGACCTCGTCGCCCGGGGGGCAAAGATCGTGCAGCCACCGACCGTGGCACGCTTTGGCATTCTCGAGATCGTCGTTGAGGATCCCGATGGCCACCGGATCGCCTTCGGCGCCATCCTCCCTGAGTCATGATCGGGGCCCGTGTGGCCCCGGCCGATCGGAGAGGCAGCGGACCTGCTATGATCTGGCCCCCATCCAAAGGAGCCACCCGTGACCGACGACGCCGATTCCCAGAACCACCTCGACGCCCCGCCGATGTCCCAAGAGGATCCGGGGGCGGTCGAGCTCGTCCGCTTCTGGGTCACCCCCGACATGGCCACCCAGGTCAGCCTGCGGACCGCCTTCGACGACCCCAATGCCTGGGGGATCCTCCTCGTCGATCTCGCCAACCACGTTGCCGATGCCTATGGCCGTGAGGGGGAGGATCGCGACCGGGTGCTCGCCCGGATCAAGGACGCCTTCGACGAAGAGTGGGACAACCCCACCGATCTCGATCCTGACACGGACGAAGCCGACGAAGCCGACGAAGCTTGAGACGCCTAACGGAGCTGAAAGCGGTTTTTTGTAGAGCGCACCGCAGCGTGCCCAAGATCTCCCGGTTTGACGCACCTTTCGGTGGAGAAAATCGACTCGAAAAAAGTTGCCATCCTCCGGATTTTTGGTGGATCGGGTTCCGGCAATACCTATGCTGAAAGGGGGGTCGACGGCGCTCGGGCGTCTTCACTGCTCCCTTTCAGAAGGAGACTCGCCATGGCCCGTCGCCGCCAGTCGCGTCGCACACGCCCCGGGCCCCTCGCCTTGGAATCGCTTGAGCTGCGGTTGCCGCTGACCGCATCGGCGGTCGGCCTCGATCCCCTCGACGGCACGCTCTCGATTCGCTGCAACGACTCCGACTCCGCCGTGACGCTCCGCGTCGTCACCGTCGGCTCGGGCGTGGCGGCCTTCCAACGATTGTCCGTGGTTGAGGGGGGCCGCTCCCTGGGAACCTGGCCGCTCGCGGCCGTGTCGCGGATCACGTTCACGGGGGGCATCCGCAATGACCGCTTCGACGGCTCGGCCCTCGCCAAGCCGATGGCGCTTCTCGGTAACGACGGGATCGACACCCTCGTCGGCGGCCGCGGACGGAACACCATCGATGGCGGCAACGGCGCCGACATTCTCCGCGCCGTCGGCCCATCCACCTTTTACGGGCAGGACGGCAACGACCGAATCACCGCCGGCGGCGGCGACGACACGATCGAAGGGAACGGCGGCAACGATGTCATCGATGCCGGCGGGGGCAACGACGAGATCTACGGCGGGGCGGGCAACGACACGATCTCCGCCGGGGCCGGCAACGACCGGGTGTGGGGAGACGACGGCAACGACGGGATCCTCGGCGGCGATGGCAACGACACCCTCGACGGCGGCGCCGGCATCGACGGGATCAGTGGCAATGCCGGACTCGACACGATCCGCGGCGGGGTGGACGCCGACCTGATCAGCGGCGGCGCCGATGCCGACACGATCTGGGGCGACGCCGGCAACGACACGCTCGCCGGAGATGACGGCGATGACACGATATCCGGCGGCACCGGCCTCGACACGATCCGCGGCTTCGCCGGACGCGACACCCTCGACGGTGGCGACGACGCCGACACGATCCTCGGCGGCGACGGCAACGACTCGATTGCCGGCGGCTCCGGCAACGACCGGATCTGGGGCGGGGACGGCCTCGACACCCTCGACGGCCAGGATGGCGACGACACGATCCTCGGAGGGGCCTTCGCTGACGCGATCCGCGGGGGACGTGGCGACGACACCCTCGATGGCGAAGCCGGTGAGGATCGAATCTTCGGCGGCTCCGGCTACGACACGCTCCGCGGCGGCCCGGGGCGCGATCTCCTCAACGGCGGCGATCACCTCGACAACCTCGACGGCGGAGAGGGGGATGACTGGCTCGTTGCCATCGACGACCTCTCACTCGACAGGCTCACCGGGGGCGCCGGCAAGGATGCGTTCTGGCGCGATCGCGGGGAGATCTCCTCCGACATCGTCACGGATCTCTCCGCCGTCGACGCCGACAACGGCGTCTGGTCGTTCGCCAATCCCGGTGCCGACCGAACGCTCGACGGCGACGCGATCGCCGGGCCGGCCTTCACCGCGGGGCTCGCCACCGCCTCCTTCGCCGGCTCCCCCCTCTTCTCGTCGTTTGGACCCCGTGGCACCGACATCAACCAGGGGTTGGTGAGTGACTGCAAGGTCGTGGCTGGGCTCGCCGCCCTGACGCGCGATACGGCTGCCGACAACGGCTGGGCCGTCCGCCGGTCGATCGTCGACTTCGGCGACGGCACCTACGGAGTCCACCTCGGCGCGAACTTCTACCGCGTCGACGCCGTGCTGCCCCTCGCTGCGGGCTCGACAGCTCCCAACTACGCCAATCTCGGCGCCGAGAACTCGATCTGGGTGAGCATCGCCGAGAAGGCGATCGCCCTCGCCGATCAGCGTACCCCCGGCTCCCCCAACTACGCCGATCTGGCGAGTACGGGGGCAGACGAGGTGTTCGCCTTCTTCGGAAGCGCTTCGACCGGCGTTCCGGTCATCCGCACGAGCTACGCCAGCGCCGCCGCGCTCGGGTCGGACATCGTCCGACGGTTTCGCGCCGCCGCGCCGCAGTACCTCACCGTTACGCTGAGCGACTCCTCCACCGGCAGCCTCGGGCAGAAGTTCGTCGTCGGCCACGCCTACACCGTCTGGGCCCTCAACTTCAACGGCGCCGGAGACCTCGCGTCGGTCGTGCTCCGCAATCCGTGGGGTGTCGACACGGGCAACTTCCCAGTCAGCTATCGCGACGCCAATCCGAACGACGGCCTGGTGACGATCACCGTCGCGGAGCTCTCGTCCTCGTGGGGCCGGCTCAATTGGGCCACACGGGTCTCCTGACAATCCCCCGGCACCTCTGCCGGGAAAGCATCACTCCGCCGCGAGGTCGAGAAAGACGATGTGAGAGGGATTGCCGACGGCGGCGTAGTGGCCGGTGAACTCGAGCGCCCCCGAGGCCTTGTCGACGGCGAAGATCGCCACGTTGTCGTCGCGCTGGTTACAACAGGCGAGGAAGCGCCCGTCGGGGGAAAACGTGAAGCTCCGCGGATAATTGCCGCGCGTCCACTCCTCGCCGACATACTCGAGCAAGCCGTCAGACTTCACGTTGAAAATGCCGATGCTGTCGTGGAGCCTGTTGCCGCAATAGACGTGCCGGCCGTCGGGGCTCGTGAGGATCTCCGAGCAGAAGTTGCTCCCCTGGAAGCCGGGGGGAAGTGTGGAGAGCGTCTGCCGGGGCGTGAGCGTGCCGGTGGCGGCGTCCCAGTCGAGCGTCACCACCGTCGAGCCCTCCTCCTGGATCGAATAGAGGTGGCGAGTGTCGGGCGAGAAGTGGAAATGCCGCGGGCCATCGCCGGCAGGAAAAGCCACGGCGTGGGGGACGTTGGCGACGAGCTTTCCCTGCACGGCATCGAAGTTCCACACGAAGATCCGATCGAGCCCCAGATCGACATGGAGCACGTGGCTGCCGTCGGGGGAAGGGAGGATCTGGTGGGCATGGGTGCGGTCATGACCGCTGAAGGCGAAGCTCCCCGGGGGGGCGTTTTGAGCTTTGGTCGGGCCGATCTCGCCAGCATCCTCCTTGACGTCGCTGGCCGCGCCCAGGCTCCCGTCGGCGCGGATCGGGAGCACCGCCACCGAACCACCGAAATAGTTGGCGACGAAGAGGTGCTGGCCGTCCGGGTGGAGACTCACGTACGTCGGCCCGGCGCCCCCTGACGACACCGAATTGAGCGGCTTGAGCGCGCCGCTGGTGCGATCAATGGCGAAGGCGGTCACGGTCCCATGCTTGCCGGGGCCGACCCGGTCGGTCTCGTTGGCCGAGTAGAGGCGCGTGCCGGTGGCATTGATGACGAGGCAGCTCGGGCTCGTCCCCAGCTCATGGACGCCGGCCTCGGTCCAGGCACCACTCGTGCGATCGACGCGGAAGAGGTGGATCCCGCGCCCGTTCCCCGGCGGCAGATCGACCTGCGTGGGGAGCGTGTCTTTGAGCGGTGAGGAGAAGGTGCCGACGTAGGCCAGGAGGGGCGCATCGGCCGCTGCAGCGAGCGCGCGGGTCGCGGCGGCGTGAGCCGCGACCACCGCGAACCCAGAGGCTCCGAGGAACGTGCGGCGTGGGAGGGCATGGGATTGGCGTGCGGAGGAACGCATTGGGGCCTCACTGGATCGGAAAGGGGCCGAACGCCCGCCGGGGCAGGGCAGGGGAAGTGTACCCTTGCCGCACGGCTGACGGGGGGAGACAGAGCGCCTTGGGATGACGATCGGCGCTGGCATCGGAGAGGTTCAGGGAGGGGCCGCGGGCGCCGACCGCACGGCAGAAGTCGATTACGATTACAGTCACAACGACGGTGCGGGCGATCCGCACGCGCACAAAGAGGATCGACGGACGTCGTGGAGATCCGCGGCCACTCGAGGCCCGGCGAATGATGTTGAACACCTTCCATGATGACGGTGGACTGTGGCTCGGCCAGTTTGAGGCTCGAATCAGCGACCTCGTCACAGACTGCCCTGGATGCTTGGCCGCCTGCTTTCTCGTCGTCGACATCCTCGACAGCACCTCGCCGGTCGCGGGGCTGTCGGGCTGGACGCGACATCTCGATGATGCCGAGATCGCATGGAACGCCGTCGACGGGCGGGTGGTCATCGCCCCGGAGACTGTGCCCCGGCTCGTCGCCGCCGGGAAAACGTTCTACGGATTCGATCAGGTCTGGCTCTGTTCGCGAGGGCCCCGTGCCGGAGAAATCCCGGCGGGTCGATTGACTTCCGACGCGGCGTCGTTCGAGTCAGGCGTGCCGGAGCCGCTGCGCTCCATCGCGGGGCAGCCGTGGTTTGTGGCTCTGCTGGCCGACGGCTGTGGGCTGAACGTCGCCACGTCGAGCGACGTGGTCCGTGATCGGGTGACTCAGTGGTGGTCGTCACTCGATTGAAGACCGGTAGTTGCTCGGCGTTGTGAGCCCCCACCGATCGCCGACGCCGACCGGAGTTCGGGGAGGAGAATACGAGACTCGTCCAAGCGAAAACCGTTCAAACGCGTGGCAGGTACAGAAACTTCAAGACAGAACTCGTCCGGTTTCTTGACGGTTTCCGAGAGAGGGTATAGCCTCCCTTGTGCTGGGGGCGGGTTGCGATTACCGGATCGGACTTCAAAACCCAGACGTTTGTTTCAACCGTTTCACATCATCAGGGAGAGAGCTATGTCGCTGCACAGTTGGTTCGGGCAGGGGGGGGGGCAATAGGGGGCTTCGCTTCGCTTCGGATGCACGCGGTGGACGTCCGCACGACCGAGCCAAGGCGATCGCCATACCCCGGCTTCGCTGCAAGGGAGGGCGCCGGCACAACGAGTGTTCCGTGGAATCGCTCGAACCCCGGCAGTATCTCTCGGTTAACGATGGCACTTCTGGTGCGTTGCTCCTCTGGCAGGGTTCTGCACCCGCAGGGCAACTGCCACCGGCTCCGCCCGCGGCGGTGGCGGCGATGCCTTCGGCTCCAAATGGATTGCTCGTGGCACCGATCGCCCCGGGACTCTCCCCGCCCCCAGGCGGCCTGGTTCCCACCTCAGTGGGCATCTCGCAACAAGGCTCCGCTGGCCAAAGCATCATCGGCAGCGGGCTACTCGGCGGCGGCTCCGTCAACTCGCTACCGGGAGGGGGATCATCGTCAGGCAACTCGTCGTCCGGGACGCCGTCAGGTGCTCCATACTCCGGCGGCAGCCAGCCCCCTGGTGGTCTGCCGGTCGACGTCGAAAGTCAACTCGCGCGGACATGGCCAGAATATCGCAAAGAGTGGAAGGACTGGTACGACCGATATGTCAAGCCCTACGTCGACACCGGAATCGGCGCGCTCACGCCGACGGGAGTGGGAGAAGCGACAGACACCCTTGAAATGACTCCTGAAATATCTCGAATATTGATCAACCGACGACAGGAAAATAAGGCTCTCGAGAGCGGCGCACGAGACTTAGATCTCAATGGTGAATATTTCAAGAATTTCGAAGAACTAGAACGCAGGAAAAAGATCAACAACCCGGCGTTTGAGGAGTAATCAACCACCCGCATAGAGTCGATTTAGCCGACGACCCTGAGAAAGTCTGTCGTTGCCCGTTACGGCAATCTGGCGGGGCCGAGCCTCCTTGTTTCGCCTGGATCTGATTAACGCTAGGCTAAATGTGTCCCATGAGTTCGGGAAATGAACGTCTGCCATGACAACGTCCGCCCCTAACACTCGCTCCCCTGCGGAGGACTTTCTCCTCCGCAGGGGAGTCGTGGTTGCAATCGCCAGCGTGCTGTTGTTTCTTGAGTGCGCCGCTTGGGGGTCGTGGCTGCTTCCGGAATCGCACCTGCAACGGTGCGTCTTATCAGGTGTTGTCTGCGCACTTGCTGTTGGCCTACCCTATCTGATGATGCGGCAATCACCGGAGACGGCGTCCTTCGATGGTAGCTGGCTCGGCGGCGGTCTCAGGCCCTGGTTGTTTATTTTCCCGTTCACTACGCTTCTGATCGCGACGAACGTGATCATTCAGCAGCTCGCAAACATTTTCTTTGGCTGGTTTTTTCCGGGTGCCCGTGACCTTCCGGCGATGTTTACGCCGGCCGATGTGGCAATCCAAACGTCTCTGGTGCTTGTCATTATTCCTGTCGCCGAGGAAGTGCTGTTTCGGGGATTCACTCTCGGGCTCCTCCTGAAACTCGTTTCTTCCCGGATCGCAGTTCTCCTCCAAGCGATCCTCTTCGCCGCGGCTCACCTTGGACCAGAACTTCGGCCGGGTCGTGTCATTGGCAGTTTCGCGATGGCCCTCGCCTTTGGGGCTTGGCGTCTAAGATTTAGAGGACTGTTGCCTCTGATGGTGGTGCATGGACTTGTCAATGCCTTCGCGTGGCTTCCGCTGGCAACGATAGAACGCGACGCCGTAAATCGTCCAGAATGTAGGGGTATGGAGGCACTTCTCGATCAGCCAGCCTCGAAAGCAGTGCCGGCGATCTTGGTCCATGTTGGAAGCGAGGACGAATTTGTCCAAGCGTATGCCATCAATCTCCTCGTGAAGCGGTACCTTATTGATGCGAAGCCATTCGTGCGTGATGCTCTAGAATCGGTCGACCCCGCGCTCGTAGATGGCGCCATGTACGTCTGTCAGGAAGCAGGCTACACCGACTTCATCCCCGAGATCCGTGCCCTTGCCAGTTCGCATGCCTTGTTCAAGCTGCGAGGCTTGGCACTTTTCAGGCTGCAGGCGTTCAAGGATATTGAGGGCCTCCGCACGATCGCGGCATCGAACCCCGATCCAGAAACATCAAAACTTGCCAGTCGATTGCTCAAATCCCTCGTTGATCGACCTGACACCGGCTCGGCTCCGAAAAACAATGCCGTTGACAACGACTCTGCGGGCGTCGGGCACGATGGCACAGCCCTGCCGGTTCCTCTCTCGTCCCCGTTCCGGCTCGGTGTTCCGGTCGCTGGGAGATCGAAGGTTTAAGGGTTAATTTTCCCTCGATCTCCGTTCTGTCCCTCGTTGGGAGCTTTCATATGCTTTGGATTCTGGTCGCGATCGTCGTGGCGGTGGCTCTGCCGGCGTGCAGCCGGGTAAATACCGAAGATTCTGCGGGGTTGAGCGTCGCGCGAGCGAAAGCCCTGGTAGCGCAGAGTGAGGACAAACTGATCCTCAACGATCTGAAGACTCTCTCCGTCGGGGCGGCAGGGGAGCTTGCGAAGCATCAAGGCACGCTGATCCTCAACGGCCTGACGACGCTCTCGCCAGAGGTTGCCGCAGCGCTCGCAACGCACGCGGGGACGCTGCGGCTCGGCGGCCTGTCGACGCTCTCGGTGGAAGTGGCCGAGGCGTTTGAGAAACACGACGACCTTCTTATCCTCAACGGCGTGACGACGCTTTCTCCGGAGGTGGCCGAGGCCCTGGCCAGGCATAAGGGCCCGCTGCGTTTCGACGGCCTGACGCCGATCACGCTGGAGGTTGCAGCGGCGCTCGCCAAACATCAGGACATGGTGAGCCTCAATGGCCTGAAGTCGCTCTCACCGGAGGTAGCTGCGGCATTGGCCCAATCCGCCGGTGATCTGGGCCTCCTCGGCCTTTCGACACTTCCTGATGAAGTGGCCGAGGCGCTTGCGAACCACGAGGGCTTTCTCATCCTGGATGGCGTGACAAATCTCTCGGTCGAGGGGGCGGAGGCGCTTTCGAGGCACAAGCACCCGTTGAGCCTCGATGGACTGACGATGCTCTCATCGGAAGTCGCGGGTGCGCTTGCGAAGCATCAAGGCACGCTGATCCTCAACGGCCTGACGACGCTCTCTCCGGAATCCGCTGAATTGCTGGCAACCCACGACGGCGCGATGAACTTGAGTGGCCTGACGACGCTCTCGGACGAGGCGGCCGGAGCGTTTGCGAAGCGCACCGGCACGCTGCTTCTTGATCGCCTGGAGGCGCTTTCGCCGAAGGCGGCGGAGACACTGCGGGCCAATCCCCGCATCAGACTCCCCGAGAAGTTCCGATGATCGCTTGCCGCCCCTGTGGCGAGTGGAAATGAGCCAACGGGCCCCTGGAGCAACCTTTCGGAGGGGGAAGACTTCGGCATCCGGGCCTCGCAGAAACGGCGGACGGGCTCATCGCCCACCGAGGCCCGGCAGAGGGAATGGTCGCGTTCCCACGCGGCCGAGATGCTCGCGGAACGGGATCGATTCCAGTCTGATTCGACCACCATAAGCCCTTTTATGGCAGGTGGTTGCAGCGATTTTACTGAGCCGTTGGCGACGTCGGCCGCGGGCTCTGCCACGGGGAGCGAACTAAGATGGGGTGATCCTCTCGGGAGACATCTGCCGTCGCCCCGCTCCGGAGTTTTTTTCAGTGGCCATCGATCGCTTCCGTATCGCTTTGAAAAGCCTGATTCTCTTTTGCCTCGCTGCCGGCACGCTCCCTGCAGAGGAACCGGCCCCCGACTTCGAGCGGGAGATCCAGCCGATCCTCGCCGAGCACTGTTCGACTTGCCATGGCGCTGACGGCGCGTCGCGGCAGGCCGGCCTCCGCCTCGACACGCGCGACGGGGCCCTTGCCGGGGGCGATTCCGGGCCGACAGCGATCGTGCCGGGGAAGGGGGCCGAGAGCCTCGTCGTCCACCGGATCCGCTCGACCGATGCCACCACAGTCATGCCCCCGCCGGAGACCCAGAAGCCCCTCACTGATGCCCACAAGGCGCTGCTGGAGCGGTGGATCGATGCCGGCGCCCCGTACGCCCCCCACTGGGCCTTTGTGAGCCCGAAGCGGCCGCCCGTCCCGGAGGTGTCGCCGCCGGCTGCCCACCCGATCGATGCCTTCGTCCGCGCCAAGCTTCCGGCGGTCGGCCTCGAGCCGTCTCCCCCGGCCGAGGCGTCGATCCTCTGCCGACGGCTGTGGCTCGACCTCATCGGGCTCCCCCCGTCGGCCGAGGACGTGGCGGCCTATCTCCGCGACGGCCACGACGCCACGGTGGAAAAACTCCTCGCCAGCGACCGCTACGGCGAGAAGTGGGCCCGCCACTGGCTCGATCTGGCGCGCTATTCCGACACCAACGGCTACGAGAAGGATTCGCCGCGCGAGCAGTGGGTGTGGCGGGATTGGGTGATCGGGGCACTCAACCGCGATCTCCCCTACGATCGCTTCGTGATCGAGCAGGTGGCCGGCGACTTGCTCCCGAATGCCAGGCAGGACCAGATCGTGGCCACCGGTTATTTGCGCAACAGCATGCTCAACGAGGAAGGGGCGATCATTCCGGAGGAGTTCCGGATGGTCGAGATGTTCGATCGGATCGACTGCCTCGGCAAGGCGGTGCTGGGGATCTCGGCCCAGTGCGCCCAGTGCCACACCCACAAGTTCGATCCGCTCACGCACGAGGAGTATTACGGCCTGTTCGCCTTCCTCAACAACACCCACGAGGCCCGTTCCTCGGTCCACACGCCCGCTCAGATCGAGCTGATCGGCTCGATCCGGGCGCGGGTGGCCGAGGCCGAAGCTGCCCTTAAGGCGAGCCGGCCGACCTGGGAAGCCGAGATGAACGCCTGGGCCGAGGGAGTGACCGCAGCGCTCATACCCTGGACGGCCCTTGAGGCGATCGAATTGGGGAGTGTCGGCGGGCTCAATCACCCGACCCAGGAAGAGGAGCGAGTGATCCTCACCCTCGGCATGCATGGCCCGGAGATCTTCGTTGTCACCGAGCCGAAGATGACCGGCGTCACCGCCCTCCGGCTCGAAGCGCTCCTCCACGGTGATCTGTTTCAATTCGGCCCCGGCCGGCACGGGCCCTGGGCGCTCGGCGAGGTCGAGGCCTTCGTGCAACGCCCTGGCAGCGAGGCCTGGGAGAAGGTGACGCTCGTCGACCCCTCGGCCGACTTCTCCGAGCCCGAATCGGCCCCTCCCCCGCCGGCCGACAAGCCGAATGAGAAGCGCTCGATCGGCCCGGTGGCCAACCTCGTCGATGGCAATCACGGCACCTGGTGGAAGGCCGACCGCGGCCCTGGCCGCCGCCATCAGCCCTCGGCCGCCGTCCTCCGCTTTGAGAAGCCGCTCGATCTCCCCGCGGGGACGAAGCTCAAGATCGCCCTCCACTGGCCAGGCACGCCGAGCCTGATCGGCGCCACCCGACTCTCCCTGACGACCGCACCCGCCCCGACCGCACCGCCGATCGACCACGGCTGCATCCTCGCGCTTGCCGTCCCCGCCGAGGCCCGGACCAATGCCGACCGGGCCGCCATCTTCACGGCGTGGCGCAAAGCCGTGCCGGAGCTGAAATCACACGATGATTCGATCGCCGCGATGTGGGGAGACTGGCCGCAGGCCCCGACGACCGTTCTCCATCTGGCCGAGCGCGATCAGGCGCATGCTCGGGCCACGAGGCGACTCGACCGGGGCAACTGGATGCAGCCGATGGAGGCCGTTCCCCCGCACGTGCCCGCCGCGCTCCATCCACTTCCCGCGGGGGCGCCTGCCAACCGACTCGGGTTTGCCATGTGGCTGGTGTCGCCCGATTCGCCGCTGGCCGCGCGGGTCGCGGTGAATCGGGTCTGGCAGGCGATCTTTGGGCAGGGGCTCGGGGAGGTGCCCGATGATTTCGGCCTGCGCAGCCCCGTGCCGCTCCAGCGTGATCTCCTCGACTGGCTCGCGGTCGATTTTTCCACGCAGGGCTGGAGCCAGAAGTGGCTGATCCGGACCATCGTGACGAGCGACACCTACAAGCAGTCGTCGCGGGCCAAGCCGCAGACCCTCGCCATCGATCCGACGAACCGGTTCCTGTCGCGCGGCCCGCGGTTCCGCGCCGATGCGGAGGTCGTCCGCGATCTGGCGCTGGCCGTCTCGGGGCTTGTCACGCAGCGGCTTGGCGGCCCGGGGGTGATGGCGCCGGTGCCGCAGAATGTCCTCGACTACAACTACGGTGGCGTCAGTTGGAAGGCAACGGAAGGGCCCGAGCGCTACCGGCGGAGCGTCTATCTCCACCGCAAGCGGTCGATGCCCGATCCGCTCCTCTCCGCCTTCGACGCCCCCAACGGCGACATCGCCTGCGCTCGTCGCCTTCGGTCGAACACGCCACTTGCGGCGCTGGCCGGCCTCAACGAACCGGTGTTTGTCGAAGCCGCCCGAGCCCTGGCGCTGAAAACGCTCCGCGACGGAGGCGCCGACGACGAGGCGCGGATCCGGCATGCTTTTCAAGCCTGCACCGGCAGACTCCCCAGCGGCGAGGAGACCGCCACGCTCCTCGCCTTTCTCGACAGGTCGCGGCGGCGGATCGCCGACGGTTGGCTCGACGCCCGTGAGGTCGCCACGGGATCGCTCGGCACGCTGCCGGCCCTTCCTCCCGGCGCGACGCCGCAGGATGCCGCCGCCTGGACGCTCGTGGCCCGCGTCCTTCTGAATCTCGACGAGACCGTGAACAAGCACTGACGTTTGAGCCCCCTACGGCGACGCCAAGCCCGAGGTATTTGCATGAACCGTTCCCTCCCCGCCGAGCTTCTCCGCGACGCCCAGGCCAACCTCCTGCGGCGGCGCTGGTTCTTCCGCGACTGCGGCGTGTCGCTGGCCGGCATGGCGGCCGCCACGCTCCTCGAAAAGGAAGGGCACGCGTCGTCGGCCCCGAATCCGCTCGCCCCCCGGGCTCCCCACTACGCCCCAAAAGCAAAACGGGTGATCTCGATGTTTCAGGCGGGAGCGCCGAGCCATCTCGAGCTGTACGACTACAAGCCCGAGCTTGCCAAGCGGAGCGGATCGCTTCCCCCGGCGGAGCTTCTCGCCGGCTATCGGGCCGCTTTCATCAATCCCAACTCGACACTCCTCGGGCCGAAGTTCGCCTTCAGGAAATCAGGTCGAAGCGGGCTCGACACGAGCGAACTGCTGCCGCACATCGGGGGAATTGCCGACGACATCTGTGTCATCCGTTCGATGCAGACTGATGCCGTCAATCACGCGCCGGCGCAGATTCTCATGAACACCGGCTCGCAGCAGTTTGGCCGGCCGAGCTTCGGGGCCTGGACGCTCTACGGCCTGGGGAGCGAGGCGGAGGATCTCCCCGGCTATGTCGTGCTGACCAGCGCCACCGGCACCAGCGGCGGGGCGAGCAACTACGGCGCCGGCTTCCTCCCCACCCTGTACGGCGGCACCCCCCTCCGCGGCACCGGCGATCCGGTCCTCTATCTCGCCAACCCCAAGGGGATCGACCGGGAAGCGCAGCGTCTCTCGCTCGACACGCTCAACCGGCTCAACTCGCTCGCCCTCGACGCGGTCGGTGATCCGGAGATCGCCTCCCGGATCCAGAGCTACGAGATGTCGTACCGGCTCCAATCGAGCGCGCCGGAGCTGATGAATCTCTCCGGCGAACCGCAGGCCGTCCTCAACCGCTACGGGATCACCGATCCGGCCCAGCCCGGCTATGCCCGCAACTGTCTCCTCGCCCGCCGGCTCCTCGAGCGCGGTGTCCGCTTCGTGCAGCTGTTCCACGAGGCCTGGGACACCCACGGCGATCTCGTCAACCGGATGCGGAAGAACGCCGCCGACACCGATCAGGCGAGCGCCGCGCTCGTCATTGATCTCAAGGAGCGCGGCCTCCTCGACGACACCCTCGTGACGTGGGGGGGCGAGTTTGGGCGGACGCCGATGAACCAAGGGGGGAGCGACGGCCGCGACCACCACAACCGGGCGTTTTCGATGTGGGTGGCCGGCGGCGGCTTCAAGGCGGGGCATGTCCACGGCGCGACCGACGACTTCGGCTTCAACGTTGTCGCCGATCCCGTTCACATCCACGATCTGAATGCCACCCTCCTCCACCTCCTCGGCCTCGACCACCTCCGGCTGACGGCCCGCCATCAGGGGCGCGACTTCCGGCTCACCGACGTCCATGGCAACGTCGTGCAGGGCGTGATCGCCTGAATGTCACTCGATCGGCGCCCGCGGCGATCGGACGCCGGTACCGCCGCCGTCACAAGGCGCTCCGCCCCGGGGAAAAGCCTATTTTCAACCCACCGTCAGCCGGTCAGTCGGTCTTCCCATCGGTGTTGTCACGGTTCATGACCCGGGCTTTGCCACAGAAATAGGTGTGGTCGTCGGCGACGACGAGGTTGAACGACCGCACCGGTTTTGCCTCCTCGTCGATCCGCTCCACGAGCCCGCCAGCGTCGAGACCTTGCAACCGATTCCCCGGCTCGAGGTGACGGGCGAGCGTCCACCCCTTGCCGACCACCCAGAACGGATGCCCGGGCGTGGCACGGATCGTTTCGCCGTCGAGCGCGATGGCGAGTAACTTCTCCGGCGGGCGCATCGTCGCGAGCAAAACCGGCTTCAGCCCGAGTCGGCCGGTGCGCGGATTCTGCGTCAGAACGACATCCCCCGGCTGCAGCCGATCGACCGCCACCGGGCCGGTTTCGGTCCAGACCACCGTGCCCGCCGCCAGGCACTCCCGCCTGACAGGGGGCGGGGGCGGCGGCACTGCCACCCCCACCGCGGTCGACGTTGACGACCGGTAGGAGATGCGCAGCGGTTTCTCTCCGACTTGATACGTCCCCGTCTCGTCGCTCCACCACCGCCGCCACTGGTCTGGGTCGTCGCTCATCGACTCGCCCGTGGTCGACCGAAGAAGCGATGCGATCGCTTGGTTGGACATCGCAGTCCGCTCGTTCTCGCGCTCCCTTTGGGCCTCCTGGTTGAGCGCTCCCTCGGCCACCTGCCGAGTCCCCTCCGCCCACGCACGACCGTTTGCCCAGTCCGTCACGACCAGGTGGTCGAGGATCGTCACATCGCGTTGGTCAGCCCCGTCACGAAAGCCGATCTGGCGACAGAAGATGGTTCCGTCCGCGCCCCGCTGCCACTCGATCTGACTGACCCACGGCGCGCCGAATGCGTCGATGACGAGGGGGACGTACGAACCTCGATCGCGCTCCGCGAGCGTTTCGGCGGCCAACCGCCGCACGCCCAGCCAGCGACTCAACAGCGCATGATTCACGAGACTCGCCGAGGCTTCGTCAGAGAGGTCGTCGGCCAAGCTTCGCACGACGCTCATCGCGGCCGGTTCGTTGGCCGTTGAGAGCGTCAACTCGAGAGCCCGGATGCCAGCCTGGCGACGGAGATCTCGAACTCTCTCCACGGCCATCTCGGAAGTGATGTCCCCCGCCTCGATCCGCTTCCCCAACGACACGAGCGTCACGGCATGCTTCCGCAGCGCGGCGGCCGACAGCCGGGCTTCGTCTCGTTGACTCGCGACGCCGCCGGCGTCGACCCACGCGCCGGCGATCGGCACATGCCCGAGCCGCTCGTGGGCCGGGCCATGGGTGGGGTCGAGGGCGATGACCGCCGTCAGATGGGCCTGTTCTTGATCGGTCAGCCGCTGCCGGCGACACCAATCGGCCAGCGCCCACTGGCCAGAGACCGTCAGCTCGGAGCCCTGGCGACGCTCCCGGTATTCCTTCAGCCGGGGGTCGTTCCTGGCTTCCGCGATCACCGCCTCGTAGGGACTGCGTCGCTTGCCGCGGTAAACGAGACCGGCAGCCCCGCGGGAGAGATGCTCGTCGGGGCTGACGCGGAGCGTCGTCGTCCGCAGACGGGGCTGCGGGGTCAGGCGGAGATCGGGCTGGTCATCTTTGGCCCCCGCCTCCCCGGCCCGATCGCCTTCCTCGGCTGCCACGCCGATCCCGGCCAACGGGAGATCCTCGGCGGCGGCCAGCGGCCGCGGGGAAGGGCCGGTCAAAACGCCCCCGGCCAGCACTGCGGAGATCGTCATCCAACGCATCGGACTTCGCATGGCATTCCCCCTGTCATTCAGGAATCGTGCGTCCGTCGCCGTGCATCGCGGGAGCCAATGACTCCACAGGCCCGCAAGCCGGCTTATCTGCCGGAAGCGATCCGCGATGCTCCGCCCCCTGCTCATTTATACTCATGCGAGGGGCAGGGGGTGAAGAGCGGGCCTTGGCTGTCCGTGGAAAAAGTCATCCCTGACCGAACCGGCTGCGGAGCAGCCGGTGGAAACAGTTTGAGGGATCGGCAATGCGCACCATCCATCCCTGCCCCCATCTTCTGCTCGGTGTCTGCGCCCTCCTCTCCCAGCCGGCGGCCGGGGCCGATCCGGCCGAGCTGCGCGCCTGGGCGGCGAGCGTCGTCACGGTCGAATCGTCCGCCGGACCTGCGCGGCGGACCGGGAGCGGCGTGATCGTTTCCGAGGCGGGGCATGTTGCCACCACCTTTTCAGTCGTCGCCGGTGCCGCGCGGCTGCGGGTCAGGGGACACGACGGGAAGACCCGCGAGGTCGTCGGGGTGGCTGCCGCGAACCGGGGGCGCGAGCTCGTCCTGCTGGCCACCAAGGGGGCCGATCGGCGGGCTGCCGTGGCGACGCCGGTCGACCGGCCCATCGCCGTCGGCGAGCCGGTCCATGCCATCGGCGGCCCGGCCTCGGCCCCCCTGATTGCCGCATCGGATCAGATCGACCGCATCGAATCGGCGGAGCGATTCGGGCTGTCGCTGAGAGTCCCGCTTCCCACCCCGATCGACCCCGATCAATGCCGGATCGTCCACCACGCCTACCTCAACAAGGCGAGCCTCGGCGGCGGACTGTTCGCTGACGACGGGGCCCTGCTGGGCATCCTCGTGCCCAGTGCTGACTGGCCCGATCGGATCCATGTTGCCGTTCATGCCAGTCATCTCCGCGAGCTCCTCGACACGGCCGGCCCCCCACGGCCGCTGTCGAGTCTCGAACGCGCGGTGGACGAACTCCCCATACGCTCCCCCGCAGAGGTTGCCGAGCAGCGGAAGGCGAATCAACTTCCTCCCGCCGAGTGCGACGCGCTGCGTCGTGGCGCGGCGATGCGCGAGCGCCTCCATGCGTTGCGGACGGACCTCGCCGGACTCCCCGCGGAGGAGCGCCGGATCCTCGCCCGGGCAGAGCGGTGGAAAGCGGAGGAGCGATTGCCGCAGGAGCAATCCGAACAGCTGCGGCAACTGCTTGCCGCCAATCGCCTGGCGATCGCTTCGATTGAGCCGGAGGTGGAGGTGGAGATCGTCGGCACGGAGAGCCCGATTCCAGGTGCTGACCCAAGCCTGCGTGGTGAGAACGAACGGGCCTTCTCGCCGCGGCAGCGGATCGTCGGCCAGCAACTCGATGCCGAATACCAGCGGCTCACCCTCCAGCTCGCGATCCTCGACGCCGAGCGACTCCGGCTCCGCAGCCGCCAGCTGCAAACCGATGCCGATGTCGCAGCGCTGGGGCGGATCGGTAACACGCTCGTCCGCACGGCGTTCTTTGCCGGTGATCCGTTGGGGATGCGCGGGACTGAGGAGCTCGAGGATGCACTCCCCGAGCTCGACGCCGAGATCGCCGAGGGGCGACCGGCCGGGGTGTTTCTGCTTCTCCGCGGCCTGTTGCTGACGCAGCTTGCGCGCTCCGACGACGCCCGCGCTGACTTCGATCGGCTCATCGAGGAAGATCGCCCGCTCCGTGCAGCGGCCGACCTGGCGCGGGCCCGTGCCGAGGGTCGAGCCCGCGGAGAGCCACTTGCCGATGCGGTCGTGCGCGGGGCCCGGAGGGGCAAAGGAGATCCGATCATGGAAACGCTCCTGGCCCGGGTGGCGATCGACCAAAAGGATTGGGCGCAGGCCGCCGGTTGGCTACGGGCCGCGCTCGAGCATGGCGGTGATCCCGGCGAATTGCACATGGGCTTGGCGATGGTCACGCTCGCCGCCGGCAAGGCCCCCGGGGCGCCGCGTCTGGCGGCCGATCACGCCGAGAAAGCCTGCCGGGCCTCTCTCGGCACCGACTGGCGGGCCTGGGGGCTTGTCGGCCTGTCAGCGGCGGCGGCGGGGAAATGGGACGAAGCCGGGGAAACGCTCGACCGCGCCGCCCCTCTGGCCACCGACTTTGCCCCCGACACGCTCCGTCACTGGCGCCGGTCGGTCCGCGACCGGAAGCTTCCCGACACTTGGTTTGCGCCCTGATGGCCATGGCTGAGCGCGCGTTCCGCGGCACCATCGACGCGTCTCCTGACTCCCCCACAGCTGGCCGGATCTTCACCGCGGCAGCCGCGGCGTCTCGAGATCGTGACGAAGGTTGTCGAGGACGACATGGACGAGGTCTTCGGTCCGCTCCGCCGACACGAGCAGAAAACAAAACAGCATTTCGTCGAGGGTGCCGTCTCCCCAGACGACGCGCCGGGGAGGCTTCGAGGGGTTTGATGGATTCGCGGCAGAGTTGTCAAACACGCCTTCCATGACGATCCGCGTCCCGGCCGGCAGCGGGAACGGCTCCTGATAATAAAACTCGTCCTGCCAGGCGTAGTCCCAGGCCGGGATATCGACGAGTCGCTTCTTCGACCCGTCGGGCAATTCGGCCCGCACGCTCACTGCTTTGCCAAGAAGGTGCATGTGGGGAACGACGCCGACGACGGTCACCCCCTTGGGAAGCGTGTAGCTCGCCGAGGTCCGCCAGGCCGCGTCGCCGGCGGGGATGTCGAGTTCGTACGCACTTGTCCAGATGCTCCCCACGAGGCGCTCCCGATCGGCGATGATCGCGGCCGTCGGCTCGTCGAGAAAATAGAGCCCGATCTCCGAGCGATCGCTCGCCTCGACGCCATCGGGGTGATAGTGGATCTGGACGACGAGATCAGAGCCCTTCTTGAGATGCCGGCCGCGCCCGCCGGGGAGCCGGCGCGGCGTGTTTCCCGGCGACCAGCCGCCGAGGGCACCGGAGGGAAGGAAGCCCGGACCGGAAAACTTCCCGTAGCCGGGCTCGGGCGTCGCCGCATCGAGCCGTCGCGCGGCACCTGAGGCATCGAGAAAGAGGACGGCATGATGGACGACGCGCGGGTTCCCCGGATGGAAATCGATCGCGGCCACGACCTTGTCTTCAGGGATGTCGATCGGAATCACGAAGTGCTGGAGGATGTCGGGGCTGTCGGCCGGCACGGTAAACGCCTCCGGCATCTGGACGACGAGATCGGGGGGCCCGAGCCGCCAGCCGGCCGTGAACGTCGGCAGCGCCGGCTCGTCGGCAGCGTCGCCAGGCTCGCAGCCCCCTTCAGCCCAGGCTGTGATCGTCTCGATCTCCTTTTGTGTCATCCGGCGATCGCCGAGGAATGGATGGGCATCGTTGGCGGCAGGCATCCATGGAGGCATGATCCCGGCAGCAATCGTTTCCACGATCATCGGGGCGTGGGCCGTCACCTCCGCGCAGGTCGTGAGGGAGAAGGGGGCCACTTCCCCGGCCCGGTGACACGACACGCAGCGGCCATGGACGATCGGCGCGACATCGCGGGCATACGTGACGGTGGTCTTTAAAGCTAACGCTGCGGCGATTTCCAGTCGGCATCCCACTGGCGCGATGAACGCTTCCGCCGGAGCCTCTCCAGCAGCGACAGCCGCGACCGCATCGGCAAGCCAACGCTTGGTGACGGCCGGCCGCCGGCGGCCGACCGCTCGGTACGCATCGTCGATCGCGCCCCGGTAAGCGACGCGGCCACTGGCATCGATCACAAACGCCTCCGGCACATGGGTGGGGCGGAGGCGGCCGCGGAGGGCCTCACGACCTTCCCAGATGACAGGGAAGGGGAGGGGCCGATCCTGAAAATGGGCAATCGCCTCCTCGCGCGTCATCGAATCATCGGCGACAACGGCGACAAACCGCACCGGCACCCGGTCTGGCCCAGCGGCTCGGGCCACCTCGTCGGCGATCTTTCGCAACCGTGGCAGCGCCCCGTTCGAGATTGGGCAGGTGGGGGAAACGAACACGACGACATCAACCGTCCGCGCCCCGTCGTCGAACGAATGCCTCTGACCGTAAAGGTCAGTCGCCTCGATCACACCGGCCTCCCAAACGGAAGGAAGTGGCTCGGCAGCCTGCGTCTCAACGACGGCAAGCAAGCGCACGAGGCATAACGTGACGAGCAGCGAGGAGAGAATCCGCATTTGAATGAAATTATCCGCGACTGAATCGCCCACTCGTGCCAGCGCCCGAGATCACTGCGATTATCGAGGGCGACCACGAATCGTGGCAACTTGCATGATCACAGCTACGGCCAAGAAACCGGGTCGCGCCGAGGGAGCGTTTCTTCAGCCGTCTTGGTATCCTCTTCAAGGGGGGAGCGACAGCAGGAATCCTGCTCCCCCGACCTGAACCACGCGGAGACCGAACGGTGAAAGCTCTTCCCTTCGCAGCCCTTGCCGCGACGCTCGTCGCGATCGCCTCGTCGCTTCACGCGGCTGATGAGGCGTATCGCCCCGACTGGCTTGCGCAGCTGACTGCGGAACTAAAGGCCGAAGATGAGCCAACAGGTCTCCCTCCCCTTGACGTCGTGACCGGCACGTTCATCGAACCTTCGCCAACGGGTTTTACGACAGAGGAATACCGGGCGGCATTCAAGCAATTGGTGATTGACGATATCGATCGCCGTTGCCGCGACGCGAACTTTCAAGGGCTTGACCAGAATCGCATCAGGCAGCTGCTTCTCGAACGCATGCAGAATGACGCCGAACCCGGCGACCTGATCACCGCAGTGGCAATCGAGGCGTTGTGGTACCTCCGGACACCGCCGGCGGAAATTCCCCCATCTCCAGCGGCTCCTGCGTTGACTCCGGAGATCGCATCATTACGGATCACCCAAAGTCTGTTTTCCTTCTATTCCTGGGCCCTCGTCATCGCAGTCTGCTTGATCACGGACCGCTACCGCCGGGCAGGAGTAATCTGAACCGTCGATCCTTGCCATGAACATCGAGCGTGGGCTTCGTTTACACGACCACGCGCACCGCTCGTCGCCTGGTCCTTCGCTGACATAGACAAGAAATGGTTCCCGATGAAGTCACCGCTTGCCAGCACCTCGGTCGTTTTCGTAGTCGTCGCAATATCTTGTCTCCTGGGACTGGGCCGAGTCGCCCGAGGGTTCGACGACTCATCCACGCCGGCAACCAAGAAAGCCAGAGCTCTTTCCAATTGCGAGGACGCACGCACCACCGAGTATTTTTCCGCTGCTCTGATCCGACGGAACGCACTGGCATCGGCCGATCGTAGGCTGAACACCGCCATCGTCTCGAGCACCGACACGCTCGAGACCGTGGAGGTCGCCGCTGCCGACAGGCAGTTCCGAGACGCGCACATGATTCTCGCAATCCAGGCGTTTAGCGGCATTGTCCTCTGCGTCCTTTTCTGTCGGGCACCCGGAGTGTCGAAACGCGAGCGCGCATTCTGCGCAGCAGTTTTGTTGGCGCTCATCGGCTACGGCCTCATTGAGGCTCGTAGCGACTATGCCACCCGCGTCGCAGCGGCCCGGAAGACGGAGGGGGCGGAGAATGAAGCAGCGAAGCTCGTTGCCGACCGCTCGAGACTTCAGGCCCGCTGGCGTTACGACCGACATCTCGCTGTGACTGATATCATCTTGGATCAGTGTCAGGCCGCGGCGGACGCGACTCCCGATGCCGATTCGGAGTGATCCCCGTGGCCAAAGGTCGGACACTCCATCACCAGCTTGCCGAGGCTACTGCGGGCGGGATAGGGTGCAGGGATCGGGGACGAGTGTTTGAGCCGGCAGCGCGACCCCCGTCCGCTGGCAATCGGCTCACAACGCCGCGGAAAAAAGGGGGAATCCATGAATCGCGATCTGTTGCGCGTTGCCTCACTTCTGGTGGTTTTGGCTTTTTCCTCAGTTTCCGCCGCCGCGGCGGAGACCCGCGGCACGATTGCCCGCGAGAATGCCCGGGAAGGATCGCTCGACTGGCAGCTCACGAAGGTGGGCCTGCGGAATGATGTCCGCGCCCGCGGCATCGAGGGCTATTGCTCGCGGCAGAGCGTCAAGGCTGGCGAGCGGATCGAGTTCTTCATCTCGACCGATCCCCCCGCCCGATTCCAGCTCGAGATCTTTCGGATGGGCTACTACGGCGGCCGCGGCGCCCGACTGATGACGACGCTTGGCCCCTTTGACGGTGTGACGCAACCCGACCCCGAGCGAGGCGAAAAGGATCTCCACGAGTGCCGCTGGCAAGCTTCGACGAGCCTCGTCATCCCCGCCGACTGGGTGAGCGGCGTCTACCTCGGCAGGCTTTCCGTGATCCCCCCCGACGACACGACAGCCGCCTGGCAGAGCTCCGTGACCTTCATCGTCACCGACGATCGTCCTGCCGACATCCTCTTCCAGTGCTCCGACAACACCTGGAACGCCTACAACGCCTGGCCGAGCAACTACTCGGTCTATACCAATCCCAAGGGCACGAGTGGCCCGTGGAACGACGTCAGCTTCGACCGCCCTTACGGCCGCTACGCGCAGCACACGAGCGTCGTCAACGATCCGCTCTCGATCGGGGCCGGCGAGTTTCTCTCGTTCGAATACCCGCTCGCCTTTTTTCTCGAGCAGCACGGCTATGACGTCAGCTACGCCTCCAACAGCGACCTGCTCACCCCTGATAGGGGGCTCAAATGCAAAGCCTTCATCAGCGTCGGCCACGATGAATACTGGGACCGGCGGCAGTTCGATTCGGTTGTGGCGATGCGCGACGCGGGGGTCAGCCTCCTGTTTCTCTCCGGCAACTCCGTCTGCTGGGTGACGCCACTTCGCCAAAGCCACGACGGCCGCGACAACCGGATCATGTTCCGCGGCGGCCCGTATGGCGGCGACACGCCGACGGCTCTCGAGCGCGCCCGCGTCAATGGCCCGTTCCCCGAGAAGGGCCCCGACGAGGGCTATCTCATGGGGGCCCGCAACGTCGAGCCGGTCAATGGCGGCGGCGACTGGATCTGCACGCAGCCCGACCACTGGATCTTCGCCGGCACTGGCATGAAGGCGGGGGACAGAATCCCCGGCCTCGTCGGCTGGGAATATCATGGCAATCCGCCGGCCGACATCCCCGGCCTCGAGATTGTTGGGGCGGGGACGGCGCTGGTCGGTGGAGAGCAACCGCAGCAGTGGGCCGCCACGATCTACCCCGGCCCCAAGGGGAATATCGTTTTCAATGCCTCGACGATCTTCTGGGCCCAGGGGCTTTCAAACCCACCAGGGCACACGCTGCCATGGTCGCACTGGACGCGCCCCCACGGGCCCGATGCCCGCGTCCAGCGGATCACCCACAACGTTCTCGCCAGGGCCCTTGCGCCCCACGGGAGCGAAGCGGTCACGGTCACCGACGCACGCCGCATCCACGACGCTGCGCCCCACGCCGCCTTCAGCGATCTCCTTCGCTATCGTGATGCCTGGTGGTGTGTGTTCCGCGAAGCCGACGCCCATGTCGGCGGCGACGGCACGATCCGCGTCCTCACCTCGGCAGATGGCGAAGCGTGGGAGTCGGCGGGGATCGTGGCGGAAGAGGGAATCGATCTCCGCGATCCGAAAATCTCGGTCACTCCCGACGGCCGGCTGATGCTCGTCGCCGGGGGGAGCGTCTACCGCGGTGGCACGAAGCTCCTCGGCCGGCAGCCACGGGTCGCCTTCTCGGCCGATGGCCGCGAGTGGTCAGCGCCACAGCGCGTGCTTGCGGAGAACGATTGGCTGTGGCGCGTCACCTGGCACGATGGAGTTGCCTATGGAGTCGCCTACCGCACCGGAGCCCCGGAGGGGACGGCGGAAGATACGGGGGAGTGGACGACGACGCTCTATAAGAGCCCCGACGGGATCTCCTGGCAGCCGGTGACCGTATGGGATATTCCCGGCCGCCCCAACGAGACGACGCTCCGCTTCCGCGCCGACGGCACCGCCTTGGCGCTGGTGCGCCGGGAGAGTGGCGATCGTCACGGCTGGTTCGGAAGTGCCCCGCCCCCGTACCGCGACTGGACCTGGCGGAGCGTCGGCCGCCCCGTTGGCGGGCCGGAGTTGCTCGTCCTCGCCGACGGCCGAATCCTCGCAGCGGGGCGGGATTACCGTGAAACCGGCCCGGTAACGGCCGTCGACTTCCTCGATCCCGCCTCCGGCTCCTGGCCCGCGGGCGTCGCCCTCCCAAGCGGCGGCGACACGAGTTATCCTGGGATGGTGGAACACGCCGGCCAGATCTGGATGAGCTACTACGCGACGCACGAGGGAAAGTCGGCGATCTATCTCGCCAGACTTGCCGTGCCGCCCCCCGGAGGAGAGTGATGCGCTCCGGCACCGCGGGCTTTCATCGGACGCGGGCCGCTGCCGTGCTGGTCCTGTGGTTCCTCGGCAGTGCCGTCGGCGCAGCGGAGATCCCCGCGCTTCCTGCCACCGACGAGCAATTCTTCACCGACACCGTCCTCCCCATCCTCCGGACTCGCTGCTTCGCCTGCCACTCCCACGAGGCGGAGATCAAAGGAGGCCTCGCCCTCGATTCTCGCAGCGGCTGGGTGCGCGGGGGGGATCAGGGACCGGCGATCATTCCTGGCGCTCCCGAAGAATCGCTCCTTGTCGAGGCGACGAGCCACACCAACCCCGAACTGCAGATGCCCCCCGAGGGGGCCATCCCGGCGGAGGAACTCGCCCATCTCATCGACTGGGTGCGCCGCGGCGCCCCCGACCCCCGCGCAGTCGAGGCCTCCCCCGAGGAAATCTGGAAGGAAAAACTCGCAGAACGATCTACCTGGTGGAGCCTCCAGCCGCCCCGGCTGACCGAGCCCCCGAGCGTCGCCGATCCGGCCTGGCAGCTCGATCCGATCGATCGTTTCATCCGCGCGAAGCTCGACGCAGCCGGAATCACCCCGGCGGCCCCGGCCGATCCCGACGTCCTCCGGCGCCGGCTGTCGCTCCTCCTCACCGGCCTGCCACCGTCGTTCCACGCCGCGATCCCTCCAGACGCTCCGCTGGCCGACGTCGTTGATGCCCTCCTCGCCTCCCCCCATTTCGGCGAGCAGTTCGCCCGGCACTGGATGGATGTCGTCCGCTACACCGACACCTACGGCTACGAATGGGACATCGCCGCCCGGGGCTCGTGGGACTACCGCGACTACCTCGTGCGGGCGTTCAACGATGGCATCGGCTTCGACCAACTCGTCCGCGAGCATGTCGCCGGTGATCTCCTCCCCGAGCCCCGTCTCGACACGAGCGCGGGCGTGAACGCGAGCCTGATCGGACCGATGTTCTTTCATCTCGGCGAGCACCGCCACGGCAGCAGCCTCGATTTCAACGGCATCCATCAGGAGATGATCGACAACAAGATCGATGCCTTCTCCAAGACCTTTCTGGCGATGACCGTGGGCTGCGCCCGCTGCCACGATCACAAGCTCGATGCGATCTCGCAGAAAGACTATTACGCGCTGGCGGGGATGTTCATGACGCCGCGGTGGACGCCGCGCGACGTCGCCCTTCCGGGCGTCAATGCGCCGTCGATCGCCGAACTGGGGCGACTCCGCGGCGCGATCCAGACGAGCCTCGCTGCCGCCTGGGGCCGCGAGGCGCTGGCGTTCTCGGGGGCCACGATCCGGGATCGCCTCCGGGCCGATTCCGACGGGACAAAAGCCGCGTCGATCGACGACGTCAGTTATCCCGTGGCCAAGCTCCTCGAGGCGGCCGCCCAGCCAGGGGCCGACCCGGGCGTAACGGTCCCCGAAGCTTGGAAGACAGCCGCCGCGGAGTGGCAGGCGGCCCGCGCCATGCGCGACCAAGCCAATGCCCGTTTCACGACACTCGTTGACCTCACCGGGCCGGGGCTGCCTGCGGGCTGGGTCGGGGAAGGGGAGGGGATGGCCCACGGGCATGTGCCCACCGGAACCGTGCGCATCGCCGTCGAAGGGGACGCGCTGGTTGCCAATATCCTGCCGGCAGGCCACCACACCCACGCCCTCTCCCCGCGGCTCCCCGGCATTCTCCGCCTCCCTGCCGCAGAAAGCTTTCCCCGCAAGTGGATCAGCCTCCAAGTTGCCGGTGGCGAGTGGGCGGCGAAGCTCGTCGTCCCCCAAAACGCGATCCTCAATGAAGGGAGCGGTGGCCCGGCGTTCCTCGATGGCAAGGCGGCTCCCCAGTGGCAGGCCGTCTCCCTGACGCCGCTGAAAAACGGCGTCACGCGGGTGCTCACCGAGATCGCCACGACCGACTTCAACCCCAACTTCCCACCGCGCACGGGGCTCGCGACCGCCGGCGGCGTGACGTTGCCGGCGGCCGACGACGGCGTGGGGAAGAAGAGTTGGTTCAGCGTCACCGGGATGGTCGCCCACGACGAGCCGGGAGCGCCACTGCCCGATCTCGCGCTATTTCAGACGCTCTTCGACCGGGCCCTGCCGACGACCGAGGGGGAAGCCTGGAACGCCGTCGCCGACTGGCTCCGTGGGGCCGTCGCTCGCTTCGCTGCCGGGAAAGCCACGGCGGGAGATATCCGACTCCTCGACTGGATGCTCGCCCGGAAGCTCCTCCCCAACGACGCTGCGACGCATCCCGAGGCCGGTGCGCTCGTCAAACGCTACCGGGAGGTGGAAGCGTCGATCCGTCCGTCGCGAACCGTCAACGGCATGGACGAGCGTGGCATGGCCCCGATCGACTACCGGCTCAACCTCCGCGGCAACGTCGATGCGGAGGGGCCGGCGGTGCCGCACGGATTTCTCGAGGTCTTCTCAGCGGGCCATGGCGTCGGACCATCCTCCGGGAGTGGCCGGCTCGAACTCGCCTTGGCGCTTGCCAGTGAAGGCAATCCGCAGACAGCGCGCGTCTACGTCAATCGGGTCTGGCAGTGGGTGTTCGGCACCGGCTTGGTTTCCACGTCGAGCGATTTCGGTCGGCTCGGCGACCGCCCCTCCCATCCGGAGCTCCTCGATTTTCTGGCGATCGAATTCATGCGCGATGGCTGGTCGACAAAACGGCTCGTCCGCCGGCTCGTCCTCTCGGAGACCTTCCGCCAGGGCTCGCGCGCTTCCACAGCAGCGCTCATCGCCGATCCCGACAACCGTCTCCTCCACCACCATCCCACCCGCCGGCTCGACGCCGAGGGGATCCGCGACAGCCTCCTTGCCGTCTCGGGCCGGCTCGATCCACGGCTCGGAGGGCGTCCGATCCGACCGCACCGCTTTCTCGAGGATCCCGCCAAGCGGCTCTTCGCCGGCCCGCTCGACGGGGAAGGGCGGCGCTCGATCTACCTCGAGATGTCGATCATGGCGCCACCGCCATTCCTCGTCGGCTTCAATCTTCCGGCACCGAAGATCCCCACCGGAAAGCGCGACGTTACGAGCGTGCCGGCGCAGGCGCTGATCCTCTTGAACGACCCGTTCGTCCTCGCCATGGCCGACCATTGGGCCGGCCGGCTCCTTGCCGACGGCCGCAGCCAGCCGGCCGAGCGGATGGCGGCGATGTTCCGTGAGGCGCTCGGCCGCGAGCCCGATGCGGAAGAGATGTCTGTGTGGCTCGAGGCGGCGAGCGCCTTCGGACCACCCAACGCCCCCCCGGCCGAGCTCATGGCCGACCGAGCGGCCTGGAAGGGGGTGGCCCATGCCCTGTTCAACAGCAAAGAGTTCATCCACCACCGCTAGCCGTGGCCTGCCGGAGACTTATCCGATGACCTCTTCCCACCCGTTCGCCTCCGGCAGCTGCCCCGGCCGGGCTCCTGCCGCCCCGTCGCGGCGCGGTTTCCTCACCGGGTCATCCGCGGGATTCGGAATGCTTGCGCTCTCCGGCCTCCTCGGGCCAAAGGCCGCCGCGGCAACGTCGGCCACCGCTCGCCCCCGGGCCCGCAACGTCATCTTCTGCTTCATGGACGGCGGCCCGAGCCACGTCGACCTCTTCGATCCCAAGCCGATGCTCAAAGCCCACGAAGGGACAAAGATCGGCGACACGAATGTCTCGAAGCGCTCGCAATCCGACGCCAATCGGGTCTGGTTCGGGAGCCCGTGGGAGTTTCGCAAGCGCGGGCAAAGCGGCCTGTGGGTCAGCGACCTCTTCCCCCGGATTGCCGAGGTGGCCGACGAGTTGTGTGTCGTCCGTTCGATGGTCGGCGAACTTCCGCTCCACGGCCAGCAGAACCTTCTCCTCCACACCGGGCGGATCATCGGCTCCGCCCCAAGCTTTGGCGCCTGGGTTTCTTACGGCCTGGGGACGGAGAACGACAACCTCCCCGGCTATGTGGTTCTCAACAACGACTGGGTCCCCAATGGCGGCCTGGAGAACTTCGGCAGCGCCTATCTCCCCGCTTCCCACCAGGCGACGATGCTCCGGGCGGCCGGCACGCCGGTCGACAACATCGTCGCCGCCGATCCCGAGGCTCTCCAGCGTCGCAAGCTCGCGCTGCTTGAGTCACAGGATCGGCGCTTCGCCGCGGCGGCCTCCGACGGCACCGCGATCGAAGCGCTGATCGCCAACTACGAGACGGCCTTCCGGATGCAGGCCACCGTCCCCGACGTCATCGACACCAATCACGAGCCGGAGCATGTCCGGAAGCTCTACGGCCTCGACTCCGCCGACGAGCACCAGCGGCTCTACGCCACCCAGGCCCTCCGGGCCCGGCGGCTGATCGAGCAGGGCGTCCGGTTCGTCGAGATCACCTGTCCGAGTTTCGACGGCAACAACTCCCCCTGGGACCAGCACGGCCAGATCGTTCAGAACCATGCCAAGAATGCCCTCGTGACCGAGCAGTCGGTGGCGGCCCTGATCGTTGACCTCAAGGCCCGCGGCCTCCTCGACGAGACGATTGTCGTCTGGGCCGGCGAGATGGGGCGCACCCCCCACACCCCGGCGGTGAACCCCGGATGCGGCCGCGACCACCATGTCGACGGCTACTCGATCTTCCTCGCCGGCGGCGGCTTCCGTGGGGGGATGGCCTACGGCGCGACCGATGACTTCGGCAATTCCGTCGTCACCGATGCCGTCGACATCCACGACATCCACGCCACGATCCTCCACCAGCTCGGCGTCGATCACGAGCGGCTCACCTTCCGCCACGGCGGCCGCGACCACCGCCTCACCGACGTCCATGGCCGGGTGATCCGCGACCTTCTCGGCTGATCACCGAGCGACCCACGGAGCCAAGATCACTCCCGGAATCACTCCAGGATCGTGACGGCATCGGCGGGGCCGCCGAACATCGCCGGGAGGGGCATGTCGCGGAAGTTCGTCCCCTCGCCTGAGCCATAGCGGATCTGAAAGCGGTCGAGCGGGATCTCGGCAGGCGTGCCCTTCCGCACGAGGGTCGCCTTCATTGCCCCCCACGCTCGCTTCGCCTCGTTTCCGGTCGCCTCGAGGGCGAGCGTCCCGGCCCGGTGGGGCGTGGCGAGCATCGGCGGCACTTCGACGACCACCCCGCCAGGGATCCCGCGCACTGCCAGCGCTCGCCCTTCGAACCAGCCCCGGATTCCCTCCTCCCGCAGCCCGTCCCCGCGCAGGAAGACGAGAAACCCGTCGTGTGAAGCGTTCGCGTCGGGGACGATCACCCCGCGGCACCAGAGCGGCTTCTCGGCGGGGGCGAAGCGCGCCAGGATCGCTTCAGGAGATGGAAACGCCCCGCTGCCGCGCCGCACCGACACCCAGCGGAGGGAAGGGTCGTGGGGATCACGCCCATCAAGGCTCGCCGGCGGCTCGAGCCCGGTGGCGAGGTGGACGGCGCTGACGAGCACTCGCACCACCTCCGGCTTCGCCAGATCGTCGGCATGGCCGATCGAGGTATAGATCGACCGGCCGCCGTCGGGGCGGACATAGTCGGTGAGCACCGGCTGCGCCGGCTCCCCCGGCACCTCGCCGACGGCGAGGACGCGCGTCTGCGGAGACGTTGGCGCAACAAAATAAAGCGAGCCAGTCTGCTGCATCGTTCCGTCGGCGGGGATACCCGTGAGGAGCGGATCTCCGGCGGCTCCGGCGGCCACCTTCACCGTCGAGCGGAGCTCATTGCCGAAGTGGCCGGTGTACTCGATGCCGAACACATCGCGATCAAACTCCCCCCATGTCTCGCAGCCGTCGATCGCCTCCTTCGGCTCCCAGGCGTGGCTCGCCGTGCGGATCCCGATCACCGGCTTTCCTGCGGCGAGAAACGATTTCAAGGCCGCCATTTCCGCCGGGCGGAGCCCGCGCCGGCGGGCCGAGAGAAGGAGCACGTCGGCATCGGCCAGTTCGAGAAGGCCGGGAATCGAGTTCGGATCGTCGGCCGCGACGTGGTGCTCCACGACTTGAAACGCCCCACCCAAATGGCGATGGGCGAAGGCAGGAAGCGTGCGATGGGAGCCGTATTCCTCCTCGGCGATCACCAGTGCCACCGTCGGCCGGGTGTCGCGCGGCGAGCGGAACTCGCTACCGTCCTCGAGCACCTGGGCGCTCGAGATCGTCGGGCAGACATGCCGCTCGACATGGTCGATCATCCGATCGGTGCCGGTGAAGTGGCTCACCCACGGCCACTGGGCCGGGTCGTACATCGTGTCGGTGAGGTCGCGGACGAGGACGACATCGCGCCCCGACTCGCCGATCCGCCGCAGCCCGAACGGCCGACCGAGAACGCACATGTTGAGATGGACGCCGACGAGCATCACATGCCGGATCCCCCGGGCGGCGAGGACCCGGGCTACCTCCGCGCCGTTGTCGCTGAGAAAATCCTTTTCGGCGTCGATTGGCACCAGCGCCGACTGCATCTTCCAGGGCATCTTCGGGTTGCGCCCCATCCGCTCCAGTTCCGCAGCCCAGGCGGCATGCTCGGCCGGCTCGTCATCCTCGCCACCGAGCGACTGATCGAGCGGGTATTCATCGAGCGACTCTGGCGCGATCCCGGAGCACCACGTTCCCTTCCCGGCCGGTGGCGGCTCGAAACCGGCCGGCAAGTTACGGGCCACGAGCTCGAGAACGCGGTCGCGCGCCGGGTGACTCGCATACCCCGGCATGCAATCACTCGGGGCATGGATCACCGTTCCCCCGGCGGCCCGGACGGTGTCGCAGAGCTCCGCGATCCGCGGGGCAAACTCCGCAAGCCGTTCGACCGCCCTCCGACAGTGATGGAGATCCCAGACGTCGCAGACGATCACCGCGGTCTCGGAAGCCTTCCACTCGGCAGGGGACTCGACCGTGCGCCAAAAAGCCCGATCCTCGCTCCCCGGCTGTTGCCGCCGCAGCGAAAGATCAAACACTCCTTCGGCATTCGGGGCCGCCGCACCGACGCGCATCGAGGCGGCAATAAAAACTCCCCCGATCGCCCCGAGCAGCACCACAAGAACAGCTTCCGCGCGTTTCATCGCTTCGATCTCCCCGATCGCCCCC
>CALQRA010000032.1 GCA_943332855.1 Candidatus Kuenenia stuttgartensis
GCCCCCCCCGTGCCCGACCGTTTCGAGGCCCGCGAGGACCTCGGCGGTGCGGGCATGCCCCATCCCCAGGCTCGCGGCCCAGAGGGAGAGATTGGCCGCGGCGCTGGCAAACAGCTCGGCCGCCGCCAGCGTCGGCAGGGCGACCACAACGGCGACCAGAAGGTAGAAGGCGTAGTGAAGCGGGCGCTGGTAGAGGTAGGAAAAGGCGGTCGAAATGGCCTGGAAGCTGTCGCCGCGCTCTACCCCCACACCCCCCACCATGAGGGGCCAGCCGGCGGCCGCCCCGATGGCGAGGATCGCCAGCACGACCCCGCCGAGGAGGACCACCGGCCAGACGACGCCGGCGATCGCCAGGCCGATGTCGGTGCGCATCAGCAACCCGAGGAGGGCCCCGGGGAGGCTCAAGGCGACGATTCCGAGGAGCACGAACGCCACCGAATTGAAGGCCGAGAGCCATTTCTGACTCCCGTACCAGAGGGACTGAGTGAAGCCGGGCACCTCCTCGCCGGCGAGTTTGAGGGCGACATGGCGGGCAATGGCGGTGCCGAAGATCGACCAGACGGCGATAAACCAGCCGATCCGGGCCAGGGCCCCGATCATCCGCGAGAGCGTCGCCGCCGGATTGAAGGGAACCGACACGAGCCCCACAAGCTCGGCCGCCGGCCGCGGCAGGTTGAAGGGGACCATCTGCGCGAGGCCCGTCGTGGCGAGAACGCTCTCCGGTGGCGTCTGGATCGCGCCCCCGCGAGGCGCCTCGCTCCCCCCCTTCTGTCCAGCCAGGTCGGCAGGCTCGATCCGCTCCACAGCGGCCGGGATGCCGAGCCGGTCGGCGAGCGACCAGCCTCCCCACACGGCCAGCGCCCCGAGGGCAGCGAGAAGAATGACCGTCGACGAAAAGGCCGCCCCGGCCGCCCGGAAGAGGAGCCACCAGGGGAGGGCATCGCTCCATTGGATTTCGTGGATGATCCCGTCCCCCTGGATCGGATCGCGACCGGCGGCGGGGATGTTTGACGTGTCCGTGGCGGTGGACGTGCCCGGGATTCCCGACATGTGACCTGGTGCCCTGATGGGAAGAATGGAGTGGGGGAAACGTGGGTGCGGACGGGGCTGCTGAAGGCCGATCCGGCCGTGACCGGGAGTCCGAGGGGAGCCCCCATTGCGGCCGGAGTATACGTCTGGGAGGTTTTTTGGGCGGCGCCGATCCCCCGCGGGATCGGTGGCCCCCGCAAGGGCCCCAGGCGGCAGGCGACGGCAGGGCCGCCCCACTTCCGTGCGTGCCCACCAGGGTCCGCAGAGGCCAATCCGCCCCCTTTCCCTCAGGAACGCTTCCGATGGACGATTCGGCCCCCCTCCCTCGCTACCTCCATGGCTATTCGCCCGAGGAGCAGGCCCGGCTTGTCGAGCAGGCCGAATATTGGCGGGAGCGGCTGATCCTCCCCGATCTTCCCTATGCGGCCGGCGAGCGTCTTCTTGACGTCGGCTGCGGGGCAGGGGCCGTGCTCGGCGTGATCGCCAGCGCCTTCCCGGGGCTCCACCTGGCGGGGGTCGATCGGGAGCCGAAGCAGATCGAGGCGGCCACGGCGCACCTGGCAGCCCTCGGCGTTCCTTCAGCCGATCTCCGCGTCGGCGATGCCAATCGGCTCCCCTGGCCCGATCGGCACTTCGATCACGCCTACCTGATGTGGTTTGTGGAGCACGTCCAGGGGATCGAACCGATCCTCCGCGAGATCCGCCGCGTGTTGAAGCCCGGCGGCACGATCACGATCAACGAAACCGAATACGAGTCGTATCACGTCTGGCCGGAGAACGCCGACTGGGAGTATCTCGAGGAGGCGATGTTTCGTCACTTCCAGGCCCACGGCGAAGCCCATGCCGGCCGCCGCCTCGGGCCGCTCCTGGTCGAGGCCGGGTTTTCAGCCGTCACCAACCGGCTCGTCGGCGCCCACTTCTTCGTCGGCTCGGGCGACGATTCCCTCGCCCGACACACGCGCTACACGGCCGACTACATCGAGCCGGCGATCCCGGAGTTCATCGCCATGGGCTACGACGAAGCCCGCCTCCGCTGCGGCATCGATCATCTCCTCTCCATCCACGACGACCCCCACGGCGCCTTCACGCAGCTGGTCTACCGGGCCCGGGGAAGGGCTTAGACGTCCCCAGCCACCGACCCCGAAAGAGGGCGAAGCCCGACTGCCATGGCGAGGTCTTGGGAATACCCATACCATGGGGGGGTGATTCCGATGGACCCTGACGCCCAGGACTGCGCTGGAGGTGGCCGATGCACTGGGTACTCGTGGCAATCGTCATGGCGATGGCGGTGCCGGCATCTGGACAGCAAGACGGGCAGGAGGACACGAGTTCCCTCAAGGAACTGAGTGCCGAGGAGGCGACCCGCTTGGTTGCCAGGAAGCCCCCTTTCCTGGATCTTTCCGGGCTGACCACGTTGTCAGATGACGCCGCGGACGCGTTGTCGAAGCACGAGGGATTCCTGACGCTCAACGGCCTGACGACGCTCTCTCCGAAGGCCGCCGAGGCGGTCGCAAGGACGAGCGGCTGGCTGCGACTCCACGGCCTGACGGTGCTTTCGCCAGAAGTCGCCAAGGCGTTGGCGAAGCACCGGGGCCCCTTGGAGCTTCCCGGCCTGACGACGCTCTCGGACGAAGCGGCCGAGGCGTTGGCGATGCACGACCGCTGGCTGTACCTCAACGGCCTCAAAACACTGTCGGACAAGGCGGCCGAGGCGCTGGGGAAGCACGACGCCGAGTTGTACCTCAACGGCCTGAAGACGCTTTCGCCCGAAGCTGCCAGGGGGCTGGGGCGGTTGAAGTGGGGGCTCCAACTGGACGGCTTGAAGACGCTCCCGCCCGAGGTTGCCGAGGCGCTGGCAACGCCTCAGATGCTCAGTCTCTCTCTCTGCGGTGTCCGGACACTGTCGGACGAGGCGGCCGAGTCGTTGGCGAAGGTCCGTGGAATGGTGTCCCTGCTGGGATTGAGGCAACTCTCTGAAGAGGCGGCCGAAACGCTCCGGTCCGGGGCCCATGTCCAGCTTCCGGACGAGTTCAGTTTTCCTCTGCCGGACCGCGCCGAGAGGCCGCCGTATTGGCTGCGGCACACGAACGAGATCGGAGAGCTGGATGTTGGGCAGGCACGACAACTCGCGGAACTCGAAGGCACGCTCTATCTCGACGGCCTGACGACCCTTACACCGGAGGTCGCCGAGGCGCTGGCCGAGCACGAAGTCGGGCTCCACCTCTACGGTCTGACGACGCTTGCACCGGAAGTCGCCGAGGCGCTGGCGAAGCACGAGGGTGCGCTGTCCCTGCGAGGCCTGCGCACGATCACGCCGGAGGTCGCCCGGGCGCTTGCGAAGCACGAGGGGATTCTGGATCTCGCCTGCCTGACGACGCTGCCGCCCGAAGTCGCCGCGGCGCTGGCGCCGCACAAGGGATCGCTGTGCCTCTACGGCCTGACGACGCTCTCCGAGGACGTTGCCGAGGCGCTGGCGAAGCACCAGGGCGAAGTCTCACTCACCTCCCTGACGACGCTTTCGCCCCAAGCGGCGAGGGCTCTGGCAAAGTACGAGCACGAACTCAACCTTCCCGGTCTGACGACGCTCTCGCCGGAGGTCGCCAACGGGTTGGCGACGCACGAGGGCTGGTTGGCTCTCGGCGGGCTGACGACGCTCACAACGGAATCAGCTGAGGAGTTGGCGACGCACGAGGGTGAACTTTGGCTCGATCACCTGACGACGATCATCGACGAGGCGGCCGAGTCCCTGGCGAAAAACGATGGCGATCTGCATCTCGACGGCCTCAAGACGCTCTCGGACAGGGCGGCGGCAGCGATGGCGAAGCACAAGGGCACGCTGTTTCTCGACGGCCTAGAGACACTCTCGGATGACGCGGCGGAGGCGCTGGCCAGGCACGAGGGCACGCTGCACCTCAGGCGGGTGGGGACGCTTTCGGCCAAGGCGGCCGGGGCGCTGGCGAAGCGCGACGACGATCTGAATCTTCAGGGCCTGACGGCGCTGTCGGACGAGGCTGCCGGGGCGCTTGCGACACACGTGGGCTCGCTGATCCTCACGAGCCTGGAGACGCTCTCGGAGGACGCGGCCCGGGCGCTCGCGCCCCACAAAGGTCCGCTGTCCTTCAGCAACTTAACGACGCTCCCACCGGTGGTCGCCGAGATCCTGGCGCAGCGCGAGGACGATCTGTATTTCTCGGATCTGACGGCGCTCTCGGACGAGGCTGCCGTGGCGCTGGGGAGGCACAAGGGCTCGCTCCAGCTCTATCACCAGACGACACTCTCGGACAAGGCGGCCGAGGGGCTTGCCAAGCACGAGGGCCGGCTCTGGATCCAGGGCCTGACCTCGCTCTCAAATGCGGCGGCCACGTCTCTGGGGAGGCACAAGGGCGAGCTCTATCTGTCGGGCCCTCGTCTCTCGGACGAGGCGGCCGAGGCGCTGGGAAAGAACGCCGGCACACTGGGCGTTCACATCCAGGCGACGCTTTCGGAGAAGGTGGCCGCGGCGCTGGCGAAGCACAAGGGCAGGCTGTTCATCACGGGCCTGTCGACGCTCGCAGATGAGGTGGCAAGAGCGCTTGCGAACCACGAGGGCGACCTTGGCCTTGACCAAGTGGGGAGCCTTTCTGAGGAGGCGGCAGCAGCGCTTTCGACGCACGAAGGCGCTCTTGTGCTCGGCCAACTGAGGCCGCTTTCGCCCATCGCGGCCGCGGCGCTTGCGAAGCACAAGGGCGACTTGGAACTGGGCGTCCCGGAAACGCTCTCGATCGACGCGGCGGCAGCGCTTGCGAAGCACAAGGGCTCGCTGACCCTCAACGGGCTGATGAAGATCTCTCCGGGAATCGCCGAGGCTCTGGCGACGCACGAGGGCGACCTGATCCTCAACGGCCTGTGGCGGATCTCACAAGAAGCGGCCGGGGCGCTCGCGAACCACAAGGGCGAGTTGTCCGTCAGCGGGCTGAGGTCGCTCTCGGTCGACGCAGCCAGGGCGATTGCGAGGCATGAGGGTTGCTTGAGCATCGGGGGGCTTCCGACGCTCTCGCCGGAGGTGGCCGAGGCGATTGCAAGGCACAAGGGCACGCTGCGCGTCAGATACCTGACGAAGCTCTCGGTGAAGGCGGCCAGAGCGTTGGCAAAGCACAAGGACGGCCTCGAACTCGACGGGAGTCTGATGATGTCGGACGAGACGGCCGAGGCGTTGCGAGCGAATCCCGGAATCTCGTTCCCCGAGAAATACCGCTGACATCGCCGTTTTCAACCGCCACGCCGCGGCTTCCTCGTCATCGGCTTGGCTGTCGCTGGGTCGATGGCACGCTCGGACCGATCCCGAAGCACATCGAGGCGGTGTCGAGACGAGGGCAGCGATAGCTCGCGATCATCGGGCAACACCCTGAAGCCCGCGGTTCGCCCGGGAGACTGAATCCGCGCCCTAGCAACCGACACGTGCCGTGGTGCCAGACGCTTCGACAAGCCCGCCGGAGGCGTGGGCTCAGGCCTCGTGGTCGTCCTCGTCCTGGCGGAGCAGTTCCGGCGGGATCGCGCCTTCGCCGTCCCCTTCATCATCGTCGCCGCGACGGATCTCGGGAACGGCATACGCCTCGTCGAGCCAGCGGCCCAGATCGATGACGCGGCAGCGCTCGCTGCAGAAGGGGGGCGTGACGACGGCGTTCAGATCGACGGTGGCGCTGCAGACGGGGCAACGGGGCATGGCTGGTCTCCCCGGTGGCCCGGGCTCTTGGTCACCGCTGGCAACAGTCACGCCGCCTGGAAAAGGGCAGATACCGCCTGACTCCTGCCCGACTCAATCCTGCCCGACTCAATCCTGCCCGACTCAATCCTTGCCACCCGATCCGCCCCCCGACTTCTCTCCGCCAGACTTCTCTCCCCCAGACTTTTCCCCCGACGATTTGCCTTCCGATGGCTTCGATGAGGCATCGGCCGCCGCGCCCTTTTTGTAGGACTCGCTGCGGTAGTCGGTCTGGTAGAAGCCGGTCCCCTTGAAGACGATCGCGCCGCCGGCCCCGATCAGCCGCCGCAGCTTCTTCTTCTTGCACTTCGGGCAGGTCTTCTTCGTGGCGTCGGTCATCGACTGGAACAGCTCGAAGGCATGAGAACAGCCGTCGCAGACGTAATCGTAGGTTGGCATCGGATCACTCCCCCTTCGAGACGATGACCTGGGCGGGGCGCACCACACGGTCGTGGAGCTTGTACCCCTTCGTGGCCGCACCGACGACCGTCCCCGCAGCGACCCCCTCGACAGACTGCTGGAGGATCGCCTCGTGGATGGCCGGGTCGAACGGCTGCCCCTCGGTCTCGATTGGCTTGCAGCCGTGGATCAGCAGCAGCTTCTCGAGCTGCTGCCCCGTCATCCGGAAGCCGGCGATGAGGCTCTCGAAATCGGCCTTCTTCCCGGCCGCGTCAAGGGCCCGCTCGACGTTGTCGAGCACCGGAAGAAGGCTGCGGAGGAGATCGATCTCCCGGTAGCGGTGGGCATCCTCGAGCTCGCGGCGCGAACGCTTGCGAAAGTTCTCGAGCTCCGCCTGGGTCCGCAGGAGCCGGTCCTCGGCGTCACGGAGCTTCTCGTGGAGATCGGCCCCGGAGGCCGGGGGCGACGCCGGCTGCGGATCGACCGGGGGAAAATCGTGGGAATCGTCGCTGGTCATGGATTCTCCTCGCGTTCGGGCACGGAGTCTTTCGGTTGGAAGTATTCACTCAATCGGCTGAAGAAGCTCGATCGCTTCGGGCTGACGGCCTTCTGCTCTTCGGCCGCCAATTCCCGCAGCAACTGCTCGGCCCGCGGGGAGAGCGACTTGGGCACCTCGACGTGGACATGGACATGGAGGTCGCCGATTCCGCGCCCCCGGACCTCCGGCATCCCCAGCCCGCGGACACGGATCACGTCGCCGGCCTGGGTGCCACGGGCCACCTGGAGCGGCTTCGGGCCGTCGAGGGTCGGGACATCGATCGTCGCCCCGAGCGCCGCCTGGCTGAAGGTTACCGGCACCTCGCAGTGAAGATCACGGCCTTCCCGGTTCAGAAAGGGGTGGTCCTCGACCTCGATCACACAGTAGCAGTCGCCGGGGGGGCCGCCGCTGGCCCCCGGCTCCCCCTCGCCGGCCAGCCGGACGCGCACGTCGCGGTCGACGCCGGCGGGAATCGTCACCTTCCGTTCGACCTGCTCCTCGGTGAGGCCGTCGCCGCCGCAGCCCGGGCATTTCTCCCGGATGACATTCCCGGCGCCGCGACAGGCCGGGCAGGTGGTCTGGAGCCGGAACACCCCAGCCGACTGGAGCACCTGCCCACGACCGCCGCAGTACTCGCAGGGGACCGGCTTTGTCCCCTTCTTGGCGCCGCTGCCGTCGCAGGTGCCACAGGCCTCGTGGCGGGCGAACTCGACCGTCTTCGTCGCTCCCCGGGCCGCCTCGAGGAGCGTCATCGAGAGCGTGCAGAAGACGTCGCTCCCCTGCCGCGGCCGACTCGTCCGCCGCCGGGGATCGCCGCCGAACATCCCCCCGCCGAAGATGTCGCCGAAGGCCTCGAAGATGTCGGTGATGTCGTTGAACTCGTGCGTCCCGCCCCCCTGGAGACCGGCGTGACCGTAGCGGTCGTAGCGGGCCCGGAGTTGCTCGTCGGAGAGCACCTCAAAGGCGCGGGCCGCTTCCTTGAAGCGGTCAGAAGCCGCATCGTTGCCGGGATTCTTGTCCGGATGGAAGCGGATCGCGAGTTTTCGGTAAGACTCCGAGATCTGGGTCGTCGTCGCGGTGCGTTCGACGCCCAGAATCTCGTAAAAGTCGCGCTGTTGGGCCATGGTGGGGTTGGGCAGCCCGCGGGGCACCGCCCTCCTTCCGGAATCCTCCCGACTTCAAGGGAATCGATCCCTACCGGACGCTTCCCTCGATGCGCTTCCGCTTTGATTCGTCCTTGTCGAGGTTCGTCACGAGCGCCTCGGTGGTCAGCAGCAGCCCGGCAATGCTCGCGGCATTCGTGAGGGCGACGCGGACCACCTTGACCGGATCGATGATCCCGGCCTTGAGCATGTCCACATACTCCCCCTTGTTGGCGTCGTAGCCGACATGGAGCGGCTTGTCGGCCACCTCGTCGGCGACGACCGAGCCATCGATCCCGCCGTTTTCGGCGATCTGACGGATCGGGGCCTCGAGCGAGTGAAGGACGATGTCGACGCCGATCTTCTCGTCCCCCTTGGCCTGCGAGCGAACCTTCTCGACCGCCTCGCGGCAGCGGAGAAGGGCGACGCCGCCACCGGGAACAATCCCCTCCTCGACCGCAGCGCGGGTCGCATGGAGGGCATCCTCGACGCGGGCCTTCTTCTGCTTCATCTCGGCCTCGGTGCCGGCACCGACCGAGACGATCGCCACCCCGCCGGTGAGCTTGGCGAGCCGCTCCTGGAGCTTCTCGCGGTCGTACTCGCTGTCGGTGGCGTCGATCTGGTTGCGGATCTGCTGGACACGGGCGGTGACTTCGGCCGCCTTACCGGCCCCCTGGACGATCGTCGTCTCGCTCTTGTCGACGGTGATCGTCTTCGCCTTGCCGAGGTGGGAGAGATCGAGGCTCTCGAGCGTCAGCCCGAGGTCCTCGCTGATCAGCGTGCCACCGGTGAGCACGGCGATGTCGGCGAGCATCGCCTTGCGACGGTCGCCGAAGCCAGGGGCCTTGGCAGCACAGACGTTGAGCACGCCGCGGAGCTTGTTGACGACCAGCGCGGTGAGGGCGTCGCCGTCGACATCCTCGGCGATGATCAGAAGCGGCTTGCCCGACTGAGCGACCTTCTCGAGGAGCGGGAGGAGCTCCCGCAAATTGGAGATCTTCTTCTCGTGGATCAGGATCAGGGCGTCAGCCAGCTCACAATCCATTTCCGCGGTGCGGTTGATGAAGTAGGGGGAGACATACCCCTTGTCGAACTGCATGCCGTCGACGAAGCGGACGGTGGTTTCGGTCGTCTTCCCCTCCTCGACGGTGATCACGCCATCCTTGCCCACCTTTTGGAGAGCCTCGGCGATGAGGTCGCCGATCGAACGGTCGTTGTTGGCGGAGATGGCACCGACCTGGGCGATCTCCTCGGGGCGTTCGACCTTCTTCGCCATCTCGTGGAGGCGGACGGTGGCAGCGGCAACGGCCTTCTCGATGCCGCGGCGGACGGCCGTCGGATTGGAGCCGGCGGCCACCATCCGCGTCCCCTCGCGGAAGATCGCGCGGGCGAGGACCGTGGCCGTGGTCGTGCCGTCACCGGCCAAGTCGGAGGTCTTCGAAGCGACCTCGTTGACGAGCTTGGCGCCCATGTTCTCGAAGGGGTCTTCGAGATCGACTTCCTTGCTGACGGTGACGCCGTCCTTCGTGACCGTTGGGCCACCGAACGACTTGTCGATAATCACGTTGCGGCCGGTCGGCCCCATCGTCACCGCCACGGCGCCGGCGAGTTTCTCGACGCCTTTCAGAAGCTTGGCACGGGCTTGGTCGTCGAATAGCAGCTGCTTGGGCACGGGACGATCTCCTCGGGAGCCTGGGTGTATCAGGCGATGGGGCGGATGTGTGAAAGGGAGTATGTGGAGGGGGCCGGCCGGCCCCGGCCCGCCGCAGGTGCGGTCGGGCCGGGCGGGGCTCGGAAACGTCAGCCGGAGATCTTCGCGAGGATCTCGCTCTCGCGGAGGATCTTCACGTCGTGGCCGTCGACCTCGATGTCGCTGCCGGAGTACTTGCCGTAGATCACCTCGTCGCCGACGGCGAGCGAGAGAGGGGCACGGGTGCCGTTTTCAAGGAGCTTGCCGGGGCCGAGCGCGACGACATGGCCGCGCTGCGGCTTTTCCTTGGCCGAATCGGGGAGAACGATCCCCCCGGCGGTGCGCTCTTCGGCCTCGACGGGCGTCACCACAACACGGTCATCGAGCGGACGGATCTTCAGGTTCTTCGTAGCCATCGTGAATCACTCCGGAAAAAAAGAAAGGAAATCTGCTTGGAGGGTGAAGGCCACCCAAAAGGTCAATCAGGGGACGGCAGCCGGCCTTGGCTCACATCATGCCGCCCATGCCGCCCATGCCACCCATCCCGCCCATGCCACCACCCATGCCGCCCATACCCCCCATGCCGCCGCCGCCCATGCCGTGGTGATCGTGGCCCTCGCCACCATGCTCCTCCTCGGCCTTGGGGATCTCGGTGATCAGCGACTCGGTCGTGAGAAGGAGCGCGGCGACACTGGCGGCATTCTGAAGTGCGGTCCGCACAACCTTTGCCGGATCGATGACGCCGGCGGCAACAAGGTCACAGTAAATCTCCTTGTCGGCATCGTAGCCGTCGTTCTTCCCCTTCATGTGGCGGACACGGTTGACCACCACCGGGCCGTCGACGCCGGCGTTGGTGGCGATCGCTTCGAGCGGATAGCGGAGGGAGTTTTTCACGATCGAAGCGCCGAGCTTCTCATCGCCTTCGAGATCGAGCTTCTCGATCGACTTCTCGCTGCGGAGAAGGGCGACGCCGCCACCAGGAACAATCCCCTCGGCGAGGGCCGCCTGGGTGGCGCTCTTGGCATCTTCGATGAGCGCCTTGCGCTCCTTCATCTCGGTCTCCGTGGCCGCTCCGACGTTGATCTGGGCAACACCGCCGGCGAGTTTCGCCAGCCGCTCCTGGAGTTTCTCGCGATCGTAGTCGCTGTCGGTGACCTCGATCTCGGCACGGATCTGGGCCGCCCGGCCGTCGATCGCCGACTTCGTACCGGCCCCGCTCACGATCGTGGTGTTCTCGCTGTTGATGATCACCTTCTTGGCGCGGCCAAGGTCAGTGAGCTTGACGGCGTCGAGGGCGATGCCGAGATCCTTGAAGATCGCCTGACCACCGGTGAGGACGGCAAGATCGCCCATGATCGCCTTGCGACGGTCACCGTAGCCGGGGGCCTTCACGGCCACCGACTGGACAATGCCGCGGAGCTTATTGACGACGAGCGTGGCCAGCGCCTCCCCCTCAACATCCTCGGCGATGATCACCAGCGGCTTACCCGCCTTGCTGATCGCCTCGAGGAGCGGGACAAGGTGCTTTGCCGAGGAGACCTTCTCCTCGAACAGAAGGATGTAAGGGTTTTCGTACTCACAGACCTGCGAATCGGCATCGGTGACGAAATGGGGGGAGAGATAGCCGCGGTCGAATTGCATCCCCTCGACGACGTCGACGGTCGTCTCCGCCTGCTTCCCCTCCTCGACGGTGATCACGCCGTCCTTGCCAACCTTCAGAAACGCCTCGGAGAGGACGCTGCCGATCGTCGGATCGTTGTTGCCAGCGATCGTCGCGACCTGCATCAGCTCCTTCTTGTTCTTCTCGTTGATCGGCGTCGCCATGGCGAGGATCGATTTCGAGACCGCCTCGACCGCCTTGTGGATGCCGCGTGAGAGAGCCATCGGATCGGCCCCGGCGGCGATCATCTTCAGCCCCTCGCGAAAGATCGCCTCGGCGAGGACCGTAGCCGTTGTCGTGCCGTCGCCGGCGACGTCGTTGGTCTTGCTGGCCGCTTCCTTGACGAGTTGGGCGCCGAGGTTCTCGTAGGGATCCTCGAGATCGATGTCCTCGGCGACCGTGACGCCGTCCTTGGTGACCTTGGGGGAACCCCAACCCTTGTCGAGGACGGCATTGCGGCCGCGCGGGCCGAGGGTGCTCTTCACGGCGCGGGCGAGCTTCGAGACGCCGGCGAGCAACGGCTGGCGGGCTTCATCGTCGAACACCATTTGCTTGGCCACGGGTCACTTCTCCTCTGGAACGATTGCGGGAACGGGCTCGGTGTACGGCTGGGGTCCGCTAGGGCCCCGAATTGGCAGCAGCGCCAGCGGACATCCCCTGGGAAGGCAACCCGCGTGCCGTCCGTGGTCGCGAATCGAAAAAAGTCGGCTGGCAGCCGTGGGACAGGGGGATTTGCAGCGTTGCAGGCGCCGGTTTCTCCGCCGGGCCCTGGTCGCTGCTGCCGTTTTGGCAGCGAGATCGACTAATGTTGCGGGGCACCGGGGGTCCAGTCGATCCCCGGCCCGAGCGCGCCGACGAAGGCGGCAAGGAGATCGGCGGCATGGTCGAGGTCGTCGAGCGACACCGTCTCCACGGCCGAATGCATGTAGCGATTGGGAATGCTGACCAGCGCCGTCGCCACCCCCGCCCGGGTGGTCTGGAGGACGTTGGCGTCGGTCGGGGTCGCCCGGCCGCTGGCCGAGAACTGAAACGGGATCGACCGGGCCCCGGCCGCCGCGACGAGCCGCTCAACAACCTGCGGGTTCATATTCGGCCCCCGAAACACGACCGGCCCTTTGCCGAGACTGATATCCCCCTCCGATTTCTTGTCGATCGTCGGGCAGTCGGTGGCGTGGGTGACGTCGACAGCGATCGCGACATGGGGATCGACACCGAAGGCGCTCGTCTGGGCGCCGCGGAGGCCGATCTCCTCCTGAACCGTCGAGGCGACGTGGAGCGCACAGGCCAGGGGCCCCGCTTCGGCCGCGCGGCGGAAAGCCTCGAGCACCACCCACAAGCCCACCTTGTCGTCCATGGCCGGCGAGGCGACGAGGTTGTTGCGCAGCGGCTGGACTCGCAGCTCCACCGTCACGCAGTCACCGATCCGGATCACCCCCTCGAGATCGGCCTTGTCGCGGGCCCCGACGTCGATCCACAGATCCTTCATCTTCGGCACGACCTTCCGCTCCTCCTCGGTGAGGAGGTGGATGGGCTTGCGGGCGATGACGCCGGGCACCGCCCCCGCCCCCCCCCCCACCACCACGCGCGAGCCGATCAGCTGCATCGGATCCCAGCCGCCGATCGGCTGCACCGAGCAATAGCCATCGCTGTCGATGTATTGGATGATGAGCCCGATCTGGTCGCAGTGCCCGGCGAGGAGCATCCGCAGCGGGGCGCCGGGGTTTTTCACGCCGATCACATTTCCATGAGAGTCGGTCGAGACCGAGTCGGCGACGGCCCCCAGATAAGAGCGGACGAGGTCCTGGATCGGCCACTCGTAGCCCGACGGGCTGGGGGTGCCGAGAAGACGAAAAAGGAAGTCGCGGGCGGAGTCTTTCACGTGCCGGGGGTCCTCGGGGCGATGAGGGGCAGGGCGGAGGTGTGGGAGCGGTGGGGACGGGGTCGCCCCGACTCCCACTCCGTTGTACGGCATCGTCCCCGGCCGGGCGACCGGCCGCCCCCCCGACCAACAAGACCGGTACGACCGGCAGCCTCTTCCATCCCGCGGCCGTTCCCCGGCCGTGGCGGAGGGGCGTCGTTGGTCGCGCCAAGCTACGCTCGGTACATTGCAGGGCTTCCCCTTTCCCGGAGCTTTCCCCCCTCATGGCTCACCATGACTTGGCCCAGCCGGTACGGATCGGCCTCGTCGGCCTCGGCACCGTCGGCTCCGGCGTCGTCCGCATCCTCGTCGACTCCGCCGACCACATCACTCGCCATGCTGGCCGACCGATCGAGGTCGCCGCCGCGGTCGTCCGCGACCCCGCCAAGGAGCGCGACTGCACGCTCCCGGCGATCCCGATCTCGACCGACATCGGCACGATCTCGCAGGATCCCTCGATCACGCTTGCCGCCCTCCTCGTCGGCGGCCTCGAGCCGGCCCGGTCGATGATGGTGGAGCTTCTCGAGAGCGGGAAGGATGTCGTCACGGCCAACAAGGCGCTCCTCGCCGAGCACGGCCCGGAGCTGTTCGAGCTCGCCCGCCGGCTCGGCCGCTCGATCGCCTTCGAGGCGGCAGTCGCCGGCGGGATCCCGATCGTCGCCGCCATCGGCGAATGCCTCGCCGCCAACCGGATCGAGAGCATCCGCGGGATTCTCAACGGTACGAGCAACTTCATCCTGACACGGATGGAGGAGGATGGCTCGAGCTACGCCGAGGCCCTGGCGCTTGCCCAAGCAAAGGGCTTTGCCGAAGCCGACCCGTCGATGGACGTCGACGGCACCGACGCCACACAGAAGCTTGCCATCCTCTCCCACCTCGCCTTCGGCGTCTGGGTGCCCTGGAAGGAGATCCCGCGGACCGGAATCGACACCGTCGACATCGACCTCATCCGCTACGCCGCCGAACTCGGCTACCGGATCCGCCTCGTGGCGGTGGCGCGCCGCACGGACGGCCGGCTGGCGATGCGCGTCGCCCCAGCGCTGGTGAAGATCGGCACGCCGCTGGCCGAGACGCGCGGCGCCTACAACGCCGTCAGCATCGTCGGTGACGCCGTCGGGAGAATGTTCTTCCATGGGCTGGGGGCGGGGCAGATGCCAACCGCCTCGGCCGTCGTCGCCGACATCATCGACACCGTCGTCGGACGGACGGCGATCACCTTCCGCACCACCGGCCTCCTTTCCGCCGACACCCCCGCCGCGAAGCTCGCCGGCGTCGATGCCAGCGAGCGTCACTTCCTCCGCATCGTCGTCACCGACCGCCCCGGCGTCCTCGCGCGGATCACCGGGATCCTCGGCGACCACGGTATCTCAATCGCGTCGGTGATCCAGCACGACCCGATCGACGCGGGCGACGCCACCACCGTCCCGCCGGACGTGGCGCTGGTGATCATGACCCACTCCTGCCCGTCGGGTGCCGTTCACGAGGCCCTCCTTTCCATCGACCGCTGCGATGTCGTTCGGGGGAAGAGCGTTTGCCTGGGAGTGCTCGACGAATGAACCGCCCCACCATCACAGCCCACCACCTCACGGGGAACCAGTGCGGATGAAGTACGTGATCGTGATTCCCGACGGCGCCGCTGACGCCCCCCAGGCCTCGCTCGGGGGGCTGACGCCGTTCCAGGCCGCGCGCACGCCGGCCCTCGACACACTCGCCGCGCGCGGGCACGTCGGGCTCACCAACCACGTCCCCGACAGCCTTCCCCCTGGCTCCGAGGTGGCCTGCATGAGCCTCCTCGGCTACGACCCGCTCCGCTTCTTCACCGGCCGGGCGCCGCTCGAGGCAGCCGCCAAGGGGATCGAGCTGGGGACCGATGACTGGGCCGTGCGCTGTAACCTCGTCACGATCACCGCCGGCGTGATGGAGGATTTCACCGCCGGGCATGTCTCGACCGAAGCAGCGACGGCGCTCCTGGCCGCTTGCCAGGAGGGGCTCGCCGCCGACTTCCCCGACCTCGCCGGCTGGCAGTTCACCCCCGGCGTCAGCTACCGCAATCTCCTTCTTTACCGTGGCGCCGCCGGGACACCAGCACCACTCGGCTCCGATCTCCGGGCCACGCCCCCCCACGATCTCGTCGATCAGCCGGTCTTCGACGCTTTCCCTCGCGGCACCGGCAGCCACCTTCTGACCGACCTCATGGCCGCCAGCGCCCGCTGGCTCGCCGGGCATCCGCTCAACGCGGCCCGGATCGCTGCCGGCAAGCGCCCCGCCACGAACGTCTGGCTGTGGGGGGCGGGGCGGGCCCCGCGGATGGAGCCGTTTGCCACGAAATACGCTGCCACGGGCTTCGGCACGCGGGCGACGATGATCACGGCGGTCGATCTGCTGCGGGGCCTGGCGGCGCTGGCCGGCTGGAAGCGCCTCGAGGTGCCGGGGGCGACCGGCTATCTCGACACCGACTACGCCGCCAAGGGGCGGGCGGCGATCGCGGAGCTCGCTCACGCCGATCTCGTCTGCGTCCATGTCGAGGCCCCCGACGAGGCGAGCCACGAGGGGAACGCCGTCGAGAAGGTGCGGGCGATCGAGCGGATCGACGAGCTCGTCGTGGCGCCGATCGCGGCTCATCTGGCGACGCTGCCGGCGTGGCGAATGCTCGTCTGCCCCGATCATCCCACGTTCCTCGCCACGAAGACCCACTCCCGCGGCGCCGTCCCGTATTTACTCGCCGGCAGCGGCATCGAGGGGGCCGGAGGGACGTACGACGAGATCGCCGCGGCCGCGGCGGTCGCCCGCGATCCGGCAGCGCGGATCGAGCCGGGGTGGACGTTGATGGAACGGTTTCTCGACAGAGCGCGGTGACGGGTGGAAAAAGGTGGCAGGCACCATTTTCCTGTGCCACCTTTTTCATCGCGATCAATGTAAAGGAGCGGTGAGACGATGGCCCTGGTGGTCCAGAAGTTCGGCGGGACGAGCGTGGCCGACGCGCAGAAGATCGTGGCGGCGGCGCGCAAAGCGGTGGCCCGGCACAAGGCGGGGGACAAGGTCGTCGTCGTGGTCAGTGCCATGGGGCACCAGACCGACGTCCTTGTCGATCTCGCCAAGCAGATCACCGAGCGCCCCAGCGCCCGCGAGATGGACATGCTCCTCTCCACCGGCGAGCAGGTGAGCGTGGCCCTGTTCGCGATGGCGATCCAATCCCTCGGCGAGGAGGCGGTGAGCCTGACCGGCGCCCAGATCGGCATCCGCACCGACAGCACCCACACGAAGGCCCGCATCAAGTCGATCTCCACCGACCACGTCATGAAGCTCCTCGACGACGGCCGGATCGTGATCGCCGCCGGCTTCCAGGGGATCGACCAGCATGGCAACATCACGACGCTCGGCCGTGGCGGCTCCGACACCACCGCCGTGGCGCTCGCCGCGGTGCTGCGGGCTGACGTCTGCGAGATCTACACCGACGTCGACGGCGTCTACACGACCGATCCGCGGATCCTCCCCGCCGCCCGTCGCCTCCCTTCGATCAGCTACGACGAAATGCTCGAACTGGCGAGCCTCGGCGCCGGCGTGATGCACCCGCGGTCGATCGAGTTTGCCAAGAAGTTCGGCGTCCCGGTGCTCGTCCGCTCGAGCTTCAAGGATGTCCCCGGCACGCTCATCGTCGCTGCCGACCGGGCCACGTCCCGCCCCGTGAGCGGCGTGGCGCTGGCCAAGGACGAGGCCCGGATCACGCTCGAAGGGGTGCCCGATCAGCCGGGGAGCAACCACAAGCTCTTCTCGCCGCTGGCCTCCTCGGGGATCGCCGTCGACATGATCGTGCAGAATGTCGCTCAGCAGGGACTCGCCGACATCTCGTTCACCGTCCCGGCCGACGATCTCGCCCAGGCCCTCGACGTCACCCGGGCCGTGGCCAAGGCGCTCGGCGCCACAGGCGTGTCGCACGACGATTCAATGGCGAAGGTCTCAGTCGTCGGCGTCGGCATGGCGCGGGAAGAGGGGGTGGCAGGAAGGATGTTCCTGGCGCTGTCGCGCGAGGGGATCAACGTCCGCATGATCACCACCAGTGAGATCAAGATTTCCGTTCTCATTGACCGGGCCGACGCCGCCAAGGCGGTGAAGGCCGCCCATGCCGCCTTCGAGCTCGAGAAGCCGGATGTCGATACGGCCGAGTCGTCCGGCACCGCGGCGCCGCCGGCGAAGTCGAGCCCGCTCGACGTCGTCCGGCGACTTGAGGGGATGGAGGATCTGGCGGTCGAGGACTGCCAGCTCGATTCCTCACAGGCGCTGGTCACCTTCACCGATCTTCCTGACACGCCGGGGGTCGCCGCGGACGTCTTCGAGGAGATCGGCCGGCAAAAATTGTTTGTCGACATGATCGTCCAGAGTCACCCGCGCGGTGGCCGGGCCGAGTTGTCGTTCACGGTACCGTCGGTCGATCGCGAACGGGCGATCGAGGTGGCGGGAAAGATCGCCAAGGCCCGTGGGGCAACCGTGGCCAACGTGCCGAACGTCGCCAAGCTCTCGATCACCGGCGTGGGGATCCGCAGCCACGCCGGCGTGGCCGACCGTCTCTTCGCGCCGCTGGGCGACGCGGGGGTGAACGTCGATCTCGTCAGCACGAGCGAGGTCAGGCTCAATGTCGTCGTCGCCGCCGAGCAGGGAAAGCAGTCCCTCGAGGTCCTGCGCAAGGCGTTCGGGCTGTGAGGGGGAGCGGCCGCCTCACGGTGCAGAAGCCTCGGCGCTCGGCACCGATTCGCCCCCGGCGGTATTGAGAGCGATGACGCGGTAGCGATGGGCTTTTCCCGCCTGCGGAGCGGGATCGACAAACTCGAAGCGCGCCAGCGGCTGCGGCGGGGTGTCGCTGTACTGGAGCCGCTGGAAGACGAGCCTGCCGAACGGGTTTTGGGGATTGTCCGGCAGGGGGGCGATCCGCATGCCGTCGCGTTCGATGACGAAGCCGGCGAGGCCACTTTCAAGATCGGCCACGGCATCCCAGACAAGCGTGCCGTTCTCGAAGCGCACCCGCGTGGGCGCCGGCGGCGGTGAGTCGTCGGGGACGCGCGTGTCTTTGACGTAGGCCGTCCATCGCTTCGCAGTGGCTTCGTCCGGAAGCCAGCCGAGGGCGAGCGCGTCGCCGGAGAAGCGCTCGGCCGGGACAGGCATGCCCCCTTCGATCGGCGCAAACCACGCCTTCTCGATCGCCATCGGGCGAAGCGGCCCATCGGGCTCCTCCGGCAACCGGGCCGCGAGGCAGGCATCGAGCCAGGGGATGGCGAGGTAGCGCTGATTGCCGCAGTCATGGCTACTCAAGGGATCGATCGCCACGCCGACAAGCGCCCCGCGACGGCGGACGGCCTCAAAAAAGGTCTTGTTCCCGGGCCAGACGCCTTTGAAGCGCTCGTCGATGTCGCGCACCCCTTCCTTCGCCCCCAGATTGCAGAGCATGGGGACGGCAAGCGCCGCATCGGGAAACGCATGCAGCTTGGTGCCGGGGCGGGAGGCGTCGGCTTCGAGGAGAGGAACGCCTGAGCGGAGCCAGGTGGCGACGACCCGATCTGGATACAGGCAGGTCATCGCACCGACCCACACACCGCCGCCGCTGTGGCCCCACAGCGCCCAGGGGACGGTCTCGAGTTCCGCGTGGCCGGAGAGCTGGCCCAGCTCGGCAAGCGCCCGCTGAAACGTGTCGGCGGAGCCGTTGCGCGGATCGCACCAAAGTTGGCAATCGGCTGTCTCGGGCTGTTCGTAGACAGGCGCGAGAAGCGCGCAGTCGTGCTTGGCGGCGAGGGCCTGCCAGTGGAGATCGTGCGCGCCGGTGAGGCCGGAGGAGCATGATCCGGTGCCGCAGCCATGCTGGTGGACGACGACGCCACGCACCTGCTCAACCCCCGGCGGGATCCAGACGGTGAACGTGGCGGGGAAGACGAGCGCCCCCGCCCCGGTGCCGGCCTCATACCGGACGCGGTGGTAGGGGGCCGCGATCTCCGGCCGCGTGTCGTAGGGGGGCTCTTGGGCCTCGGTCGCCGAGACACAAGCAAACCCCACGATCACGACCAAGAGAGCGACCGAACGCAACAGAGTAGCGCCCAATCGAAACGAAGGGGAGGAAAAAAAAGGGGAGGGATTCATGGGGGCAAGATCTCCAATCAGTTCAGGAGGGCGAGCCCACGCCTGAGGGCAGTGTCAAAGGGCAGGGGAATAGTATGTCAGTCGAGCCCGGCAAGCGTGCCGGTGCTCGAGGCGAAGGCGTCGGCTTCGATGCCGAGGCGCTGGAGGATCGACACGAAGAGGTTCGCCAGCGGCGCGTTGTCGTCAGCCTTGAAGACCAGGTGACTGCCGTGCCGAAAGCCGCCGCCGGCCACGAGGATCGGCAGGTTCGTGTTGTCGTGGGTGTTGGAATCCCCCATGTTCGACCCGAACAGCACGATCGTCCGGTCGAGAAGCCGAGAATCTCCCTCGCGCCGCTCGGCCAGCGCCTCCAGGAGCCCGGCCAGGAGCGTCATCTGCCGGCGATCGGCTTCGAAGAGCTGCGCTACCCGGTTCGCATCCTGGCCGTGGTGGGAGAGATTGTGGTAGTCGTCGACCGAGAGCCCAGCGCCTTCGTCGAGCCGGAACGGCGGCGTGGCGAAGGCGTCGACGAGAAGCGTCACGAGGCGCGTCGAATCGGTCTCGAGCGCGAGCCTCGCGATCGCCAGCATCGACTCATAGCCCTTGAAAGGGAGCGCCCGATCGGCGACGTCGACCGGCGCCGGCTCAGGAGGCGCAGGCCGCGGCCGGTCTTCCCAGGCCCCTTCCGCGTGGAGCCGATCCTCCACCTCCCGCAGACTCGTCGTGAATCGGTCGAGCCGCTGCCGATCGGCCGGGCCGACAGCACGGCCGAGGCTCTTCGCCTCGTCGACGACCGCGTCGAGGATGCTCCCCCGGGCGGCGAGATGACGGCGGCGGGCGGCGATCTGCTCGGGCGAGCCGGCGACAAACAGCCGCTCGTAAACGCGCGACGGCTTGTCCTCCGCCGGGAGGAGCGCCCCGTCGCGCGTCCAGGCGAGGCTGCGGTTGGCCTTGTCGACGTTGACGCCGAGATTGAGCGAGGGGAAGCGGGTCTGAGCACCGATCGCGTCGGCGGCCAACTGATCGAGTGAGACGGTGTTGCGAAAGCCACTCCGCGTCGGCCCGCGCGCCCCGGTGAGGAAACAGTTCTCCGTTGAGTGCCCGCCGCGGACCCCCGGATGGGAGAGCCCGCTGATCACCGTGACGTCGTCGCGCCGCGCCGCCAACGGCTCGAGGAGCGGCGAGAGCGCGTAGCCGCGGCCGGTCTCCTTGGGAAAGAACGGCCCCGGAAGGACCCCGAGATTGTTCATGACAAACAGGGCCCGCAGCGGCGGCGCGTTCTCGCTTCCCCGGGCCCGGCGTGCAAAGGCCTCGAGCCAGGGGAGGGCCACCGCCACCCCCGCCCCACGGAGCACCGTCCGCCGCGACAGCCTTTTATTTCCGCAGCCGATTCCGAAGCGACTCATGGCGATGCTCCCGCCCCAGGGTCGGCCCCTGTGAAGATCGGGCTGACGACGAACCGGCGGAGCAACCCTCTGACGCGAAAACCCTCCGGCTCGGCGGCATCGAGGATCGCCTCGACATGGCGCCGGTCGGAGAAGCGCAGCGGACCACCGGTGGCATAGGCCGAAAGCAGCCCAAGGAGATTGCGGGCCAGTTGCCGGGGTCGCGGGGCGAGCAGGTTTTTCAGCCCCCGGATGTCGTCAAACGGAGTGCCGTCGGCAAGGGCTCCGCGGGGGTCGATCGCCGCCCCAACCCGGTAGGCGTAATCGTGCCCGGCCCGATCGATCCCGGTGACGAGATCGGCTGTCGCTTCGCCGGGGAGCGCAATTCCGCGGTAGGTCGCGCGCTCGCCGCCACAGACATCAAAGGCCTCGAGCGCGAAGCCGACTGGATCGAAGCGCCGGTGGCAGGCGGCGCACGTCGCGTCGGCCGTGTGACGAGCGAGGAGATCGCGGATGCTCGTCGCCCCCCGAATGTCGGGCTCGACCGCCGGCACCTTCTCCGGCGGCGGTGGCGGCGGCTCCCCCAGCAGCCGCGTCATCACCCACGCGCCGCGCTTGACCGGCGAGGTCGAGGTGCCATTGGCCGTGACTTTGAGAATCGCTCCCTGCGTGAGGAGGCCGCCGCGTGGCGACCCGGCAGGGCGGGGCACCGGGCGGAGATTCGAGCCGCTCACAGGGGGAAGGCAATAGTGCGCAGCGAGCCGGTCGTTGACGAGGAGCGTGTCGGAGTCGACGAGCGCCAGAATCGGGAGATCATCCCGAAACAGCGCGCGGATGGTGGCACGCGTCTCGCGTCCAAGCGACTCGAGGAGATAGTCGTCAAACCGGTATTCGGGAAAGAACCGGGCGTCGGGCTCGTCGCGCCGCAGCTGCCGCAGGTCGAGCCAGTGATCGCTAAATGTTGTCACAAATCGTTCGAAGCGCGGATCGTCGATGAGCCGATCGGCCTCGGCCGCAAGCGCCGCCCGATCGGCCAGCCGCCCCTCCTGCGCAGCCGATTGAAGCGCCGCATCGGGCCGGTCGTTCCAGAGAAAGAGCGCGAGCCGGGCGGCAAGGGCCCGGGCATCGCGCCCCCCGTCGGCCTCTTCACCACCACGCGGTTCAGCGACAAACAGAAACTCTGGCGCCGCAAGGAGCACGCGGTAGCCGGCGAGCATCGCAGCGGTAAACGACGCGCCTTGGTCAAGCGCCGCACCGACGACGCGCTCGGCGGGGGCCAGGTCGTCGTCGCTCACCTCACGGCCGAACACGCGCTCGGCAAAAGCCCGAAGCAGCCGGGCGCCATCAGCCTGCGGATCGGCCGGGATCACTTCCACGGGAAATGCCCCGGGGGCGTCGGCCCGGATCGGCAGATCGCCAAACAGGATCTGGTGCGATCGGGGTGGCCAGGCGCCATCGCCGGGGGGAAGGGGGCCGACGATTTCGAGCGACCGGAAGGCGATCCCCCGATGCCCTCCCGGCGGCAGTGGCGGAAAGCGGTAGGTCGGCGGGCCGCCATCGACATTCCGGGCCAGCGGCACGGCCAAGCCGAGCAAGCTCCATTCGATCGTCTGCCCGGAGCGCAACAGGACGGTCGTCTCATACTCGGCCTCTTCCGGCGCCACATCGATCAGCCCACCGACCGCGCGGACATCCCCCGAGACGTCAGGCCCGGAAGGGGCCCGGGCCCGAAACGTCATCGGCACCGGCTGCGGGGCGGGGAGGAGGGAGCGATCGGCCTGCTGGCAGACGGCCCGGGCCCGAAAGCGGACGCGATACCTGCCCGGGCTCGTGGCGACAAACCCGGCCGGGTAGCCGTGGTAGGGCCAGTAGGCCGAGCGGAAGATGGCGCACTCGACCTCGGCATCGTCGCCGGCCGGGCCTTCGATCGGCTGCGAACCCTTGGCGAAGTACCGGGCCTCCGGTTCGCCGTAGGCGGTCCCCCCGAACAGCTGCGTCGAGATCGCCGTGAACGTTTTTATTTCTGGCGCCTGCACGCCTGAGGCGAGGGCTGCGGCGAGGGCGGCATCGAGGGCGTCGAGCGTCCCCTCAAGCTGCGGCCGGGAGAGATCGAGCCCCTCGGCCGACTTTGGGAAGCCGTCGCGGAGCCGGTCCTCGGGAAGGAGATCGGCGACGTCGAGATCGGGGAGTTCGAGCACCGTCCGCAGGCTCTGCTCGAGCTCATGCCGGTTGAGCCGGCGCAGGCCGACGCGCCCCGCAGCGCGGATGTCGGCCCGGTCAGCCAAGTCGATAACACTGCCAAGCGCCGCCACCAGCTCCCGCCGCGCGTCGTCGGCGAGGCTCTCCGGCTCGGGGGGCATCTCCCCGGTCGCCACCCGGTCATGCATCCGCACGAGCAGGTTGCGAACAACTCGGTCGGCGGCGTCGGCTGACGCTGCCGAATCTGCCGAATGAAAAAGACCTTCAATGGCAAGGCCCCCCGCCGGCTCCGGCCCGGCATGACAGGTGCCGCAGGCCGCCGTGATGCCCGGGAGAAGGGAGGCGAGACGATCCTCGGCCGTCGCCCACGGCGCGCTGCTCACCACGGCGGCGAGGATCGCCAAGCTCGCAACGAGCGGCCGCACCCAAGCGAGCCAATGGCCCGATCGGCGGGAGCGCGGCGGGATCACCAAAAGCCATTCCATGCAACCAATCTACCCGCGAAGCGCTCCCCGGTGCGATGGGGAAAGGGGCTCTGCGGCCATGGCAGGAAGGGCGGGCGTCGTGCTACGTTCTCTCGATCCGTCGCCCCGCCCGCCGTTCCCCCGGAAGCCGTCCCGTGCCCACGCTCCTCGACCGGTTCCTCGCCTACGTTCGCATCGACACCCAGGCCGACGAGCATTCGCAGTCGAGCCCGAGCACGGCCAAGCAGCTCGATCTCTGCCGGCTCCTCGCGGCGGAGTGCCGGGCCTTCGGTCTTGCCGACGTCTGCCTCTCGGAGCATGGCATCGTCATGGCAACCGTGCCGGCCACCGTCAGCCATGCCGCTCCGACGATCGCCTGGGTGGCGCATGTCGACACCTCGCCAGAAACGTCAGGCACGGATGTCAAGCCGATCGTCCACGCGGGCTACGCCGGCGGCGACATCGTTCTCCCCGGCAACACCGCGCGCGTCATCCGCGTTGCCGACAACCCCGAGCTGAAATCCCTTGTCGGCTCCACGATCATCACCTCCGACGGCACAACGCTCCTCGGTGCCGACGACAAGGCGGGGGTGGCGGTGATCATGGCGGCCGCCGCCCGGCTCATGGAGCGCCGCGAGGTGCCGCACGGCCCGATCCGGCTTGTCTTCACCTGCGATGAGGAGATCGGCCGCGGCACGCAGCATCTCGACGTCAGGGGCATCGGCGCCATCGTCGGCTACACCCTCGACGGCTTCGGCACGGGGGAAGTCAACGCCGAGACGTTTTCCGCCGATCTCGCCGTCGTCACCGTCACCGGCATCAACACCCACCCGAGCGTCGGCAAGGGGGTGATCGTCAATGCGATTAAGATCCTTGGGTCATTCATCGACAGCCTGCCGAAGGAGAGCCTCTCCCCTGAGACGACCGACGGCCGGGACGGGTTTGTCCATCCCTATTCCGTCACCGGCGGCGTCGCCTCCGCCGAGGCCCGGCTGATCCTCCGCGACTTCGAGGAGACAGGACTCAAGGCCCATGCGGCGCTCCTCGAATCGATCGCCGCCCCGCTCCGGCAGGCGCATCCAAAGGCCCGCATCGACGTGGCGATCACCGAGCAATACCGCAACATGCGGCAGGGAATCGCCCGCGAGCCGCGGGCTTTGAACCTCGCCCTCGAGGCGCTGCGGCAGGCGGGCATCGAGCCGAAGCAGACACCGATCCGCGGCGGCACCGACGGCTCGCTCCTGACGCTCCTCGGCCTCCCCACCCCGAATCTCTCCACCGGCGAACACAATCCCCATTCGCCGCTCGAATGGACCTGCCTCGAGGAGATGGAAGCGGCGGTCGAGGTGCTTGTGAAGCTCGCGGCCCTATGGGGGCGGGAACAAACTGCTGCGGCAGGGCAGGGGGGAGGCTGACATGAAGCCAGCATTGCCATCGGGCCACGATTCCTCGACCTCCTCGGCCGCCGGCGACCTCGCAAAGCCCGCGCGGGTCGACTCGCTCGACATCTACCGCGGCTTCGTCATGCTCCTGATGATGGCCGAGGTGCTTCACCTCGGAAAAGTGGCGGAGGCCTTCCCCGATTCGCCGCTGCTTTCGTTTCTCGCCTGGCACCAGCATCATGTCGACTGGCGTGGCTGCACGCTCCACGATCTGATTCAGCCGTCGTTCACGTTTCTCGTCGGCGCGGCGCTCCCCTTCTCGCTCGCTGCCCGGCGGGCCCGTGGCCAGTCGACCGGCACGATGACGGCTCACGCCCTGTGGCGGGCTTTTTTACTGGTCGCCCTCGGCATCTTCCTGCGCTCGGTCGGCAAGCCAATGACGAACTTCACGTTCGAAGACACCCTCACCCAGATCGGCCTCGGCTATCCGTTTTTGTTTCTCCTCGGCCTCCGCCCCCCGAAGATCGCCTGGTGGGCCCTGGCGGCAATTCTTCTCGGCGTGTGGGGGGCGTGGGCGTTTTATCCCGTCGCCGAACCGTGGGCGAAGAATGCCAACCTCGGCAGCGATTTTGACGTCTGGTTTCTCAATCTCTTTCCCCGTGCCGAGCCGTTTGTGGAAAACCGGGGGGGCTATCTGACCCTCTCCTTCATCCCCACGCTCGCCACCGCGATCCTCGGGCTGATTGCCGGCCGCTGGCTCGCGGAGGGGGCCCCGGTGCGTCGGTATCTCCTCGCCGGCGCCGCCGCCCTCGGTGCCGGGCTCCTCCTTGATTCCAGCGGCCTGTGCCCGAGTGTGAAGCGGATCTGGACGCCGGCCTGGGTGATGGTAAGTGGCGGGTGGTGTTTCTGGCTCCTGGCCGCCTTCCACTGGGTCGTCGACGTCCAGGGCTGGAAGGGCTGGGCGTGGCCACTGGCCGTGATCGGCACCAACTCAATCGCCGCCTATTTGATCGCTCATCTCTGGGACGGCTTCATCGAGCGCGCCCTCGTCACCCACCTCGGCGCCGGCACATTTCAAAGTCTCGGCGCCGGCTTCGAGCCGCTGCTCAAGGGCGCCGCGATCCTCCTCCTCCTCTGGCTGTTCCTCGCCTGGATGTACAGGCGGAAGATCTTCTTGAGGGTGTGAGCGGAGCGGGCCTTCGTGCCGGTTGGGCCAGCGCTTCCAAGGCGAGTCACGTTGTAAGGACGCCCAAGCCTTTCAGGCCCGCGCACCCGGTTGCTTTAAGCCTATTCATTCGTAAACACGAGCCGCAAGGAGTGCATCAGCGAAGACTCGCCAGCTTGGTAACTTGCAATTCACATCCGCTCCAACGTTTGCGTAGTAGCCGTCCATATTCTCAACAAATCCCGCAAGGCCACGAATGAACTCCGGGAGCGTGGCGTTCTGCCACTCTTCGGGGTGGCAACTTAAATTGTCGGCCAATGCCTTCGCAAACGCCGTGAACTCATCACGACTCGAAATACGTTCTGCCGACTCAACCAAGGCATCCCCAAATAGACCGCTCATTGATTCGCTCCCCTGATAATGATATCCACGCCATCGGTCTTCGTCGTGAACTTGAAAAGCTCGCTCTTTGGGATCGAATCCAGCCTCTCGAAAGGAATGTCGATGCCTGCCTCTTGGAAAGCTCTGAGGCGTCGATTGTCTAATGTAAAGACTTTCCCATCCTTCACGACGATCCGAATCGGAGGTATTGTTGAAGGATCGACCTGACCGGCCTTGAGTTTTGCAGCTAGGTCTTCGACACCACCAACACCACCTTTGAAGTCGGGTGCGATACTGTCTTGGCTAAAGCGAATCGTTTTCGGGTCAATACGACCCGACTTCGGAAGCGATGCGAAGTCGTCCGCACCCAAGAGCGATCCTGAAGCAACACCGGCCGAACTGCTGCCCGCCGATCCGGCCACATCATCAACCACCCCGACCGCGTCATCACCGCGTCCTGCAATGGTCCCGACCGCCGCCGCGATCTCATCGCCCTTGCTGGCGACCTGTCCCGCGACCTGTGTGCCACGCGCTAAAAGGCCTGCACCGCCCGACAGAACAATACCGAAGCCGCCGTTGATCCGATCGGAGGTCGTCTCATTGCCGGTGAGCGGATCGAGCGCCTGGGCAGTGTAGGGGCGCTGGGTCTGCCCCGTATAGATCGTCGTCACCCCCGCCCACACCTGGTCGAGTCCATGGACGACGACCACCGAGCCACCGATGGCGATAGGAACCGTGAGCGGCGACGCGCCCCCTTCCGTGGCAACCGTTGCCGCGCTCGCCGCTATGACCACGTTGACTCCCACGGCCGCCTGGCATGCGCCGCCGATGACGTTCAAGAGCCCCCCCACAGCCGAAAAGACCGAATAGCTGGCGCCTCCCGACGGCGGGACGACCGAACCTCCGTCTAACGGCGTGGTTGTGGCCGTCGTGCCACTGTAGGGCACCTGACTGCCTGGTTGCGACCCGCTCACGATGAACACCGGGGTGCCGGGCTTCCCGATCGGGAGTGGCTGGCTTGCCTGATTCTTTTCCTGCTCAGCAGTGAGGACAAACTGCACGCCACCCCCATCGCCTGTCCACACGCCCGACACGATCCCCGGCCCGTCATCGCTGCCGGGGTGGAACACCAGCGGTGTGAGCCGCGGTGGGGGAACGCCTTCCTCCAGCGTCAGGGTGTTTGATCCGGTCGATCCCGGTGCGGTCCCCGAGCCGGTCATGCTCGGCTGCGCAGAGTCAAACAGCACTACCGAAAGCCCACCGGAGCCCGACGCAGCCGGAGGTGCCGACTGGCTGCCCACCGAGCCGCCGCCGACCTGCGACGCGAGTGCCGGGCCGTTGGTATTCAGGGTGCCGGCAGAGCCGGACGGCGACGTGCCGGCACCAGATCCCGCTCGATAGGAAAGCCAGAACTCGTCACCAATCTGCGTAGAGCTACCGGTGCCTGCGCTCGCTCCCTGCCCGCCAGGCCCAGAGCCGCCGCCGAATCGCGACGAGAGCGCGGGGCCGTTGGTATTCACGGTGCCGGTGGAGCCGGACGACGAGGTGCCGGGACCAGATCCTGCACTATAGGGGAGCCAGAGATCGTTCCCGCCTTGAGCAGAGCTACCGGAGCCCGCGTTCGCTCCCTGCCCGCCAGCCCCAGAGCCGCCGCTGACCTGCGACGAGAGTGCCGGGCCGTTGGTATTCACGGCGCCGGCAGAGCCGGACGACGACGCACCGACACCGGACCCTGCACTGTAGGAAAGCCAGAGATCGGTCCCGCCTTGCGTGGAGCTACCGGAGCCCGCGTTCGCTCCCTGCCCGCCAGCCCCAGAGCCGCCGCTGACCTGCGACGAGAGTGCCGGGCCGTTGGTATTCACGGTGCCGGCAGAGCCGGACGACGGCGTGCCGGCACCAGATCCTGCTGTGCTCGGAAGCCAAAGAACGCCGCCGGATGCCGAGCCTCCAGAGCCTCCGGTTGATCCAGGAAGCGAAGCGGTGCCTGACGAGCCCGGCGTGGGGCTCGAGCAAGTGAGAATGATTCCGCTCGTCGAAAGCGCTCCGGCACCCATGAGCGGGCTGCCGATGCCGCCCGCGCTCCACGATTCCGGCCCCACGCCAGCGAGCATGGCCCGCGGCTCGAGGGCTTCAATCACCGGCCGCAGCCGGGGGGGGGGGGGGAAGTTCGACGCTTCGCAAATCGCATGGCCACCTCCTCGGGATTGCTCGTGGGAACGGGCTCGCCCAATCCCCATGGAATTACCGTAAAAAAGGTTTTCAACCCCGTCAAGGAATCGGTTTGAAATCCGATGCGACGGGCGGCCGTCGCGCCCGCCGGCGGACGGAATCGGCCCTCGTGTCGATCGGACCGGGATTTCCTCGGAGGCCGAAGGCCACCGCCCTGGCTCAAGAAACCGTCACCACCGCGCCTTCCGGCGGCAGACTCTGAAGCGGCTTGAAGTCGACTCGCCAGATGTCGAGCTCGAACAGACCGCCACAATCATCGAGATTGACGGAAAAGCTCACGGGCATGCCATCCCGATCGGTAAAAGCTCCTTCGGCAAATACTTCGCCGAGTCTCCGCTGGCTGCCCTCGCACGCCGGAGCAGCGAAGCGAAGAGACCCCATCCCACCGTCTGCCATCGGCTCGACCATCGTGCCGGCAGAAAGGCCCACGTCATGAAGCGACTTCCCCGCGGCCCTGGCCACCCGGCTGAGAAAATCGTATTCGGCGGGTGTGATCAGACGCATGCCGTCCTCCCTCTGAGGGCCGATCGCGCATCAACGCGCCGAGCCACGAACACCCCCGACGAACCGAAAGATTTCAGACAGTCCTGTGTGTTACGCCACTCAACCGTCGGAATTGGGCGGCACTGGCGGCGCGCGTCGAGCAACGTCAACAGCCCGCATCCAATCGGACCACATTCCCGGATCCGCCGGAGTGCCATCTGCCAAAGGTTGAAGGCTTCCCAGAATCCCCCCGAGCTGGTCGAAAACAGCTCTTCGAGGAACGAGACCATCGCCAGGTACCCGACCTGAACGGTGATGTCGCTTGAGTCGCTCAAAGCGGGGGGCTGTGTGGTCACGTATTCATGCTCCAGACAGTGACGCCCGTGGATGCCCTGCACCAGCGGAGTTGAGGATGAAGGGCCGGGCCATCTCCAAGCATACCGCCGCCTCTACGGCTCGAGCCGCGGGGTCGGCAAGCGTCCCACCGGAGCGCTCGCGGGCAGGGCATGGCCGACGGCGGGGCCAGAGATCTTCCGGTCACTCGCAGGGGATTCCTCGGCTGCCAGTCGCCCTGCGGGCTAAGCTAAACTGCTCACTCTCAAAAATCCCCCGCGAGGAGATGCCGTGAGCTGTTCCAGATCAAGAGTTTTGCGCGTTGCGGCGGTGGTGGTCAGCCTCGCCGGCGCGATGAACTTCCTCCCGGCAAGCGCGACGGCCCAGGGCCTAGCCGAGGCGCTCCTTGCCGAGCCGCGGGATCGGCTCTTGGCCGACGTCGCCGCCAGCGGCGACGCCCGCCGCGGGGCCCTCGTCTTCCACGCCGCCCATCTGGCCTGCCTGAAGTGCCATGTCGCCGGAGCTGGGCAAGCGCCCCTCGGGCCCAATCTCGCGAAGATGCCTGAGGGGGTGGCGGGAGGAGCGCTCCGCAGCCATCTGGTCGATTCGATTCTCGAGCCCTCGAAGGTCGTGCGCCCGGAATACCGCGGCGTGACGGTCGTCGATCAGGACGGCCGGAGTGCTACCGGAGTGGTCGTCCGCGACACCGCGGCGGAGCTCGTGCTGCGCGACGCCACGTCACCGGGCAGCGAGATCGCCATCGACAAGAGCACGATCGATGAGCGCAGCGACTTGGCCGTGTCGCTGATGCCGGCCGGGCTTGCCAACCTTCTCACCGGCCGGGGGCAGTTTTTGGATCTCGTGTCGTATCTCGAAGCCGTGGCCAAGGGGGGCGCGGACGCTGCCGCGGCGCTCGAGCCCGATCCGGCCCTCCTCGCCCGGTCGGCACCGCCGGCCTACGAGCAGGAGATCGACCATGCCGGATTTGTCGCCGAATGGGGCGATTCCGAAGCTGCCCGTGGGGCGCTCGAGCGCGGCGCGGCGATCTATGGACGCGTCTGCGCGAATTGCCACGGCACGCTTGAAACCCCCGGCTCGCTCCCGACGGCGCCGCGCTTCGCCAGCCACACCTTCAAGCGCGGCGCCGATCCCCTCTCCCTCTATTCGACGCTCACCGTTGGTACTGGCCAGATGGTGCCTCAAGGCTGGATGGTGCCGAGCCAGAAGTACGACGTCATCCACTACCTCCGCGAAACGTTTTTAAAGGGGCACAATGACAAGGCCCTCGTCGCCATCACCCCCGACTATCTCGCCGCCCTCCCCAAGGGAACCAGCCGCGGCCCGGCCCCGTCGGCGACCGATCCCTGGCGGCTCCACGACTATGGGCCGTTCCTCGCCGCCACGATCGAAGTCGGTCGCGACCATGGCGGGATCGTCCGGAAGGGATTTTCAGTGCGGCTCGATCCGGGCGGGGAGGGGATCGGCCGCGGTCGGGCGTTTGCGATCCACGACCTCGACACGCTCCGCCTCGCCGCCGTCTGGACGGGCGACGGCTTCATCGATTGGGAGGGGATCAATTTCGACGGTCGCCATGGCGCCCATCCACACACGGCTGGCGCCGTGCAGTGGTTTCAGCCGGAGGGGCCCGGCTGGGCCGATCCGGCCACCGGCTCCTTCGACGATCC
>CALQRA010000033.1 GCA_943332855.1 Candidatus Kuenenia stuttgartensis
GCCGCTTGCGTGCCGCTGGTCAGGAAGAGAAACCGGAACTGGTCGCCGGGGTTGAGGCCGGCAGGCGTTGCCAAGACAGTCCCTGCATGGGCTGTTGACAGTGATCCAAAAACGACGATGGCGATGCCGTAAGCAAGGCACCTGACTCGATTCGATGCGAACATTCGATGGGTCCTGAGAGGGAAGGCTGCTGGAAACGAAACCTTGGCACTCAGCCGGCCCGCACCTCCGAGGCCTCCGCAGGGGAGGCAGCTCGACGGACGGGAAAACCGAACACACCGGTCTCTACAGGTAAGTAGCCGTCCCGGGGGCGAAACCTTACAGCGACCGCTTCGCACCAACCGAAGTTTTTTCCGGGGCACCTCGTTTCGAGCTTGTTTTTGAGCCTTTCTGGCTCGCATGGCTCCCAACTGACGAAGCTTGCAATTCCGAAAGAATCGACTGGCTGGTGGGGCCAACGCCAAGCCGTTGCCGAATCTGCCCCCCAACCAGCAAGCCGAGCGGTACCGGCGAGCAGCGTGGGAGGGGAGCCAGGTTGGCCGGCACCCGTCCCTTCATCCGCTCCGCCTCCTGTCAGTCGGCGCTCAAAACCGGCCAAGGCGCCGATTGCCTCATCCCCGCTCGAGACCGAGACGCTCAGCCACAAACGGGGTCACCGCGCCGATCGCTTAATCGCCGCGAACGAGCGAACCGAGCCACGACCAGAGGATCGTTGGCATGGCCTTGCGCGGAGAAGAAGGCTCCTTGGCTCCCATCCTTCCCAGAGAGGCTTTCATCTGGTCAGGCTTGGTAGTGACGCGAGATGAAGTCGTTCTGGATCCAGAGCAATTTCTCGAAGGCGAGAACCGTGCGCGTCTCGGTGTCCCGCTCGAGGCCGAGCGAGAGGATCGTCGCGGTGAGCGCCGTCGCCACGAATCCCATCAGGGCATTCATCTGCACGAGCGGCACGTCGAGGGTCCTGCTTCCGGCCGCAGGCGTGTGAATCTTTCCCACCAGATCGAGGTACTCGACAAGCCTCGCATCGTACGGGTCGGTGACGAGTCGGGTGAGGTAGCGGCCGAGGTGCTGCTTGCGAAACGCGATCATCGGGTGGTCGAGGGAGACGCCGTCGATCCCTTCCGGGAGCGGCCCCTCATAGCCGCTCTGCCGCGGCACCAAATGGCGTTTCGTGGCGTCGTACGCGAAGAGCTTGTCGTAGACCGCGTCGACGAGTCCCGGCACGCGGGGGCCGAGGAATACCGCCGCCGCATGGATCGCGTCGATTTCGTCGTTGCCGAAACCGATGAAATCGCAGAGGTACCCGAATCGGTATGCCGTGTCGGTCTCCAGACGGGGTTCATCGACCTGAGAGAGCGTCATCATTTCCGCCTTTTGTGGGCTTCGAGGAACGGGCCGAGCAACACCAGGACCAAAAGCGGACCACGTCGTCCGATTTCATCGGAAAGGATACGGCCAGAATACCGGATGTCAATATCCGATTTCGGCGAGATGGGATGGCTCGAGAAGAACGGAGCTGTTCATCGGAGCGCCGGCATGCTGTTGCAGACGGTCAAATACGCCCTTCGAGCTCGCTCAGCTCCCCACCGAGCCAGCCTCCCGTCGCCGCGCTCTGGCCGCACTCCTGGCTACCGATCTGCGGGTGACTCGATGCGCTCCACCTCTTCAACGAGGGCTTTTCCTGGGGAGCGCACGAGGACTGGGGGCCGTTCTGGTACGGTTTTTACCCGGATGACACTCGGGGACAGTTTCGTCGAGGGGCTCAGCCACCTCGCTTCCGCCGCCGTGAACATCCGCGAGGGGATCTTCCCGGTCGGGTTTTAGGACGAGGTCGTCCGCTGCAGCGGGTTGCCGATCCGTGGCGGCGGCACGTACCGCCGGCAGCGGGAGAACAGCTCGAGCGGATTGTGAAGCACCATCCGCTCGATCAGCTCCTCGGCATGCCCGCGGGCCCGCATCGCCACGATGAAATCGGGGACCGCGGCCGGCCGCGACGGCCCCCAGTCGCCGGCGGAGTTGACCAGCAGCCGCTCCGTTCCGTAGCGCTCGACCAGGTCGCAGGCCCGCTCAGGCGAGCACTTCGTCACCGGGTAGAGCGTCATGCCGGCCCAGTAGCCGGCGTCGAGCGCGGGGCGGATCGTGTGCTCCTCGACATGATCGATCACGACCCGGCCGCGGTCGAGCGCGGGGAAGTCGGCAAGCATGTCGAGGATCATCCGCGTGCCGCGCAGCTTGTCGGCGAGGTGCGGCGTGTGGATGAGGATCGTCTCGTTGTGCCGCACGGCCAGTTCGACCTGCTCGAGGAACACGGTCGCCTCATTCCGCGTGTTCTTGTTGAGGCCGATCTCGCCGATGCCCAGCACGTTGGAAGCAGAGAGAAACTCTGGGATCGCCGCGATCACCTCGCGGGCGAGCTTCACGTCCTCGGCCTCCTTGGCGTTGATGCACAGCCAAGAATAGTGGGCGATCCCATAGCCGGCGGCCCGCCGCGGCTCCACCTCGGTGATCTGCCGGAAGTAGTCACGGAAGCCGTCGGCGCTCCGTCGGTCGAAGCCGGCCCAGAAGGCCGGCTCGCTGACGGCCACGCAACCCATCCGCGCGAGGGCCTCATAGTCGTCGGTGACCCGCGAGACCATGTGGATGTGGGGATCGACGTAGTTCATGGGGCACCCCCTAGCGTCCGCAGCATCCGGGCGATCCGAAAAGCTCCGGCCCGCCGGTTTGCCGCCACGCCGGTTCATAAGCGTCGGAGAAAAGTTCCTGCACCGCCTCGACGCGGCCGGGCCCTGCAGCCAGCCGCGCTACGGCCTCCGCGAGCAGACGCCAGCGAATGTCGTCATCCAGCTCGACCGACTCTTCCGCCGCATGCCGCTCCACGCGGTCGAACGCCGCCGAGAGCTCCACGACGAGGCTGCGGATGGCCAGGAATCGCTGATCGGAAAGAGCGCGGGTCATGGACGGCGTCGAGGGTACGGTTGTGTGGTCGGCCAGAGGCTCATCATCATACCGGGCCGGCGGGGGTTTCGCGCGTCCCCCAGCCGCCTCGGCGTTTCGAGTCATTTCGAGACCGGCCGGTCGCGACGTGTTGCTGACGTGTCTGGCGGGTGTTCTCGATGTGGCTCGCGGTGGCTCGGTTTCGCCTCTTGGGCCAGAGGCCTTCCGCCCCGGCGGAAGCGGCCACAGGAGGGCCTCGGCTTCGTTTTGCGGGGTGTTCAGCCTGGGAGTCGCGGCTCCTCCTTCGCCGACCTTCAAAACCGGCCGACGTGAAGGCGTCTCGTGGGTTCGAATCCAACTCCATTCGCTTTGTTCCGACGTCCCAGACGCAGCATGGGTGCGCCTCGGACGTACCCCCACAACGTGTTGCCCACGGAGCCCAGACTCGAGCTTCTGGTGTCGAGCGGCGCGACAAACTTCTCGTACACGGTCACGGCATGCCCGAGGCGATGGAGCCCATTCGCCGCAGCGAGCCCGGCCAGTGATCCGCCGACGATGGCGATGTGGAACGGCATGGTGAGGTTGGTGTGGGTTGAATCAACGGGGATTGCGCCACGGTGTTGGCTGGTGACATGGAAGGTTAGGTCGGCCAATCGCACTTCGGCAAGCGTCGGACGAACGGAGCTCACCGGGAGAAGCGAGAGCCGGGGCCGATCGGGCTGGATGTGGCCCTACCATGGAACTGCCGCGGTGTTTCACCGGGGACCGGTGGGGTAGCCGCCTCTCGCTGTCCGCGGCCCCTTGATGACCAGCCTGCTCACTCCTCAACAGCGGTCCTTCTGCGCCGTGTCTGCTGGTGGCCCATCGACACTGTCACGACGTTGAAGCTGGCTCACACCACCGGTCGTCGGCCCTCCCCAAACACAGCGCATCATGAGGATGGAATACGCGATCAGCCCCAGGCAGATCAGGTGCAAGAGGTTTAAAGGTCCAACAATCTTTCCGTAGGGTTTGAAGAACTCCCACACGAACCTTTGGGCCGCGTACCAGAGCACCATCACATAGAAGCCGTTGCGCATGAAAAACGGATCGCGGCGGGCGAGCATCACCAGGGCATGGACGAGGAACGCCGCCATCGCTCCCGATTCGTAGAGCTGTACTGGATGGCGGGGGAGACCGTCACCGAAGTCGTGGGCCCACGGCACCGTCGTGATGGTGCCGTGCGTCTGGTCATCGAGGCCGGAGAAGAAGCATCCCCAGCGACCGATGGCCACGGTCATACAGAAACCGGGCACGAAAATCAGGCCGGTTGAGCCGGTGATACCACGGAAACGCTTGTAGAGCTCGATCGCGGCGATGGCGCCGGCAAGGGCCCCGACGATGCTCCGGCCGACGCCCGGCGTGCCCGAAAGCCAGAGATTCGCGGTACCCGCCGCAAAGCCGCCGCCCGCCGCGCCGGCGGCGAGTGCTAGGGCGTATCCTACGCCCCCCTGCTCGATCCTGGTGGCCGTCTCCCGCAGCCGCCATAAGAAGCAGGCCGTCGTCACGCCCGCCGCCGCCCCGGCTGCCACGATGTCGAATTGCGTGTGGATCGTCACGGTTGGTGGACATCGTTGCGGGGATTCAGCGGCTTCGATTCGGTCGGCTCCCGCGTGACAATTCGGACGATCCAGATGGCGATGGCGATCAGTGCTGTCGCCAGACCGAGAGACACCCACCCCATGATGAAGAGGGAGAAACCTAAGCCCTGAATGCCCGTGGCAATGTTCTCGGCGAACAACATCAAGGCGCAGCCGCCGGCAAAGAGCCCGAACAACACGAGGACCGTGGCTAGGATGAACGCCAGCGTCTTCATCGCCCCTCCAGCGATTGACGCATCCGGGCCTGCGCAGCGGTGTCGCGGTAGAAGAGGTTGTACGTCTCGAAGGGGATGATCTTCCCCTCCGGAGTCACGAAGTGAATGCATGACCGCTTCACGCGGCCGAGGCAGAAGTTGTGGGCATCCATGAATTCGACGATCACCACCCGGAAGGTGTCCTCGTATCCGAGGCCCTTTGGTAACGGCACCTCCGGCAGGCAGCAGAGCAGTTCGGTGAGCTTCTCCACGCTGTTGCACTCGGCAGTGGCCAGCGAGAAGAACTTGAGTACCTGCCGGTGGAGATCGGGGTATTTCTCAAACGTGATCGCATTGGGGAGCGCCTCGACGAGCAGCTCCCGCGGAAAGAACGACGTCACTGGGGCGATCTTCCGCCCTTTCCGCAGCGCATAGCCGATGGCGATGCTCTCGGGATTGCAGGGGAGCGGGATGATGTCCCCCTCGGCGAACGGCCCACTCGAATCGATGATTCGGCGGCGGATCGCCGAGAGAGGGAAACGATCGCTACCGGCATCGAAGCCCTCGTTGCGCCCGGCGTCCTGCACCGGCTGAAACACGACGCCACGGACGCACCGCCACTCGAGCGCATGGTCGATGATCGAGGGCAGTTCGTCGTCGTTCACTCCCTGCTTCACCACGACGACGAGCGTCGTCGAGATCCCGGCCTGCTCGAGGTTCTCGAGTGCCTGGCGGCGGATCCGCGTCAGGTCGGCACCGCGGAGATTCAAATGGGCTTCGGGGCGGAGCGAATCGAATTGTAGATAGACTTCGAATCCGGGGCGGAACTCGGCCAGCCGCTTCACGAAGTCCGGATCCTCGGCGATCCGCACGCCGTTGGTGTTGAGCATCACGTGTCGGATCGGCCGGCGCTTCGCGGCGGCGATGATCCCGAGGATCTCCGGATGGATCGTCGGCTCGCCCCCCGACAACTGCAGGAGATCGGGCTCCCCCTCGCTGGCAACAAGCGCGTCCATCATTCGCTCGATCTCGGCGAGCGGCCGATGGAGCGTCCGCCGGGGGGACGAGTCGGAGAAGCAGACCGGGCAAGCGAGGTTGCACGCCTCGTTGACGTCGATCAGTGCCAGGCACGTATGCTGCTCGTGGTCCGGGCAGAGGCCGCAGTCGTAGGGGCAGCCCCGTTCGGTATGCGTTTGGAGGACGAGTGGCCGATCGCCCGGCTTGAGGAAATCCTGGCAGAGCCGATAGTAGGCCGCGTCGGTGGAGACGAGCACCTTCCGCGGGCCGTGCGTCCGGCACCGCTTCAGGTAAAACACCCGGCCCCCCTCGATCACGATCTTCGCTGGCACGAGCGAGAGGCACTCGTCGCACAGCGACGTCGTCTGGCCGTGGAAGACGTAGGGCGAGTGCTGGCGGGTGGATGATGTCATGCTTTCCCCTTGTGGAGCGAGCTTCGCCGAAAGCTCAAGTCGCTGGACGGGGCTTGTCAGTTCCCTTCGTCGCCAGGCCGGAGCAGAACAGGATGTCGTGGTCGCGGGTGGAGCGTTTCCCTTTCCCCCGGAAACCAACGGCGAAGAACGGCGCTCCGGCGGCAGGAACAGGCCACCACGGCTCGCGCGTCAGCCCGCGGTAGCCAGCTCGTAGCACACGATCTCATCGGCATTGCGGAGATAGAGCCGGTCGCCGACCACCACCGGATGATTCCACGTCTTGTCGCTGAGGGCCTCGATCTTCCCAAGCTCCTCGTGCTTCTCCGCAGTCGCCCGCAAGAGCACGAGCTCGCCTTTCTCGCTGACCACCACGATCAGCCCGGAATCGGCCAGCAGCAACGCCTGCCCCTTGGCATACCTTCCCCCCTTCCACTTCCGCTTGCCATCCTCCAGACCGATGCAGGCGAAGATCGCGCTGTCGAATCCGTAGAGGTTGCCGTCGTGGATGAGGATGTCGTTGTAGTCGGGCTTCATGTCGAGGCTCGTCCACAGCTCCTTCGCCTCGAGGCCGTTTTCAGTCGATGAAAACTCCACGAGTCTCGTGCCGGTTCCCATCCCGGCGGGGATGAGCAGCTTGTTGCCGTCGATGACCTGCGCTTGGCAGGCCCGGTAGCCCTGGTGGGCAAAGGGGTAGTCGTAAACCGGCTTGCCTGTCGCCGGCTCCAGGAAGTGCGCTCCGGAGTTCGAGAGCAGGCACAGATAATCCCGATCCAGAAGCGTGATCTTCTGCACGGAGGCGTACGACATCTCGCCGGCCGGGGCCGTCCAGGCCACCTGGCCGTCGTCGACCTTGAACGCGACGATCCCCTTATCCCCCTGGCCACCGCCATGGACGACGACGACGCCGCTGTCGACGCACGGGGAACAGGAAAAGCCCCACATCGGCGGCTCCGTGCGCCCTGCCGCCACCTTGAGATCGGCTTTCCATACAAGCCTTCCGTCGACGGCGCTCACGCGCACGAGGATCCCTTCGGCTCCGAGCGCATAGACCGAACCGTCGGCAAGCGTCGGCGTGCCGCGCGGCCCGAGCCCGCCGAGCGATTCGAAGAACCGCGACGGAGTCGCGAACGACCAGATCGGCTGGCCGGTCTTCGCGTCGTAGCACGACAACACTTCATCCTCGAGGCGCTGCTCCTGCGTAAACAGCCGATCGGCACCGATGGCAAACGAGCTCCAAGCCGGGCCGATCCGTTTGCGCCACACCTCGCGCGGCGGATGGGCGACCCAATCGTCGCTGAAGCGGACGCCGGTCTGAGAGCTGTCGCCGCGAGGCCCGCGGAAATGGGGCCAGGGCGCCGATCCGAGGGCCGCGATCAGCGCCTCGATATCGACCGGCCCCTCGACCGCGACGTTTCCGGCCCGGCGGATCTCTTCCGTCGCCAACTGTTCCGCGGTTGGCTTCCAGCGCCAGTCGAATCGGAATGAGAAATCCCCCCACACGCCGTCGGTGCGGACGAGGGCCGAGTAGGCCGTTGCCAGAACGGCCAGCCCGAGGGCGAGCCCCGTGCGCCGGATGGAGAGCATGCGGCCGAAGACCATCGCGCCAATTCCGAACGCCGCGATCGCCAGCGGGATTGTCAGCACGATCGGCAGCGGCCCGCGCATCGACGGATGGCAGATCATCTGCTCGATCCCGACAACAGCGACGAGGCCCAGAACGCCGAGGATGCGCTCGAACCAGCGGGCGCGGCTGGCCAGCAGCCACCACAGCATGACCAGCAAGCCGATCAGAAACGGCCCGAAGGCGCTCGCCATCCAGATCATCGACGGCCCGTTGGGGATCAGCCCCGGGACGAATCGCATCAGCCCCATCAGCGGCACGAGTACAATCGGGATCCAGATCCTCAAAGGGCGCCACGTAGCCGTGCTCGGGGGCTGCGTGTGGTCGTGATCTTGGTTCATCCGCCGTGTCCTTGGGTCGTTGATGCTGCACGGCTCTGCTTGGGCGCGACGGCGCGAGTTGCCGCTTCAGAGAGGAAGCGTAGATGGAGCAGGGGGAATTCTGCAATTGTGTTGGCCGCCGGCAGCCCCGTGGCTTTCCGCCCATCGGCCGGCTCCGCAGAGCGTGCCCCCGCCCTCGGTCCTCCACCTTACCCGTGCGTTTGAACATCGGGGCCCACTCACTCTCCATGTCTCCGCAACGACGATAGGCTTTCGAGCAGCGGAGAATCGAGATCCCACGACCTCATCCAGCCCAGAAAGGCCTCCAGATCCTTGGGGAGGCAATGGCCTGCTGCAGGCCCCCAATTCCGCGTGCCATAGGCGGGATTCCACATACCCTCGGCGCTCTGAGACGTTGCCGAGAATATCGCCTCGGCATCCGCGGTCACGTCGAGCCGGTTCACCACTCGACGCATGTCGTTGAAAAAACAAATTTTTAGGGCGTTAAACGTGTTGTGGATGTACTTCTGCAGTTCTGCGGCCTCGAGCGAAACCCGCACAACCGGCGCCTCGAACGGCGCCAGAACTTCCGCGACGGCATCGCCATGCCCCAATTCCAACTCACCGATCAGATGGATCCGCGGAGCGGATGCGTCCGCTACCGCATGACACTCACGGAGAAACTCGGGGCAATACGCGAAACGAAAGTGTCTACCGTGGTGCAATCCGCTGATTTTTTCCAGGTGTGGAATAGCCCACTGACGTGACGTTCCTGGCAGGATTGTGCTGCGAATCACGACCGTTGGAGAGAGTTCCGGGCGGAGCAAGGCGGCCACCCGGGTGAGTGACTCGCTCAACGCGGAACGATCCTGCTCGCGGCCGTTGGTCGGCGTCGGGACGCAGATCACATACAGCGAGCAGGGGTTGGCAGGCTCGCAGGGAACGGCGGCCGTAAGCGCCTCGTCTCGGAGGCTCTGGACTCGTTCGGGCCGGCTGTCGACCCAGCGAACGGCGTGCCCTCGCGAAAGAAGTGCCCGGCCGAACGCCGACCCGACAACACCCGCACCGACAATCTCGATCTTCATGGCCGTTGACGTCCTTCCACGGCAAGCGTTGCGGCCCCCGGGAGGGCTCGGGAAAATCGTGCGCGATTGTCGTGAAACCATGCTCTGGCGTTGACGCAAAGCCGTTGCTTCGTCTGCTCGCCCATAGCCAGCAACCGATTGACACCCGCTTCGATGGCCGCGACAGATGCATGATAATTAGTGCCAAGCCCCTGCTTGCTCGTGCGGTCGTAGGCAACAAGAATCCCGCGATCATTGGTGACCAATTCGTTCATCGGCGGTGCGTCAGTCGACAAGACGATTGCCCCGAGCCCCATCGACTCGCAGAGCACATGCCCGAATCCCTCCGCCTCCGACGGGTAGAGATGAACTTCCGATCTGTTCTGCAGCAAGCGGAGTGCGTCATCGTCGAGCCGGATCGGTCGATAGTCGACGTTCGAAATGGCAACCGCCTGGGCCCTCACCGGATTTTGAATCACGACCAGCCGCGGCCATTGGGGATTGCGTTGCCAGGCCTCGAGCACCGCTGCCGTGCCCTTTTGCCGGCTGCGGCCGGCAACGTGGAGGAACGTCCGTGGCTCCTTGGCAACCGACGGCTCGTACCGGTCGAAGGAACTGAACCCGACGTATTCGACCGACGGCGAAAATTGCTTGAAGATTTGCTCGGCATATCGTGTCTTCACCCAGATTCCGTCCAGACTTCGCAGGTGGCGCTGCCAGCGGCGAGGCATCCATTCCTGATTCGGAATCCAGACGTTTCTTCGCGCGAGACAGAACTGCGAAGGCACCAGTTCCTCAAGAAAAATATTGAGATCGGCCTGTTCGATCCGGCCGGCCCGAACGGCCAGATGCCACCTTGCTCCTTCAAGACCGTGCCGCAGCCACCTCTGCCACCGGTGAATCCTGAGAACCACGGGATGCGTGGACTCGGGAAACTTGAGATCCTCGACGAGGTCTACCTGCCACCCGGCGGACGTGAGTGCGTTCGACACGATCCGGGCCGACCGGGACAGGCCTCCGCCATTGGACCAATAAACGATGCGAGCCCGCAGGCAGGTCGATGTGCCAGGGGCACTTGATGCTGCTTCTCTCATCCCGCGGAGGTGTGGCCGAGGCTCTGTGTTGTCAAACATTCGTGGACCAGTCTATGCTCCATCCAAGCTTGTTGCGGGCAGACGTCGCAAGCTGCGTTCTCCCTCAGAAAGTCCGCCGGGCGTACCGGACGCCGACCCCACCACCCGGGCTATCTCAGCCTGGAGCGGCCGGCCGTTCGCGGCTGAGCCGCAGGCTTTCCCCATTCCTCGATCCTCGGGGCAGCTTGAGTGGACATCGGCCATCTGTGCGGCATCGCGGCCTTCGTCATGTGGGGGCTGCTGCCGATCTACTGGAAGCAGCTCGACGCGATCCCGAGCCTCCAACTCGTTGCCCATCGCGTCATCTGGTCGAGCCTGACGTTCGTGCCGCTCTTGTGGTGGTGGGGGGGATGGCGGCAGATCGCCGGGGTGCTCAAACGCCCAGGCGAGCTCGCGCGGCATCTCGCTGCGGCGGTTCTCGTCAGTGCCAACTGGCTCGGCTTCGTCTGGGGCGTGACCCACGGCCGGATGATCGAGTGCAGCCTGGGCTATTACCTCACCCCCCTGGCAAGTGTCCTTCTTGGGGTCACGGTGCTCGGGGAGCGACTCCGGCCCGGACAGTGGGTGGCCGTCGGCATCGCGGCTGCGGGGGTCGGAGGAATCGCCGCCGGCTACCACGAGTTTCCCTGGATCGCGATCTATCTCGCCGCCACCTTCAGTGCCTATGGGCTGGTGAAGAAGAAGGGGACGCTCGCCCCCCTGCCGTCACTGGCCCTCGAAACCGTGCTCCTCCTCCTGCCGGCGATCGGCTATCTCGCCACGGAGCACGCCGCCCAGCGCGGCGGATTCGGCAGCCAGGATGCCGCGACCGACCTGCTCCTGGCGGCGGCCGGTCCGGCAACGGTCGCCCCGCTGCTCTGCTTCACCGTCGCCGTGCGGCGGATCCGCTCTCGACGATCGGTCTGCTGCAGTACATCGGCCCGACGCTCCAGTTTCTCGTCGGGGCGCTGATCTACGGTGAGCCGTTCGATCGGATGCGTCTGGTCGGGTTTTTGATCGTCTGGAGCGCTCTGGTCCTGTTCGCCATCGACAGCCTGCGGCATTCGGCAGCACAACGCCGGAGCCAGAAAAATGAGGAGACTACGCCCCGAAACGATGGATCCGCGAAGTCCAACGCGGTCCGATCAACGTCCGTGCGGTGAGTGCCCCCTCACCGCGCTCCCCAAAACCGGACGTACGCCCCCGCGGGGTCGTACATCTCCCGCTGCTTCTCGATGTCGAATCGTCGGCCGCCGCGGGGATCGGCTCCCTGCCCGGCGATGTAACGCCAGTTGCCGACATTCGAGGCGGGATCGTGGTCGATGAGCTGGTGGGCGAAATAGGCCGCTCCGATCTCCCACGGCCATCCGAGCTCATGGCAGCAGAAGCTGGCGGCGATCTGCCGCATGCGGTTGCCAAGGAAGCCGGTCGCGTTGAGCTCGCGGAAGCCGGCGTCGACCAGCGGATGCCCGAGCCGGGCACCGGCGAGCATGAGCCAGCGCGGATCGGCCGGGTCGACCGACCACGCGTCGCTGGCGCGATGGTCGCCGCGCAACGAGAAAAAATCTCGCCAGAGAAGTTCAAACCACAGCCAGTAGGTCCCCTCGTTAGCCCCGTGCTCCGCCTCGTAGCGGGCGAGATCGTCGGCGAGGCGGCGCGGCGAGAGGCAGCCCCAGGCAAGCCAGGGGGAGAGCTTGCTAGAGAGATCCCAACCGAGGAGCTCGTTCCGCGTCCGCTTGTAGCTGTCGGGCAGCCGCCGATCGCGGTAGCGCTGCCAGTGCTCCCGTCCGGCCGACTCCCCCCCGGCTGCGATCAGCGGGAGATCGGGGACGACGATCGTCGGGCAGGTGACACCGTCGGGAAGAGGGGGGAGACGCTCCGGCGCTGCGATCGGCGGGCTGAAGCGGACACCTCCAGCCTCGACCTTCTGGCGGAAGGGAGTGTAGGTGCGAGGCATCGCCGGCGGGTCGAAGGGCAGATCGGCCTCGTCAATCATCCGCCGAGGGGAGTCGTACACCTCGCGGACGGCGGCAGGGGGCGGCTCGGCCAAGAGGAGGAGATCGGAGCCTCGCTGGCGGAGCGACGCCTGAAGGTCGGCGAGCGCCGCGACGAGGAAGGCCTCTTGGTGGGCGCCCCGCCGGACCGCCGGATCGAGCGCGAAGACCGGCAGGAGCCGCGGGCGGCTGGCGGCCGCCGAGGCGAGGAGCGGATTGTCGTCAAGCCGTAGTTGCCGACCGAGGTGGAGGATCGCGCCCTCGGGGGCCTGACAGGGGGGAGCGTTCATGGCGTCGCCGAGCGTCCCCGAGAACCGCGCTGCCCAAGCGACAAGCCGTTCCCGACGCAGCGCGAATGGCGTTCCATCACATGTCACCATCCCGGGGGAAGCGGATCTCCCTTGAGCCTACCCGATGGCACTGCCCCCCGGTGGAGGCGACTTGCGGGGCGTCGCCTGGGCGCCCTATCCTGCCTGGCAGTGCCCTCGTTCAGCCGCGATCGCCGTCGCCTCGCTCCCCGATTGGAGACCTTCCGACATGACCTCATCGAGCCACTCCCGCCGCCGGTTTCTCTCCCGGTCCGCCGCTTCGGGCGCCCTGGCCGCGATGCTGCCGGCGGCGCGGTGCGCCGTGGGGCAGGAGTCGCAAAGCGACCGTCCGGTGTTCGCGACGATCGGCCTGCGGAACCAGGGATGGTCGATCACCGAGAAGTCACTCAAGTTCGCCGACTTCGCGGCGCTCGCCGATGTCGATACGAGTGTGCTTGCCACGAACGTCGCCAACGTCGCGAAGGGGCAGGGGCGCGCCCCCGACAGCTACGCCGACTACCGGAAGATCCTCGACCGGAAGGATGTCGACGCCGTCATGATCGCGACCCCCGATCACTGGCACACCAAGATCGCCGTCGAGGCGATGCGGGCCGGCAAGGACGTCTACTGCGAGAAACCGCTGACGCTGACCATCGACGAGGGGAAACTCATCGAGCGGGTCGTCACGGAGACCGGACGGGTGTTCCAGGTGGGCACGATGCAGCGCACGGAGTCGGACGGCCGGTTCCTCCTCGCGGTGGCACTGGTCCGCCACGGACGGATCGGCAAGGTGACGAAGGTGACCTGCGGCATCAACGGCATGGAACCATCGCCGGTGATCCCGGAGGCGGCGGTGCCGGCCGGGCTCGACTGGGACACCTGGCTTGGCCCCGCCCCCGCCGTTGCCTACCGGGCGCTGCCGGAGATGCGCGAGGGCTACGGCGGTGGAGTCCCGCTCTACAGCAATTGCCACTACTCCTTCCGCAACTGGCACGAGTACTCCGGCGGCAAACTCACCGACTGGGGCGCGCATCACGTCGACATCGCCTGCTGGGCGCTCGGCGCGACCGACACCGGGCCGAGCTTGGTGACTCCGGTGGAATACACGCTGCCGGTCCCGTACCGCGACGGACACCCGACGATCGCTGACCAGTACAACGCTGCCACCGAGTTCACGATCCGCGTTGCCATGCCGGATGCCGTGGAGATGATCATCACCAGCGCCGGCGACAACGGCATTCTCTTCGAGGGGACGAAGGGGCGGTTGTTCGTCAACCGGGGCAAGATCACCGGCACCCCGGTCGACGAACTCAAGGACCGCCCGCTGCCGGAGAACGCCATCGAGGAGGTGTACGAAGGACCGGTCGCGGAGAACCACACCGCCAACTTCGTCGCGGCGATGCGGTCGAGGAAGCAGCCGATCTCCGACGTTTGGTCGCACAACCGGATGCTGGAAATCTGTCATCTCTCCAACATCGCCATGCGGCTCGGCCGGGAGATCTCCTGGGATCCGGCGGCACGGCGCATCGTCGGCGATCCGCAGGCCGACGCCTTCCTCGGCCGGGAGAGCCGCAAGGGCTTCGGAATCGCGGGGGCGTGAGCCGGAGGCCCTGAAGCTCACGAGGGCACGCCGCGGTTCGCATCGGACCCACGATCGCAAAGCCCGGTGTCGATCAAGGAAAGCCCCTCGGGCTGGCCGCACCCTCTTTCACGACAGCCGGAACGTGGATGTCACCCGTGGTCGCTCACGCAACCGCCCCTTCGGAGTCAGCCTTCGATTCGCTCTCCTTTGGCAGCCACCCATTGAGCAACCGAATGCCGGCGATGAAGTTTCGTCGCATCGTCCAGGTCGCAGGGCTCTTCTCGCCATCCAGTTTGGCCGCGAAGGCGGTGGTGCTCCAAGGGAAAGCCTCACCACTCGGGTGGACACCGTGGCTATAGCCGTTGATCGCGGTGAGCTTCTCGGCGATCAGCCCTCCGAATCCCGCCATGATCAACTGCACCTGACTCGGGGAATACTTGCTCGAGGCCCCGATCTGCTGGGTCGTGCCGGCGTTGCCGGGCAACTTTACCCACGAGCGAAGGACGACGAGGACCTTGTCGGTCTTCTCCCGAGTCATGCGGCGATCCTGAACGACTCGCCGGATCGCCTCGCTGTAGTCCTCGGGCGTCGCGATGTCGTGGTCCTGCGGATGGTCAACCGGCCGTAGTTCTGGCAACTGTTTCGCTCCGTGAGTGATTTCTGGAAACGGCCCTACGCGCTGGGGCGCCCGATCCGCGATCGTAGCTTAGCCTAATCCCTCGCTGCGGAATCCACAGCCCCAATTCGCAGCGACGATTCTTCACGCCCGTCGACGCGTTCCCCGGCTTCCCGGGGAATCACTGCGCTGCGAGATCCAGGAAGGATTCGGCCCCGCTCCTCGTACAGGATGCAGGGGTTGCGATCGGCGGGGGCCCCGGCATGCCGACCAGGTTTGGTCACGCTGCGGTTCGACCCTTCACTGAGAGGGCCTAGGCTCCCCCCAAAACCGGACGAAGATTTTTCAGAACTGGCTCTTCCAGGCCTGTTACCCGTTTCGGCCGGTATCCAGAGCTCGGGAGAGGTCCGCTCGGCCCGGCCGCTGAAAAAATGCCGGAGCGGTCTGCAGTCGAGGCACAGCGTCGGGGCCTCAGGCGGGGTCACGAACCGGGTCAGCGTTCGCCCGGTGCTGTTCCACGACGGCCTCCCATTGACCCAACGCCGGTGAAGGGGAGTCGCGACCCGATCCGCCTCCACCGAGGGGGCGTCGACGCACGGTTCCTGAGGTCTTCGTCACTTGCCGAGTGGTCGTGGAGGCACCCGCTTCAATCCCCTGTCACGACTTCACACACGATCCGACGCCCGTCGCCGGCGGCTTCCTCCCACACGGCGACGACGGGGGGCTTTGCCCCGGGCCCCACGGCGAGAACCGGATCCGCCGCCTTTTCAGAGAGTGTCGCTGTCGCATCGGCCCCGGGACGCAGCAGCTGCAAGCGTCCGCCCCGCGACGAGACCCAGGCGACATACGGCCCCTGATCCGTGGCGGCCAACCACGGTTGCTCGCCGCTGCCCAGCGGCTGCTCAATCGCCCCGATGGAATCGACGAGGAAGACGGTGCGGTCCCGCCGCCACGCCGACATCAGCTTCCCACCAACGATCGCCAGGGCTCCGCCGTCCATCGGGCAGGCGTTCAACGCCCACGTGCCCCGGCCGAGTTTCTCGGCGCTGCCGAACGATTGCCCCCCATCCCTGGAATGGGCGACGAACATGTCCCGATTTCCCCCCAGGGAGTTGCGCCATTGAACGTGGATATCGCCACCTTCGTCGTAGGCCACGGCGGGATGACAGCACTCGCACACATTCTTCTCCGGCGAGCGGTAGACGAGGACATCGGGGGCCCACGTGGCACCGCCGTCGGGCGACGTGGCCGCCATGATTTCGGTGACGCCATGGCGCAGATCGAGCCACGCGCAGCACATCGCCCCATTCTCCCCCGCTGCCATGCCATGCAGCCCCTCGCGGGCCGAGCCTTCGACGCTGTTGACCCGCGCCGGCTCCGACCAGGAGGCTCCACCGTCGCGCGTTCGCACCGCCCACACGTCACCATCCCGTCCCTTGCCCGTCTGGCCGCCGATCGCCGTGATGCAGACGGCGCCCCCCGACGCGGCGACGCGGGGGCCACGCCGCATTCCCAGCGACATGACCGGCGCCAACTCGAGCGTGACGGCGGCGCTGAAATCGAGGGTGTCGCTGTCGGCCCTGCGGTAAAGCACCGTGTCGCCGAGGCCGTAGGCGATGTGGACCATTCCCGCCTCATCCACCGCGACCTGCGGCTGCCGCGGATGGCGGGGCTCGGAGCCCTCGGCGACGATCCGCGCTCCCTGGGCGGCCGCGAAATGGCCCACGCAGCCCAGCCAGACCACCATGCCGAGTCGAAGGAATCGTGAAAGATGCCGTTTCATGAGCGAGCCCAGGAGGGAGAAGGGGGACAGGTGTCGAGGACGACTTTTCCCCCGGGCAGACGGGAGGCACGGCCACCGCTGACGGTCGCCAGCCTAGCAGGCGGGGGAACGCCAGGAATGGCTTTCTCTCCGGACTTTCGGCGCCCGGCAGGCTCGGGATCACCCGCGCCGGCACGTCACGAAGTGGAAAAAAGCCGCCTCCTCTGCCCTCCGGCTGCTCGCCTCTCGGTCTGTCGAGAGGCGAACCTGCTCAAAGCCCGCGCCGTCGAGCATCGCCACCAGCTCTTCGGGCGTGAAGTGGTGGGTTGTGTAGAGGACCTTGCCCTGATCGTCGCGCGAGAAGTAGCTGTGGACCTCGCCGGTCAAAGCAGCGTCATCGGCATAGAGGCGGGCGTACGAGGCGTTGATCGTGTCCGACACGCCCGAGGCGGAGAGATAGAACCAGCCGCCCGGCCGGAGGTTGGCGCGGACATGATGGAGGAGATTGAGCCGCTGGGCGGCATGGCCGATGATCGAGACCACGAGTTGGCAGACGACGATGTCGAACGGCCCGCCGTCGATCGGAAGAGCCGTCGGAGTAGCAAAATCGGCTTCCTCAAACCGCAGTGAGCGCCCTGACTCTGTTGCGGGCACGGCCAGTTGCCGAGCAACGCTGATGGCTTCGGGATTGATGTCGACACCGACCACCGAGAATCCCTCGTCAAACAGCCGTCTGCCGAGCCGCCCCGTGCCGCAGCCCACATCGAGCAGCTTCAGCGAACACGCTGCCGGGAGCCCCCGGACCTCTGCCAGGAACCTGTCGAGCTGCGGCGTCGAGACCTTGCTCGGAATCGAACCGGCAGCGTATCCCCGCCAGTCGTCGCGTGCCTCGCGTTGCATCGTGCATCCTTCAAGAGGTGAAACGGCCATACGCAACCGACCGTCGAGCCAACTCCCCCGTCGCTGAAGAGACGAGGCGGAAATGTCGATGACCGACTCGTTACCGGGGAGCGGTTCCGTCAACGGGGAGCGGCTGCCGGGCTGGATGGAACAGGGCGGATGTCAGAGAGCGCCGGGAACTCGCGCCGCCAGGCGCGGATCTCCCCGGGATCGATCGTCGCGGTCACGACAAGCTCCCGCTCACCGGCATCGGCGACGATGTGGCCGTGCGGACTGACGACGACGCTGCGGCCGTTGTAGGTGAACCTCGGGTCGGTGCCGCAGCGGTTCACCCCCACCACCGCCGCCTGGTTTTCGATCGCACGGGCCTGGAGGAGCGTGAGCCAATGATGGATCCGGCCCACCGGCCAATTGGCGATGACGACGAACATCTCAGCGCCGTCCCCCGTCGCCGAGCGAAAATGCTCGGGAAACCGCAGGTCGTAGCAGATGAACGGGGCGACGCGCAGCCCAGCCCATGGAAACGACACAATGGCCTCCCCGGCCGCGTGGACCGCCGCCTCACCGCCGAGGGAGAAGGGTTGGAGCTTGCTGTAGGCTGCGAGGAGCGATCCGTCGGGATCAAACGCCAGCGCCTGGTTGGTCGCACGGCCGGCGGCCAGCGCCACCAACCCGCCCACCACGGTGCACCCGAGCCTCCGGGCCAGGTCGCGGAGAAACGCCGCGCCCGCGTCCGCATCGGCTCCGGTCCGGGCGACATCGAGGCTGAATCCGGTGAACGCCATCTCGGGGAGGACGACCAGATCGCCCGCTCGGATCAAAGACCGCTCGACAAGCTCGGTGATCCGTTTCCGGTTGGCCGGCGGATCCTCCCAGGCGATGTCAAGCTGCACGAGATGAACGTTCACAGCGATTGGCTTCCGGGGGCGTCGATCCACCACAGGGGGCGAGGGGGCCTCGACACGACGTCAGCCCCGGCTTGAAACATCACCCTGGCTCGAGTGTCACTCCGGCGGGGGCGCCAGTCCCGATCGCATTGGCCGCCGCGACCCGGAAGGCGAGGGAGATACCATTCGGGAGCCCCGTGATCGTCGCCGTCGGCTTCGTCGAGGGCCTGTGAGCGAACCTCTTCCAGGTGACGCCACCGTCGCTGCTCCAGTCGACAGCATAGTCGACCAGCGCACTCCCCCCCGCTGAGAGCGGCGCGATCCAGGCGAGTCGGGCCCCGCCGGGGACGCGGGCAACCACGAGCTCGGTCGGCACGCCGGGGAACGTGGCAGGGATGATCGCCGCGGTCTTCGCGGTGTAAGGACCGGCACCGACGTCGGTCAAGGCCGCGACGCGAAAGACGTAGGACGTGCCATTCACAAGCCCGGTGATCACGGCAGACGTCGCGGTCGATGCCCCTCGGTTTGGCATGGCCCACGTCCTTCCACCGTCGCTGCTCAACTGGAGGAAGTACGAAAGGATCGGGGCACCGCCGTCGGTCGCCGGTGCCTTCCAGGTGAGTTGTGCCTCGCCGTTGCCGCGGATCGCCTTGAGGGCTGTCGGCACCCCGGCCAGTGTTGCCGGCACCACCGCCGTGGTGCTCCCGGTGAACGCCCCGACCCCGACGCCGTTCACGGCGGCGACGCGAAAGATGTAGGGCGTGCCATTGGCGAGACCGGTAACCGTTGCCGTCGTCGCCGCCGACGCCTTGTGGGGGAACGGCGTCCACGTTCGGCCCCCGTCGCGACTCGACTGCACAAGATAGTCGCTGATCGGCAGGCCGCCGTTGGAAGGAGGCGCCGACCACGACAGAGTGACCTGACCGCTGCGGCGTGCCGCCACCGGGACGGTCGCGACACCGGCCGTCGTGGCCGGCACCACGGGGAGCGTCTTGCCGGTGAACGGAGCCGGCCCGACCGAGTTCACCGCTGCGATACGGAAGACGTACGGCGTGCCGTTGACGAGGCCGCTGACGGTGGCGGTGGTGGCGGGCGATGCCGGGCGCTCGATCGGCTTCCAGGTTCGACCGGCATCGCTGCTCGACTGGAGGGCGTAGTCGGTGATCGGGCTGCCGCCAGTCAGCGACGGGGCCTTCCAGACGAGGGTCGCCGTGCCATTGCCACGCGTCGCCTTGAGGGCGGTCGGCAGACCGGCCGGCAGCGCCGGGATCGCCGCGGGGGAAGCGGGGGTAAAGGCCCCCCGACCGGCCGCGTTCACCGCCGCGATACGGAAGGCGTACGACGTGCCATTGGCGAGGCCGCTGATCGTGGCGGCCGTCGCCGCGGAGGCCCCGTCGGCAACCGTCTTCCAATGGGCCCCGCCGTCGGTGCTCGACTCGACGACATAGTCGGCAATCGGCAGGCCGCCGGTGTCGGCGGGCGCCGACCAAGCGATCCTCACCTGCCCGTTCCCCGGGGTGGCCGCAAGGCTCGTGGCGGCGGCGGGGGGGCCGACCGGCACGACCGCGGCCGTTGGCTCGGACCAGGGGCCGATGCCGTCGGCGTCTGCGGCCGCGACGCGGAAGCGATACGCCGTGCCATTGAACAGCCCCGCCACAACCAGACTCGTGTCGGCGGGGGCTGCGGCGGGAAGCCCCTGCCAGGTGACGCCGTCATCGAGCGACTGCTCGAGGGAATAGCCGGTCGTCGGCAGCGCTAGCGGGGCGGTAGGCCCCTTCCAGGTGACGGTGGCGAGGCGGTCGCCAGCGACGGCCGAGACGCCGGAGGGGGCCCCTCTGGCGGTCACGGTGAAGGTCGCGGTCGCCGTCAGCCCGCGGTCGTCGGTGGCAGTGATCGTGACCGGTTCCCGACCGAGTGGCGTCTGGGGGGAGAGCGACCACGTCCACGCCCCGCCCGCGACACGGGTGACGGCGCCGATCGAGGCCGAGAGGCTGACCGTCGTGCCGGGATCGGTCGATCCCCAGCCACCGCTGGCCGTGATCGCCCCACCGACGTTCCCGGAGACCGAGGGAAGGCTGGCCGACACCGTCGGCGGCGTGGGGGCGGGCAGGTCGTTGTCGGTGATGAAGACGATTTCGGGGAGAACGTAGGCCTCGGAGTACCCGGGATCGGTCGTGCTGATCTGATGGTTGATGTACGTCCGGTGCGGTCCCTCGATCACGCTGTCGTCGACGGCCGTCACTCGGACCCCCTGCGGCTGATTCCAATTCGCCGGGGTGAAGACGAGCGCCGCGGAGCCATCGGCGGCATTCACGGCGCGCACCTGCCCGTCGGCTGGCTGCGGCGTGACCGTCACCTCACCGGTGGGCTGACGCATGAGAACGACGGCGTACGTGTCGGCTCCCCCTCCCTCGGCGACATCGGTCTCGCCGTCGGTGGGAAGGATCATGATGGCGGGAAAGTCGTTGTCGACGATGTTCACAAGCACCGACGGAAAGCCGACGCCGTCATAGGCGGGATCGGCACTCCGAACCACGTGCCGGACCGACGAGCGGTGGAGGCTCTGCTCGATGGAGTCGTCGACGGCATGGACGACGACCGATTGGGGGATGTTCCAGGTGTCGGGGGTGAACCGGAGCGTCGTGGCCTCCGGGGCGGAGGCCGAATGAGCGGAGAGTTGCCCCGGGCGGACAACAAGATCGACCAACACGTCTGCGGTGGGGCGTTGCCGCAGCGCGATGGAGTAGGTGTCATCGACACCAGACTCGCTCACCGTGGTCGTCCCGCCGGGCTCGACGAGCACCCCCCCGGCCCCGGTCGGATTCTGGACGGCGACGAGGTCCGGATTGAGATCGAAATAGATCTTCCCGGAACCAGTCTCGTCCCAGCCGCGGAAGTCGAGCTGCGATTGGAGGATGGAGCCTGCACCCCCCGAGCTAAAGACGGCGTCGATCCAGCCGCTGGTCATGTTGTCGAAGCCGAAGACACCGTCGATCCCCGGCGCGATGTCAGCCACGAGCCACTGGAGATCGCTCCATGTCAGATCGATTCCCTGGTCGGTAGGAACGTGGACCGCGTCGATCATGAACACCGGCGCTTCGCGCGAGCCCCCCACGCCGCCGACCGACTCGGCTCGCGTGTACCCGGTATCGGTGGAATCGAGCAGGCCATCGCCGTTGGAATCGAGCCCCAAGCCCAGCGCCAGCGCCGTCGAGATGATCGTCACTTGAGCGCCAGTGTCGAACATGAAGTTGCCCCCCACCGTCTTTCCGCCGTGGTGAACCTCGGCAGAGAAGAAGGGGATGTCGGCCCAGACGGGCGGATGATCCCCCTCGATCACCTGTCCCTCGGGCGCGAAGGAGACGCGGTTGTCGACCGTGATCGAGTAGCGTGGGCCAGCCGGCGCGGGGAGCTCGGCCGCGAACTCGGTGGCCATCAGGAAGTTGCCGTCGCCGAAGCTGAGCCAAGGGGTGAAATCGAGGGTCGTGACCCGTCCGGTCATCGCCGGCATGCCGACGATCCCGAACGGCCCGAACATGCTGACATCGCGGGTGGCGTCGGAGATGATCCGGGCGTCGACGAGCGTCTGCCGGGCGCCACTGGTGCCGGCGAAGTCGAGCTGGTACGGAATCGAGATGTCGAACGCCTGCGATCCACCGACACCGAGCTCTTCAAACAGCCCCTCCACCTGATACGGGGGGGGCGACTCGTTCATGTCGTCGATGGCGGTCTTGAAGGCGAGGATCGTGTTGGCCCCCGTGTCGAGGAGCCAACTGTTGAAGATGTCGGGGCCGATCGAGCGCCCGGTGGCATCGCCGAACTCGACGGTCACGCGCGGTTGGTCGAGCGCGACGTTGTCACTGGCCCCGAGGTCGATAAATGGCCGCGGCCCCGCTCCGTCGAGGGCATAGCGCCGCTCGAGCGCTTCGATGTGGAAGCCGGCACGGCGCCTACCGGATCGCTGCTCCGTCCATCGTCCCCTTCGGCCAGCCATGACAGCCCTCCGCAGATGTCGGCGACGACCAAGCGGCTTGCAGGCCTTGGCAGGCGGCCCCGCTGCCCCGCGGTTCGATCGTCGAATCACTCCCCACCCCACCGCTGCCATGATATCCGCAGGGGGGAAGATCCGGCAGCGCCATCTTCGGCCGGAAAGACACGGGTATCAACCGGCCCGGCGACGGCTCCCCGGCGGTGTCCCCCGTCCCGGATCGGGCTACGGGGCTGCCCGATGACGACTGGGCGGGGGGGGTCAGTCGTCGTCGTCCTCGTCGTCCCCATCAGAACCGACGGCCCATTCCGGATACGGGCTCCCGCTCCCCTGGCGGGCATGCCAGAGGATCCTGTTGAGAACATCCTCCGGTGCCCGGTCGACCTCTTTGAAGTTCATCCCGGCGCTGGCCACCGCCCCTTCCCGCAGGAGCGGGTCGAGGATCGACTGCGGCGGGGCGTTCATCCGGTCGAGGGGGATGGCGACCTCGAGGCAGTCGTAGGGCGCTGTGTCGGCGCTGTCGGTGAAGCAGTCGAACATCGGCGTGGCCGAGGCGTCGAACTGGTTCATCGGGCGCATCCCGAGGATCTGGTGAATCGTCCGCAGCACGCTCGTCGTGTTGTATTGGGTGCCGACGACGGCTCCGCGCCGGGCGTAGGGGCTGGCCACGTAGCAGGTCGTGCGGTAGCCGCTGACATGGTCCCAGCCGGCCTGGGGATCGTCCTCGATGGCGAAGATCGCCATCTTCGGCCAGAACCGGCTATGCGACAGCGCCTCAACGATCCGGCCAAAGGCGAGGTCGTTGTCGGCCATGCAGGCCTCGGGTGTGGGGCAGTTGGCCGCGGTGCCGCTGGTGTGGTCGTTCGGCAGGCAGATGATGACGAGATTCGGGTATTCCCCACGGGCCTCGAACTCGGCCAGCTCCCGGATGAAAAAATCGGCACGGAACTGGTCGGGGACACTCATCTCCCACCCGACTGCCCCGGGGGGGGAGAACGGTCGGATCGATTCGATCGCCGGCTCCGACGCGAAGATCACGTCGTCCTGGTTGATCCCATCCCGCCAGGCCCGGAAGCAGGCGGTGAAGTCGGGCTGACCGGCCCGTTTCGGATCCTTCCACCGGACGCGTGGCTTCATGAACTCGCCGTAGTTGCGGATCGTCTTTCCGTGCTCGAGGGCCCGATCCCAGATGAAGCCCGCGGGGGACCAGGCCAGCGCGTCAGACTCGCCATCCCCCATGCCATCGGGATAGCTCCGCGGGAATCCGGCGAAGCTCCGCTCGATGTAGTCGCTGGCCACCGCCGAAGTGCTCCAGTTGTGGCCGTCGGCGGAGAGGATGCCGCAGCAGTAGGTGTTGTCGAGGAGGACAAACCGGCTGGCGATGGCGTGGTGATTGGGGGTGACATCGGCGCCGAACACGCACAGGTCTAAACGGCCGTTCCCCTCCGGAAGGTCGCCGAGAACCTGGTCGTAGGTGCGGTTTTCCTTAATGATGTAGACGACGTGCTCGATCAGGCTCGGCTCCCCGATCCGCTCGGGCACCGCCCGCGGGGCCGCGTCGACGCGGGGGGGAAGGAAGGCCTCGGCGATCGCCGCCGAGCGCATGTTCACCGCCGCGATCTCCGACCAGTCGGCAAGCGTTGTGTCGTCGGGCAGTGGTACCAGCGACAGGCTTCCGTGGTAGTGGTGGGAGTTGAATCCCTCGCTCCCGCGATGCTTCTTTGGCGTCTCGGGGAGCCCCTTCATGTTGGCCACGACGAGTTGGCCACGACCGGCGTCGAAGGCGACCCCGGAGGGATACCACCCCACAGGGATCAGACCGGCGAGCCGCGTCTCCCCCTTGTCGTCCGGATCCCAGTCGATCACCGCGACGGCGTTCTGCGCCCCGTTGCAGACATAGAGCCGCGCGCCGTCGGCGGCGAAGGCCAGCGCCCCGGGCTGGGCCCCGAACAAGTCCGCCGGAGTCGATTTCGTCCACACCGTCCCCGCGAGCGTGCCGGTCGCCACGCCGAGGATCGAGACGGTGTCGGCTCCGGCGCTGGCGCAGACGACATGCCGGCCATCGGGGCTGACGGCCAGCGCCGACGCATGCTGACCGACGACGACCTCGGTGCCAGCTCCGGAGGCGAGATCGACGATGCTCACACTCCCCTCGCTGGCGACATGCCGGACGGGATCAACCCGAACCGTCGTCCCCTTGCCCGCGGGGCCGACCGGATCGTCAGGGCCGGGACGCCGCCCCCCCCAGTTGCTGACGAAGGCCTTGCCACCGGCGAGGACGACATCGAACGGCGCCACGCCGACATCGAAGGACCGCAGCACCTCCCCGGAGCCGGCATCGATCTCGTGAAGCCGGTTGGAGAGATTGCCACAGACATAGAGGCGGGAGCTGTCGGCGCTGACGGCCAGCCCGGCCGGGATCTCCTCCTTCCGCTGCGGCGCGTGAGCCGGCGGGAGCGGGATTGCGTGGGACGGGGCGACGATGCCATCGGCCACGGCGAACACCTTCACCGATCCGTGGACATTGCTCATATAGAGCCGCCGGCCATCGGGAGCGAAGCGGAGGCCGGTGAAGCTCTCGATCGCCGTCGTGTCGGGCTTGAGGTTGCGGTCGGTGTCGGCCGGCTGGGTGATCTCCGCGGCAGCCGGCTGGACACGCTGCCGAACGTCACCCGAGGCCGGATCGACGACGACGATCTCGTTGGTCTTCCCCGAAGTGACGGCCAGTTGCCCGTCGGGCGAGAGGGCGATGGCCTGGGGGCGGAGACCGGGGAGCTCGACTTGCCTGCCCCTCGGCGTGAGCACCTGATTGACCGGCGTGATCGTTCGGCCGTCGGTCGCGCGCCCGACCGGCTCGGCCGGCCCGTCGGCTGCAGCGACGCCGGGCGCCGCGACGGGGAGGAGCAGGAACGCGACGAGAAGGAGAGCCAGTGGCAGGGTCTTTTTCATGGGAGCAAGAATACCGCGCCTCGTCGTGGCGCGGTTTCCGTTCATGGGGGCTAGACTCAGCACCCTATGGAATCGTCCTCCGACCCCTTCGACCGGCTCCAGGGCCTCCTCCATCGCCCGGTGTCGACGCGCCCGGATTGGCTCAAAGCCTGGCGGAATGAGGCCCAGTATCTCCTTCTGCTCGCCCGCCGGGCCAGCGACGATGACGACGACGAACTGCTCCGGGAGCTCGAGGATCAGGCCGACGAAATGGCCGCCATGGTCGAGGCGAAACTCGCCGCCGACGGGCTCTGATCCCCGGGAGCAAGGCTGCCACAAGCACGAGAAGGATTCCCCGATGACGCTCCGGACCTTGTCTGCCTTCTGTCTGGCCGGACTGCTTGCTCCGGCCATCGCCCTTGCCCAGACAGAGGAGCGGGGCGCTCCCCTCCCGGCGATCATGGCCACGCCAACGTGGCTCGGCTCGCACCAGCGCCTCTGCTTCGGCGTCGATGGTGCGACCCTCGCAGAGGTGATCGATGCCGGATCGAACGTCATCTGCGGTGGCACCAACGCGGCGGGAATCGGCTTCGCCGGCGGCCCCTTCATCCTCGGCCGTGAAGGGGAGATCGTCGACATCATGACGGGCGTGCCGATCCCCCCCCTGACCCTCGCCGAATTGCGGTCGCGAGTTGATGCGGCGCACGCGCGAGGCGCCAAGGTGCTGGGGGAGGTGATCCGCTTCAACATGACCCCCTGGATCCAGGCGGAGCATCCCGAGTGGCAGGAGATCAACTCGCCCGGCGGCAAGCCGATCACCGTCGCGGAACTCAAAGACATCCATGTCCTTGGGTGCTGGAACTCGCCGTATGGCGACTGGTTCATCAAGTCGCAAGTCGAGCTTGTCAAACAGCTCGACTGGGATGGCTACAACATGGATGGCTTCGGCTGCTGGGCGCAATGTTTCTGCCCGTCGTGCACTGCGGCCTATGCCGAGGACTGCGGCCACGCGATCCCCGCCGTACGGGATGTCAACTCGACCGAATACCGGCACTATCTCAAATGGCGACTCGCTCGCTACACCCGTTTCGTGGCGCGGTGGACTGCGGCCCTCAAGGCCGTGAAGCCCGACTTCGTAACGGCCCCCTGGACAACCGGGCCGGGGCGGTGGTGGCACTGGATGGGGGCGCCGGCCGCCGAAGGCACCGACGCGATGCACCGCGTCCTCGACGCGCCGTTCCTCGAATTGCTCTGGGACTTCCCCGCTGACCAGGGGAGCAATCTCCTCCCCGCCTTTACCTGCCGTTACTACCGCGGGCTGTGCGGCGACCGCCCTGCCTGGATCCTCCCCTACCTCTGCGAACAGGGGCAGTTCAACATGCAGCCCCCCCGCGCCGAATGCGATCTCCGCGAGCTGACCGTTCTCACCAACGGCTGCATCCCCGCGCAGGGTCGCTGGCAGCAGAATGCCGACACCCCTCTCGCCCATCTCAACGCGCTTGTGGAAGACCGGGAGCCGTTCACCCGTGATGCCCGATCGCTGAAGTGGGCCGCGATGTTCGTCGGCGAGAGCAGCCGACTTCTCTACGGCCTTCCCGGAGCCCACACCGAGGTACCGCTCGGTGCCTGGCTTGGCAGCGGTGTCGATACCCCCGACATCGGAAAGCTCGAGCCCGGTGAGCGCCGGATGCCGGCCCACATGGAATCGGCCGTGGGCGTGTTCCGGGCGATGATGGAGGATCACCTCCCCCTCGACATCATCATCGAGCCCGACCTCGAAGATCCCGAGACGCTGCAACAGTACCGCGTTCTCATCCTCCCCAATGCCGCCTGCCTGAGCGACAAGGCGACGGCCACCATCCGCGCGTTCGTGAAGGCCGGCGGTGGACTGGTGGCGCTGCACGAAAGCTCGATCTGCGACGAATACGGCGATCGTCGCGCGGATTTTGCCCTCGCCGACATCTTCGGAGCCCACTTCCAGGGGACGGAGGACTACTCCGCTCGCTGGCCAAATTACCCGAAGTGGACGGAGCTCTATCTTGGGGTCGCGGGGCCCGATCTCCACCCGATCAGCGATGATGCGGTCGTACGATCGAACTATCGCCGCGGCTCCGATCGGCTCCAGTACATCGGGTGGATGACGAATATCGACGTCGCGCCTGGCGCGAGAAAGTTGGGGCGGCGATTGACGGCGCCGGTGGAGTGGCCGTTGATCGTGCTCAACGAGCCAGCCGCGGGACGCTCGGTGTACGTCGCCGCCGACCTCGGGCAGGCTTACTTCATCGCCCCGTATCAATACCAGCGGCGTCTGATCAGCAACGCCGTCCGCTGGGCAGCAGCCACGCCCCCGCCGGTCACGGTTTCGGCGCCGCTGTGCGTCCAGGCGGCCTTCTACACGCAGGCCGACGGACGACGGACGGTCGTTCATCTCCTCAACGAGGTGAACACGAGTGCCAACCGGGCCATTCCGGAAAACAACCCTTCCCAGCGCGAGGAGACGCTCCCGATCGCCGGCATCACCGTCGCCGTGGCCGGCGAGGCGATCACGGCCGCCTTTGCCGAGCCGGGCCACCTCTCACTGCCGCTGACCAAGACCCCCACCGGGTTCGAAGTCACGCTCCCGCGTCTCGACACCCACACGATGATCGTGTTCGAGTAGGGTGCGGCAAAAGAGGGCTGGGAGCGGGCCATGACCGGTCACTCACGGCATGTCTCCGGTGCCGGACGGCCGGGCTGGGCGAGGTGGATCGGCCCAGCGGAGATTGGCCCACACCGGTGGACGCGCCGCGTCAGCCACGCCGATGAGGTCGAGGACTTGGATGGCCCCCCAATCCCCGAGCACCTTCCCCTCCTTGTCCCGGAACCGCGCCGCGTCGAGTTCGAGGGTCACCCACCCCGGGTCGGTGTGGGGGGGCAGGACTGGCTCGAGGAAGAAATCCCGGGCATCGGGCTGATACCAACGTGCGACCGCCCGCACCGTCAACTCGAGCGGGGCATGGGGCGCCCAGACATCGATCAACAAGCGAGTCTGCCCGGTGCCACGCCATTGCGGATCGCCGAGGCGCTGCGTGGCGATGTCGAAAGCAAGACGGTTGTCGGGCCCGGTGGGGAGGAGGAAATCCCGGGTGTTAAGCGTGAAGCCACGGGTTCCGTCGGGGCCGGTCCAGGGAAGAAAATAGTGGTCGTACGTCAATGGTTCGGTGTACGCAGGCACCCAATACCATCCCCGGTCGTCCTCCATCGGGTCGATCATGCCCGTCGGTACGAGCGTGGGCCGCACGGGGAGTGCCGCGGTGGACAACTCGATCACTCTCGAACTGAGCCTGGCACCGGATCGATACGAGACGGTGGCGAAAGCGTGGAGCGTCTCGCCCGATCGCGTGAAGGGTGTCTCGCCGACGCAGCTGTCGCCGCCGCGAGTCACCGGCACCTCGCGCCAGAAACGGCTCGCCCCCTTCGGATTGTCGATGCTCACATGGATCGATACCTCCGACACGTCGTCCGGATCGGCAGGATGGACAGCGACCACAGGAATCGGGCCGTCGGTCATGAAGACGGCCGTCGGTGTCACTGGCCAAGGCCGACCCTCTCCCTTGAGATGCCACGCCATCCAGATCGGCAGCACGCGCGACTCCGCAGGCTCCATGTGGTGGACCCAGCGGGGGGTGAGGAGGAGACGCGCGGCCGGGGCAGGGGGGCCGATGCGATCGAGGGTATCAAACGATTCGTCGAGGTCGAATCCGTCGTTTGTGGCCGTCATGAACAGGACCGGACAGCGGATCAGCGGCGCGTGAAGCTCAGGGGCCTCCGGATGCCGGGCGAAGGCGTCTCGGTCGAACGCGTCGGGATCGCCGATCACCAGCCTTTTCGCTGTTTTCCGGTCACGGTAGATGCCGGCGGCATTGCCATAGAGCGGGACGATCGTCTTCAGACGGGCATCGGCAGCGGCCATCATCCAACAGAGATAACCGCCGGCCGAGATTCCATAGGCGCCGATCCGCTCCCGGTTGACGCGCGGGTCTTGGGCGAGGAGGGTCACGGCCCGGCACCCCGCCGCCGTCGCGCCGTACCAGAAATTCCAGCGGGCATTCGGCACATCCCCCGGCCCCGCCGGTCTTCCTTCGCGCTGACCGAGAATGGCCGCGCCAAAATCGGTGAAGCGAGTCCGCCCCGGCAGCGGCCCCTGGTAATCGAAACTGACACAGACGTAGCCCCGCTTCGCCCAGAATGCCACCGCCTGCAGGCTCGCTGAACCACCCCCACCATGGGCGTGGAGCATCCCCGGCAACATCGAGCCACCCACGGGCGCCCCGCGGAAGGCATGGACCCTCGTCTTCACCCCATGGGTGATCGGTCCTGTGAAGAAGAGCTCCTCGAAGTGGACCCCATCCTCGTCCCAGGCGCGGAGCAGGTCGATCTCCAGAGGATCGCGCTCCCAGTCGCTCCCGGCGACCATCTCCGCCACCGTCGTGGGCGCCGGGCTCTCCCCGGCGGCCGGCTCCGCCCGGCTGGGGAATCCCCCGACGCCCTGGATCAGGCCGATCGACACCAAGCAGATCGAAAGTGATTTCCACGGATGCATCGGGGGGCGACCGGTGGCTTGTCTGGCTCTGGGAAGAAGGCTGAGCATCGCCCCCGTCGGGGCGCCCTGACGATAGCGTCACAGCGACACCGCCGCCCAACCGCGTTGCCGAATCTGCCGTAGACTCACCCCGAGGGCCCTTGTGCGGAAGGCCGATCCGCTTGGCCACGCCTGTCGTGCCCGGCCGCCGGATGGTTCGTCGATCCCTGCCCAAGCACGTGCCTCGCCCCTGGAGTCAGACATGCCCCCCTTCTCGATACCCCACCATTCGCTTTCCCGCC
>CALQRA010000034.1 GCA_943332855.1 Candidatus Kuenenia stuttgartensis
GTCAGGCCTCCGCTCCGATCAGGGTGTCGCCGGCTTCGAGGAGCGTTCCATGTCGGCGCGGCGCTGTTGCCGGGCGTGCTCCTCGATCGCCTGTATCACCAGTCCGAGGCGGCCGGTCATCACCTGATCGAGCGTGAAGCTCTCGTTGATCCGATGATCCGTCACTCGGTTCTGCGGGAAATTGTAGGTCCGGATCCGCTGGCTCCGGTCTCCGGAACCGACGAGCGTACGCCGCTCGCTGGCCCGCTTCTCGTGCTCGATGCTGCGGCGCAGTTCGTAGAGCCGGGCCTTCAGAACCCGCATCGCCTTGGCGAGGTTCTTGTGCTGGCTCTTTTCGTCTTGGCATTGGACGACCAAGCCCGTTTCGAGGTGCGTGAGGCGGACGGCCGAGGCGGTCTTGTTGACATGCTGCCCGCCGGGACCACTCGCACAGAACAGATCCTTGCGGTATTCGTCGGGGGCGATCGTCACCTCGACATCCTCCGGCTCGGGGAGCACCGCCACGGTCGCCGCCGAGGTGTGGATTCGCCCCTTCGTCTCGGTGTCGGGAACGCGCTGCACCCGGTGGCCTCCACTCTCCCACTGGAGGCGGCGGAAGATCGCGTCGCCCGAGAGCCCCAAAATGAGCTCCTTGAAGCCACCGAGCTCCGTCGGGCTGGCGTCGAGAACCTCGACCTGCCAGGCATGTTCGGTGGCGTGGCGCCGGTACATCTCGTAGAGATCACGGACGAACAGCGCCGCCTCATCCCCGCCGGTGCCGGCACGCAGCTCCATGACACAGCGGCCACGTTCGGCATCGCTGTCGTCGGAAGAGGCGTCGAGGAGCTCTTCCCACTCCTGCTCGCGCCGGGCCCGCAGTTCGGGGAGCTCGGCATCGGCCAGCCCCTTGAGCTCGTGGTCATTCCCGCGGCTGAAGGTGTCGAGCTCGGCGATCTGATGCTCGAGATCGACAAATCCCCGGTAGCGCCGCGCCAGTCGGGCGAGCGATCCGTGCTCACGGGCGACTGCGGCCATCCGCTGCGGCTGGGCCATGACGGCAGGATCGATCAACTCCCGCTCGAGTTCCTCGAACCGGGCGAGCTTCTCTTCGAGCTGGTCGCGCATCGTCCGGGGAGCCTCGATCCTTCGGCAGGGCGCTCACGCGCGGGAAAGCCGGATCCCCCCCGGAAAGGTCGCTCCCCAAAAAAAAGGAGATCCAGAGGAGATCCCAGAAAGATCTAGGACGGGCCGCCGTCAGGACGCCGGTTCGGTGGTGGGAACGGCAGCGGCGGGCTTCTTCCCCTTCTTGAGGCTCGCATAACCGGCCTCAGCAAACTTCGACTTAAACTTCTCGATCCGACCGGCCGTGTCGACGAACTTCAGCTTCCCCGTGAAGAACGGATGGCAGACGTTGCAGATGTCGACCTTCAGCTCGGGCATCGTGCTCCGGGTCCGGAAGGTGTTGCCGCAGCCGCAACGGACCACGGTTTCGATGTAGCGGGGGTGGATGTCGTCTTTCATGGCTTGACTCGGGGCTTGACTCGGGGCGGGACCCGGACGGAACCGGGCTCGGGAGCGGGGGCTTCAATGGGAACTTTCGAATGTAGCCGCTGCCGCCCCGTCCCGCAACGCATCCTCCCCGCTTCCCGGCTCACGGCCCCCTGGGAGCGAGTCGGTCGGCGAGGAGCCGGCTGCCGAAGCGCTGCGGCGAGGCGTCTTCACGCAGCAGTCGGGCGGCCTCCTCCCGCTCCCCGAGGGCGAGCCTTGCCCGGGCCAGATTGACCCGGGCGGCATCGGACCAGATCCCCTCGGGATTCGCCTGGAGCGTCATCCGATCGAGATAGTCGATGGCCGTGTCGTATTCCTCCTCGGAGAGCGTCAGCACCCCGAGCCAATACGTGGCGTCCCCCTTCAGTTCGTCATACATCCGCTTCGCCTGCTCGGCCTGCGGCGGCGGCAGGCCACGGAGCATCTCGGCGATCACGGCATTGCCGGGGCGGGCGGCGAGATAGGCCATCTTCGCCCCGTCGGGGCCGTCGAGGACGCCGCGGAACTCGCGCAGCCGGGCAGCGTAGAGCGGCCGGAATGACCGCGACTGGCGGTTGTCATCGGTCTGCTCGATCGCCATTCCCATCACCCCCAATTCCCGGCCGAGCGCCGCATCGACCCCCGGCCGAGGTGCGCGCTGACGGTCGAGCGTCTCCCAGGGGAACTCCCAGAGCAGGGCTCGCGCCGCGCCGGCCGCCGCACTGGTCGACGCCGGGGGAGCGGCGGCATCGGGGGCCGGTGAAGACGGCGCCGGGAGGGCGGCTAGGGCCCGGGCGGCGACTTTTCCGGCATGCATGGCGAGGTCGATACGGCGGGCTCCGGCGAGTTGCCGGTCGAGGAGATGCATCCGCCGCGACAGGCTCCAAGGCGTGGCGGGGACGAGCACGGTGAGTCGCCCCATGTCGGGCGCCTGGACGGGGTAGGGGCGGTCGGAGAGCGACATCGCGGCGAGGATCGTCGGATCCCCCGCCGCTTGCCGGGCCGTGGCCACCCCCTCTCCCCCCGGCCCCGGGACCGGCAGGCCATACCCCGGATCAAAGAGGTAGGCCTCCTCGCCACAGAGCACTGCCGGGATCCAGGGCCGCAGGCTCCCAGCCTCCGGATCGCCGGTCGCGAGCATGACGCCGTCGAGCCCGGCGTGACGGACAAGCTCGAGAAACACCCACGCCCGCTGGGGAGCGCTGGCCCGACCGGCGAGGAGGATCTCTCCCAGCGAGAACCACCGTGTGCCGGGATTGGCGTCGGAGGGGACCATCGGCGGGTCGCTCGTGGCGGCCAACGAGCGGATCGTCCACTCGAACAGCGCCCGGGCAACGGCGAGATCCTCGATCGCATCCCCCCGGGCGCTCGCGGCGACGTCGGCCAGCCAGCGTTGGTCGCGGAGGGCGAGGACGTCGGCCGTGGCGTCGAACGCCAGATCGCCGATCCCCTTGGTCACCCCTTCCCTGCGGAGGCGTTCGGGAAGCGTGTCAACGAGCGGGTCGAGTTGCCATTCGTCGATCGCCCCCGCTCCAACCACCGCATGGCTCCATTGATTGAGCCGGTCGAACACCTGCGGGAAGGCAACCGCCTCCTCGTAGGTCTCCAGGTTGCCGAGGACATCCATCGCCCCTTCGAGGAGCTTGTCGCGGACTTCCCGCGACATCGTCTGCCCCACCGCGGCGGCGCCAGGTGCCGGCGCCGCGGGGCCGGCCGCCGGCGCGGATACCCGGGCTTGGCCGGCCGGCCGGTCGCGTGCCGCGCGAGGCCCACAGCCGGCCACCATCCAGGCCACCATCAACGTCACGAGCATCACCCCCCAGCGGCGCCCCGGGGCAGGGGACTGCGACCACGAACCAGATCGGCAGGGGAGGGGAGGGGTCATGGTGCGCCCCCCGCTTCGCCGGCCAGCCGGGCTTCATGGATCCGCAGCACCCGTTCCAAGACGCCCCGGAGCCGGTCGAGCGGGACCATGTTCGGCCCGTCGCTCGGGCTCGAATCGGGATCGGGATGGGTTTCGAGGAACAGTCCGTCGACCCCGACCGCGACGGCAGCCCTGGCGAGGGGTTCGACGAGCGTCCGGTCACCCCCGGTCGCATCTCCCAGGCTCGCCGGTTGCTGGACGGAGTGGGTGGCATCGAAGATCACCGGCACGCCGAATCGACGCATCACCGGCAGGCCAGTGAAGTCGTTGACCAGCCGCCCGTAGCCGAAAAACGTTCCCCGTTCACAGAGCATGACGTCCTGGCATCCGCCGGCGAGCAGTTTTGCGACGGCGTGTTTCATGTCGCCGGGAGCGACAAACTGCCCCTTTTTGACATTCACCGCCCGCCCCGTGGCGGCCGCCGCGAGGAGGAGATCGGTCTGACGGCAGAGGAAGGCGGGAATCTGAATCAGGTCACAAACCGCACCGATCGCCGCGGCCTGATCGGGGAGGTGCATGTCGGTCGTCACCGGGAGCCCAGTCGCCGCCCGCACCTTGTCGAGGATGGCGAGGCCTTCGTCGAGCCCGGGGCCGCGAAAGGCCCCGGCGCTGGTCCGGTTCGCCTTGTCGAACGACGCCTTGAAGACGGCCCGGATCGGGATCGCTGCAGCGATGGCGGCGAGCGATTCCGCGACATGGAGACAAAGGCGTTCGTTCTCCATCACGCACGGCCCGGCGATCACCAACAGCGGTTGCCCCGGACCGCACCGGTGAGGCCCGACATGGGCAGGAAGGCGGGGGATCACGGCGGGCTCCGGCGGCGTCGCGAGAGGGGGAAACGCCTTCCCGCGGCAGGACTGAAGCCGGGGATGGCGACGATCGATGCATCATACCGAATACCGCCGCGACCGACCCGACGGCCGTCGCGCGCCGCGTTCTGCAACGCACCGGCGCGGAATGCGTCACTGCCCGGGCCGATCGATCGCGCTCCTCCTGGCATCGGTTGGCCGGAGAGGTGGGGCCAGCGGCGGCTCCGTCTGCCAGGCCGAGGGCTAAAAAAAGCCAACCGAACGCTCTTCCCTCGCCGTTTCCAGTCCACAGCGAGTCGAAAGTCGACAACGCCGCCAACTTTGGCACGCCACCTGCACTTCTGGAACCTCGTCGGACGGCCCCCACCGCCCGGCGATACCCACACATGAGGTGGGGCCTCTGGCTTACTCCGGGCGTGCGGTCGCCTTGCCCCTGACCCGCACTCCCATGGCAGGATGCTCCTGCCGGGTCGGAGGCCCCACCTTGTTTTTTTTCGCTGGCTCCACGTGGAAAACCTCCGGTTTTCTCCACTGCGATGCACGCGCGGCCGGATCGTGCGGTCGGGCCGGTCGGGCCTGCAGCGCCTGCGGGCGGAATGCCCGGTGGCAGCCATTTTCCCGGACGACCCTTGACGGTGCCCCGGTCCCTGCGCTAATTTTCGGGGTTCCGACTGACACGATTCGCCATGGGCGGATCGCGTCGGTGGGGCGCCGGTGGGCCGAAAGGCCCGCGGCATCCGGGTCGGAACTGCAGCGATTCGTCCCTGATGAGGGCCGCGGCGGCCGCCGACCGGCAGGATCCCAGGCCAGCGTAGCTTCAATTGGCAGAGCACCGCATTCGTAATGCGGGGGTTGCGGGTTCGACTCCCGCCGCTGGCTTTTTCCCCTTCTTCCGCTGAAAGGCCGATATGCCCGCCACCGTCGACGTCCGCGATCTGTTCACCGGCACCGGGTCGTTCGGCCCGACCGAAATCGCCACTTTGATCGGGCTTCTCGGCAGCGATCCAGCCACCCACCGAGATCTCCGCGGGGCTGTCAAGGACCTCGATGGACAGGAGGAGCGGAGTCCGGCGTCGAGCGTCCGACTCGGTGTGGGGCAATACCTTCTCGGGCGCTGGAAGGACGCGGTCCAGACCCTGAAGTCGGCCGACGGCGGAGCGGTCGCCCACTACTATCAAGCCCGGTCGCTCCTCGCGTTGGCGATGGCGGGCGATCAATCCACCGACCTCCTCACGCGTGCCACGGAAGCGTTCGCCGCCGCCCAAAAAGGGGGCTACGACATCACCGCCTGCGGCGTGGGAGCGTCCGAGGCGAAGCGTCTGGCCGGCCATTCGAAGGAGGCCGAGACGTCCCTTGCCAAACTCGGCCCGACCGCGGAATCCTCGGCTGATTTCTGGGCCCAGAAGGCGACGATTGCGGCCGATCTCGGCCTCCCGCTGGCTGACACGATGGTCGCGCTCGAGAAGGCGCTCGCCCTCGATCCGGGCCATCCCGCCGCCCTGTTTGCGATGGGTGTGATCAACGACCGGGTCGGCAACGACGACGAGGCCAAGGCCTGCTACGAGCGGGCTGTGCAGCGCTATCCGGCGTCAGTCGGGGCGCTGATGAACCTCGGCATCCTCTACGAGGACCGCGACGACTTCGTCAACGCCCAGCAGTGCTACAAGCGGGTCCTCCAGGTCTATCCCGATCACCCCCGGGCCCGGTTGTTCCTCAAGGATTCGTCTGCCTCCGGCAATCTTCAGCTCGACGATCAGGATCAAAAGCAGCGTGATCGTCTCGATCATGTTCTCGCCCTCCCCGTCAGCGATTTCGAACTCTCGGTGCGGAGCCGGAACTGCCTCCAGAAGATGGGGATTGCGACCCTCGGCGATCTTGCCCGCACGACCGAGGCCGAGATCCTCGAGAGCAAGAACTTCGGCGAAACGAGCCTGGTCGAAATCAAGGAGATGCTCGCCACGAAGGGGCTGACCCTTGGCCAGTTGGCGACAGCGACGGCGACCGAGGAGCCGGTCTTCGAACCCGAGGCCCCTTCGGCGGATGATCAGGAGATCCATTCCCTCCCGATCACCGAGCTATCTCTCTCCGTTCGGGCTCGGAAGTGCACGACGAAACTGGGGATCGGTACCATCGGCGAATTGATCCGCCGGACGGCCGAGGATCTCATGGAGTGCAAGAACTTCGGCGTCACGAGTCTGAATGAGGTCCGTGAGAAACTCACCGAGCGGGGGCTGAAGCTCCGCGGCGACTGATCGCTGCGGTCGGCGTCGCCCCACCCCCCCCCTGGAGAGCGATCCAAGCGGCGGTTGGCGGTCGTGCGTGCCGCGTGCGCCCCTGGTCTGTCCGGTCGAATCGCGATTCGGAAGAGGGACGACTTTCGGCCGATCGACGCAAAAAACACCCCTTAATAGGGGGTCTTCATTTGCGTCAACGACCTGTTGTCGGTACCGTGGAAGGGTTGGACATCGACCATTTCCCGGGGAAAATCCGTGACAGCCGCGAGTCTGAAGCAAAAGCCGGTTCGTGATCTGGCCCGCTTGGCCAAGCAGCATGGCGTGGCTGGCTGGCACGCCATGAGGAAGGATCAACTGATCCGTGCGTTGGTGCGCAAGGCCCGGGCCCGTCAACCGGTTCCGGCCGCGGCGATGCGTCCGAAAGTCGCGCCGACCCGCCCGACGCCCGCCGAAACGGCGCCGGCCCGGGACGAAGCGGTGGCGCTGCGGATCCAAGAGGCCAGGGCACGGATTGCCAAGGCGAAGATGCTCGCCACGAGGCCTGAGAATGGCCGTTCGGCAGCCTCGATGCGCGACCGGATCGTCGTCATGGTGCGTGGGCCCCACTGGCTCCACGCCTTCTGGGAGATTACCTCGGCGAGCATCATCCGCGCCCAGGCGGCCCTCGGCCAGGAATGGCATGCGGCCCGCCCGGTTCTGCGCGTCCTCCAACTCGAGAATGCCCTCCAGGCTTCTCCTTCGGAACGGGTTGTCCGCACGATCGAGATTCATGGCGGGGTGAAGAACTGGTTTGTCGACATCCGCGAGCCGATGCGCTGTCGCCTTGAGATCGGGTATCAGGCCCCCCAGGGGAAGTTCCAGGCCCTGGCCCGCTCCAACGCCGTGACCGTTCCGGCCAACTCGCAGGCCGACACCCTCGACACCCACTGGGGGGACATCGCCGCCGATTGCGAGAAGATCTACGCCATGAGCGGCGGCTTTTCCCCCGAGCACTCGAGCACCGACCTCCAGGAGCTCTTCGAGGAGAAACTGCGGCGACCGATCGGCCCGCCGGCGCAGCGCTCGTCGGCGGTCGATGGTGAGTTCGAACCGCAGCCATCGAGCGACTTCCAGATCGAGGTCGATGCCGAGATGATCGTCTACGGGGCGACCCAACCGGGGGCCTACGTGACGCTCCAGGGGGAACCGGTCAAAGTCGGGCCGGATGGCACCTTCCGCGTTCGCGTCGATCTGCCGAACAAGCGGCAGGTCCTCCCGATCATCGCCAGCAATCCCAACGGCGTGGAGCGCCAGACCGTGGTGATTGCGGTCGAACGAAACACGAAAACGATGGAAGCGGTCGGCCGGGACATGGCCGACGCCTGACTCCAGCGTGTATGATGCCTTCGACTAGGCAGGCCATGCGCGCGGAATCCCCCGCGCGGCAGGGAAGCCTGGGGCGATGGGTTTTCTGCCATGTTCGTGCTGCTGTCACACCATGCCGGTGAGCTCTTACCGAGGCTCGTTGGGGGCTGATGAATTGTCCCGGCCGCAGGCCATGCCGGAGACCGTCGGTTCGCCGGCGGTCGCCCGGATCTCCCGCCCCGGGGTCCAAGGCCCCCTCCTTTTATCAACGAGCTCTCCGCATCCCAGACACCACGGCATTGCGGTGGAAAACTCATCGCCCCGGGCTTCCGCCCCGCTTCTTCGACTCCCTCGCCAGCCAGCCCTCGAAGACCGCCGTCGGGGTTCCCTGGAATGACGTCTCAAAGGCCTCCTCAAACGGTACCTCGGCCTCGAGTTGTCCGAGGATCGCCTTGAGACGACTCCCCCCCCCTGAAGCGGCGGAGAGGAACGCCCCGCCCACGAGGGCGTCGTCGGCCGGTCCAGCTGTCCCGTCGACGACGGCGGCGGGACGGCGCATCCGCTGGAGCCGTTCGCTGGCCTGACCACGCCAGGCCTTTACCAGCGCCGACTTCGGCTCCACCTTCATGGCGACGGCGCGGCCAGCGCTGGCTGCGAACCAGTCGGGGGTGCCACGGGCGAGGAACGCGGCGGCGGCGAGCTCCGCGGCGATCGCCGCCGTCGCGTCGGCCCGGGCAGCGGCTGAATCGACCACGGGGGCGATGAGGGCACCGTAGACCACGTCGCCGTTGACGCCCGCCTTCCCGAAGAGCCCCTTGGGACGCTCGTCCCCGATGACGTTGATCCAGAAGTCGGAATAGTCATAGGGCTTGTCGAAGACCATCAGGACAATCCCCCCCTTCGCCAACGGGCTGCCGCCGGTGCCGAGGGTCTCGGCAACGTCTTCCATCGCCTTTTCGGCAAGATCGGCCAGATTCTCGAGGCTCGCCTCGGGAAGGTTGCCGACGAGACGGAGATCCCCGCGGGTGAGGCGCGTCGGCTCCTCGTCGGCGATCGCCCGCCGCCAGATGCCGTCGGCGGCCTCGAAGCGGGCCGTGAGCAGGTCCGCGTGGGAGAGGCTCCGGGCCCGACCGGCGGCGGCCACGGTCGTCAACGGCGTCTGGGCCGTGAGGAGGTCGAGCTTCATCCCCTGATCGATCCACTTCTCGATCGTCGCGATCACCTCCGCGGAGAGCGGTGGCTTTCCGAGGGGCATCGGCTGCCCTTCGATGTCGCGCCCCTTGAGCTTCCGCACCAGCAGGCTCGCGACCCCTTCACCGGCGACGATCGGAGCGCCGTTAGCGCCTCCCCGAAGGAGCGATTCCAGGGTCACCATGGAGAGATTTCCGTCGGGCTGCATCGCGTCGTGGCAGCCGGAGCACTGCTTCACCAGGACCGGCGCGACGTCGAAGGCGAACGACACGTCCCCCGGTTCGAGCTTCACCGCGCCGGTGGGGACGGGCGTCGTCGCGGCCCCCACGGGTGCCGCGGGATTCTGCAACGCCACGAGCGGATCGGCGCCGTCGAACATCGCCCCCTCGTTGATCCAGGTCACGAGCAGCGCACACTCCTCAGGCGACACCTTCCCGCCGCCGCGCGGCATGTCGCCGGTGCGGATCACCTCGACGAGCCGGCTGTCGGCCCCGGCTCCTTTCTGCACCATCCCGGTCTTCATGAGGGTGTCGAAGGAGGTGAACTGGAACTCCCCGCGGCGGCCGGCGACGTGACACCCCCCGCAGTGGCGCAGGAGGATCGGCGCCACCTCCGCGACGAAGCTCACCCCTTTGGCGGCGGCGTCCTTGGCGCCGGGGTTGGCCGGCCTTCCACTCACCCTCTTCCTGACCGTCCCGGCCGGTCCCCTCGCCGACTTCGCCGTGGAATCCCCCTTCGGCTTGGCCGCCGCCCGCGGCAGCGAGGGAAGCTCGATGCCATCGACATCGACCCCCTGGAGCTCAAGGTCGTCCCGCAGCCCCCGGGCCCGATCGAGCAAGCCGCGGGCCGCCGCCGGTGGCTCTCCGCCAACCAGCTCCGTCAGCGCATCGACCGCCGTCACGAACCGATCGCGGGCCGCCTGCGGACGGTCGGCGTCGAGGTCTTCACGCACGCCATCGAGGAAGACTTTCACCGCCGCTGCCGTCGGCGGAGGATCTTGCCCGCGGCCAGTCTCCCCGCTGCCGGCCAGCAACGCCACGAGCATCACGGGCAACCATCTGCTTCCGGGGACGTGTGGAACCGAAACCCCGCCTCGATCGATCATGATCCGCCTCCCCTCGACGCCCACCAGATCCCGGCGAGAAACGCCCCCGCGCTCACCAGCAACAGCCCGACGCCAAAAGCATACGGAACCCAGGCCGGAAGGGTCACCGTCCGTCGGCGCTGCACGCCTGCGGATTTGGGGGACCGCTTCCCGCGGCTCCGGTTCCCACGGCTCCGACCGGGAGCGCCGACCTTGACGGTGAACGGCGCGGCACGGAACGGTTCGCCCCCGTCCGGAACGAGATCGGCGAGCGACTTCTCGACCGCCGCCCCCTCGAACGATGTGAGGATGCCCCCGGCAGCCTCGGCCGGCACCATCACCCGCGTGTCGCAACGGGGGCAGACGATCGAGGTCCCGTGCCACCGCTCCGGAACGTAGAGCTTGGAACGGCATCCCGTACAGCGGAACTTGATCGGCATCGTTCGCACTCCACCGGGAAGGATCAGCCCGGCCGCGGGTCATGCCGGGGCGGAGGCCCGTCGTCACCGCTCCCGTCCCCGCTTGATCCGCCGTGCGCCGCCGGCCAGCCGCGGTCACGCCGCCGCCGCCCGGGGTGTCGCCCATCATGCCGCCGCCGATGGCGGGAGGAGGGGCCACACCGCCGTCCCCCACGCTCCGCGGCGAGCGCGGCCAGGCCCGCCAGGACCGACGTCGCCACCACCGCCATGAGCCAGACCACGGCCGCCAGGAGGACCGCTCGCCAACACAACTGCGCCCCCCCCTCGTCGCCGAGGGCGGCGAGCAGGGCAGCCAGTCCGCTCACCACCGACAGCAGGATCGGCAGGAGGAGTACGAGGACGATCCCCCACGAGAGCGCCCGTCGCACGAAGTCGCCCATCGGCCCTCGCATCGGGTTGGAATCCTCTCTGCCTGGTTGGGGAAGCGAGCGGGCGAACACCGCACGAGCCGCTCGGCTGGCGCCCGCGCTGCAGGTGGCCAACGGAAGTGTACCGTTCCCGGAGCCCGACGGCGCCCTCCGCCCGGCCCGAAGGCTGGGGCGGTCGGCAAGGCCCAACGGCCGCACCCGCCGCGGCGGCCAGGGCGACATGGATGACTTCCTCCCCCTCACGATAAACTGATTCTTTCCCTGGCGGCGGATGCCAAGAGGCCGGAGGTCACGGAGGACACTCGATGGAAAGCCTGGCTGCTGCTCCCCACACGCCGGCACCTCCGCGTCAGCCAGTGGCGATCCGCCCCCCCCTCCGGGCGACCATCGGCGCTGTCGTCTGCGGCGCGCTGTTCGCCTCGTGGGCCGGCTCTGGCACCGCGCTGGCCGATCGGATCGAGATGGCGGATGGCCGGACGCTCGAGGGACGGTTTGCGCTCGTGGCCGGAGTGGCCGTCGACCCGATCGCCGAGGCGACCAGTAGCCGGACGGCCGGCACCCCCGTGCTCATGTGCGATGACGAATTGACGCGAACGTTCGTCTCGCGGCGGCGCGTGGTCAGGGCGGAGGAGCTTCCGTTCGGCCGGCAACTCCAGCGGATCGAGATCCCGCAGCGCGTCCCGGAGAACGGCCGCCGCGTCGCCTCGATCGGCGGGATCCTCGCCGCCACGCCGTTCGACGAATTCGGGCGCCGCATCCTCACCCTGGCGACGGCCTCCGGGCGGGTCGATGTCGTCCAGGGGATCACCGAGATCACCCCGCGCTGGACTCGGGTCGAGGGGGTCGTCACCGACAACCCGCTCCTCCTCGACATGCGCCTGTCGACCGGATCGATCCCTCGCGATCAGCTGCGCCTGGTGCTCGATCGACAGACCGATCCGGCGAGTTCGGAGGAACGGCTGCGGATCGTGCGGTTGTTCCTCCAAGCGGAGCGTTACGAGGAGGCGCGGGGCGAGCTCGACGGTGTCATCGGTGACTTCCCCGCGCTGAAGAACCTCGCCGAAGAACGGCGGAGCCTGGGGGAACTGTCGGCCATCCGGCTCCTCGACGAGGTCCGACTGCGCGGCAGGTCGGGCCAGGATGCCCTGGCGATGGAGATCCTCGAGCGCTTCCCCGCCGACGAGGCCTCGGCCGAAACCATCGAGGCGATCCGGGAGGCCCGTGATGCCTACCGTGGGCGCCAGGCATCGGCCGAACGCCTGCTCGGGCTCCTCCAGGAGCGGTGTGACAGCCTCGAGGATGGCGGCACCCGGGCCGCCGTCGCCGGAATCCTCGACGAGATCGGCGCGGAGATGACCTTCGCCACGCTCGATCGGCTCTCGGCGTTCGAGCGGATGGGCACCGAACCCGACCTCGCGGCCGACCGGGCGCTGGCGATCGCGCTCTCCGGTTGGCTTCAGGGGGCCTCGGCGGCCGGCGAGAACCTGAAGCTCGCTCTCTCCGCCGCCCGCGTCCGCGATCTCCTCCGCGACTACCTCCGTGCGGACGACGCGGCGGCCCGCCAGGCCCTGCGGGAACGGGTGGCCGACGAGGAGGCCGGGGACGCAGCGACGATCGCGAGTTTGGCGCGTCAGATGCGCCCGCCTCTCGATCCCCCCGAGCCGACGGCCCCCGGGCTCCATGAGTTCGAATTCCCCGGGGTGGATGGGGAGCCGGTGACCTGTCTCGTTCAGGTGCCCCCCGAGTACGACCCTCTGCGGCGTTACCCGACGGTCGTCTCGCTCCATGCTGCCTTCACGACGCCGGCCGACCAGATCACCTGGTGGGCGGGATCACCGGGACCCGACGGCCGCCGGGTCGGCCAGGCGACCCGGCACGGCTGCATCGTCGTCGCGCCCCGTTGGACAGAAGAGGGGCAATCGACCTACGGCTACTCGGCCCGTGAGCATGCGGCCGTCCTCGGCAGCTTGCGGGAGGCGCAGCGGAGATTCGCCATCGACACCGACCGCGTCTTCCTCTCGGGGCACTCGCTCGGTGGCGACGCCGCCTGGGACATCGCCCTGGCCCATCCCGACCTGTGGGCGGGGCTGGTTGCGATCACTCCCGGCGCCGGCCGCTACGTGAATCACTATTGGCGCAATGCCCGCACGCTGCCGATCTACGTCGTGGGGGGCGAGCTCGACAACGGCACCTTTGCCCGCAACGGCATGGACCTCGACCGCTACCTCGCCAAGGGCTTCGACACCACCTACGTCGAGTACCGGGGCCGCGGCCACGAACATTTCGCCGACGAGATTCCGCGGATCTTCGACTGGATGGAGCGCCGGAAACGGACCTTCCTCCCGACGACGATCGACACCGTCACGATGCGCCCGTGGGATAATTTCTTCTGGTGGGTGGAGCTCTCCGGCGCCCCTCCGAAGACCGTCGTCCTGCCGTCGCAGTGGCCGCCCGGTCAGGGCGTCAGGCCGTTTACGCTCGATGCCAAGACGACCGCCACCAACGGGCTCATCATCCACTGCGGGGCCGAGCGGGTCAGGGTGTGGCTCTCCCCCGACCTCGTCGACTTCACGCGGCCGGTGAATGTCAGCCTCGACGGCAGGAAACTGTGGCGCGACCCGGTCCAGCCGGACGAGGGGGTGCTCCTCGAGGATCTCCGGACGCGTGGTGACCGTCAGCACCCATTTTGGGCTGTCCTCGAATCGACCCGGGGTCCGGCGACCGCGCCGTCGCCCCCCTCGCGGAAGGCGGGGAAGGAAGGCGTGGCGCCGCGCTGACCACCCCGACGGCGGACGCCGTCGGAAAAAATCCCGACGGCGCCGTGGAGTCAATGGCCGGGCTTAGCGTCCGATCGTGTCCGACGGTTCGCGGGCCACCGCATCGCTGCGGCCATCGCGGGGCAGGGCCACCCCGGCGATGTACCAGCCCTCGGGGACCGTCTCCATCCCCACTCCGGCGGCCCCGAGATAGCGCTGGATGACATCAAACTCCGGCAGCGTGCTGCCGTCGATCCGCTGCTCACGAACGCTCCCCTCCTTGCCGTCGCCGAGGGCGACATTGAGAAGTTGCCCCATCAGGCTCTTCGATTTCGGCATCTCGCCGCGGCGGAGCATTTCGTAGGCCGGGCGGATCGTTTCGTCGCCCCGGCCGAAGCTCCGCAGCGCCGTTTCACCGGGGAACAGACGCGCCAGTTCCTCGGTCACGACGCCAAAGTCGCCGGTGTCGGCGAGCGTCCCTCCGTCGCCGGAGGTGGCCAGGACGCGCTCGAGGAAGTCGCGGTGGGAGGCGACGAGGAGATGGCCGTGGGCGATCGTCACGGCCGAGTGCGGCAGGAGTTTCTCCTCGCGGTCACGGAGCCGCCCGCGACGGCCGGGGGCCTCCGAATCGGCCTCCGAATCGGCATGGGCGGAGATCAGGCCGGGGGTCTCGATCTCGAGCTTGGGGATCGCGTCGGTGCGGTCGATCAATTCCCAGATGATGTGGCCGTTGAACTCCACCTTCCGCATGTCGGGATCGGTCGACATCGACTTGGCGACCGTCTTGGCGACCTGGTCGGGATCGTGCGTCTCGATCGCAATCACGAGGCGCTCGCTGTCGACATCGATCGGCATGGTGTGGTCGCTGATGATCGACACCCTCGTGCCGAGGCATCCGACGAGCTCGTTGGCAACGTCGATCTGCGGGCCGTCCGGATCCTCCTTGAGCGAGGCGATGACGTCGTCAAAGACCCCCTTCTCACCGACGACGTCGTCGACGAGCGACTCGGCCGACTCGAAGGCCGTCTTCATGTCCCACTGCATCGTGACCCAGCTCGACACGTCGCGCGGCACCCACGACGGTGGTTCGAGGCGCGCGGTGTTGGGGAACTGGAGCATGCGGGCGGCGAGCTTGTAGCGGTCGGCGGCGAAGGCCTTCCGACCCTCGAGCGGCGGCGCGTGGACGAGGGTGTGATGGCGGAGATCGTGGAGCCCGTCGTCGAGCACGATCACCCCGCCGACGGCCTTCACGGCATCGAAGCCCTGGCGCCCGAGGATCGCCACGTAATCTGGCCCCTTCCGCTTCTCGCGAGGGGGATTGGCGGCCTGCACGGCACGGGCGAACCCGAGCGGATCGACGAACCAGCGGATCGGTGCTGAGGCGGACGACACCTTGTCGGCACAGCGGTCGGAGACCGCCCGGTAGGAGGCGACCGTGGCGAGACCGTCGGTCCGACCCGACAGCGACGACGCCGTCTGCATGACGACGGCCGGATCGTCGCCGACGATGAGGGCCCCGGGATGGAGGACGATGGCAACGCGCGTGGCGTGGGCGGTTCCCGGTTCCTGTGGCACCTCGTAGACCGTCATGGTGGTGGTCCCGCCGGCCGTCGAGGTCGTTTTCGTGGCCTTCCGCTCGACGAGCCGCTCACCGATCGTCTCGACGAGCCGCGAGGCCTCGTCATCGTGGCCGGTGGTATCGACGAGGATCACCGTGGCAAGCCGGCCGGCAGCCGGTTCGATGACGCCCAGGGCGACCTCCCCCCCCGGAACGCTGGCGAGATCCTCGAACGACAGCCCGAGCTTCCCCAACCGCTGCCTTCCGGCCTTGCGGGCCTGATCGCGGACGCTCTCCACGAACGGGCGCATCTGTGGGTCTTTGAGCAACTGCCCGTAGTCGGTGTTGTCGAAGTTCTCGCGGAGCCGGCGCGGATCGGGGGCGCTGACCCAAATCCGCGTCGTCGCCGGGAACACCGTCTCGCTCGGGGCGAACCCGGCCGCCTCGACCGGGATATTCGATCCAACGGAGGCAACGGCCACCATCCAGGCCGCGGCGCGACGGATGACTCCCGGGAGGCGCGATCCCCTCTGCCGACGACCGGCCAACAAGCTTCCGTGCACGAGAGCTCCTCCTTGAAGTCACCGCAGGGGCGCGACGGTTTGGCGCGCTCCCCTTCCTTATCGTGCCGGTCCGGGCGGAATCTGGACCCGATCACGGTAGACAGGTTCCCTTCGCCAACCGGCCGGGAAAGGTGCGCAAGCCCGGCAAGATCGCCGTCCGATCAATCCGTCAGAAAGGCCCCGGAGCCGGTGCTGGCGGCGCCGCGTCCCCTGGACCGACCGGACTCGACCGCCCGGACTCGACCGCCCGGACCGGACCGGCCAACGGCAGGAATGACACCACGATCATCCAGACGACGATCAGGAGGGCGACCACCGCCGCCATCGTCGTGCCGCCGTCGACCCGGCGCCGGAGGAGCGATACCGTCCCCCAGGTGATCGCCGCGGTGGCCGAGAGGGCCGCAACGGTGGCCAATGCGCCGGCCGATCGGTCCCGATCCCCCGCCAGCAGGAGGAAGGCCACGAGCGAGGGCCAGCCGAGCATGAGGGCGTGGAATCCGACGCTCTCGCTGACCAGACCCGTCATGCCGAATCGCCCGCCCGGCCCCCGAACCGGCACCGATCCCATCAAACGGCTCCAGCCGCGTTCCGCTTCGACCGGTGAGAGGGTCGCCTCGGGCACGGCCAACGCCAGGAAACAGGCGAGCGCCACGACGACATTCGTGGCTGCCGCATCGGGCGCGAGGAACAGGCAGACGACCATCGCCGTCAACGCGACGGCCATCCCACACAGATCGAGCCGCCCCCGCGCCGGTTCTCCCGAGGCGATCAAGCGCCCCGTTCCCCGCGGCTTTCGCTCAGCGACGGGGAGGCGGACGGCGGTCGCCGCACCGACGACCGTCGCGACAACGGCGACAACCATCGCGATCCCGGCCGCCGGGCCGTGGTCCGGAAACCGGTTCCATCCCCAACCTCCCGCCAGCCCGACGCCCGCGGTGATGAGGAGAACGGAGCTGGCGACATCGGCACGGTTGGTCAATTCCCTCTGGAAGCGCGCGGAGAGGAGGGCGGCGGAGCCGATCCCGAGGAGGAAGCCGGCAAGGGCACAGAGGGATGGCCCGGCGGGGCTGGCCAAGGACCCAAGGATTCCCCCGATCAGCGGCCAGACGATCCTCGCCACCATTCCCATCCCCGCTCCGCCGAGGTGGCCGGCCGGCGCGGGGCCACGGTCACCGAGCGCCGCCACGGCCAACAATCCCCCGAGAAGGAATCCGACCGCGGCCGTCGGCATGCCTTCGACACGTCCGCTGCCGGCGACGGAAGCCCCGCCGAGCGCGGCGAGGAGGAGCAACCAGGAAGCGGGCCGACGGGCCTCGACCGCCAACAGGATCGCACGTCCGCTCATGCCCGCCCCCGTTCCCGGGGATCGCCCGGAGACGTCCTCCGTGGGCCGCGTTCCCGGATGATGCCGCAGACGATCCCCGCCACGATGGCCGCGTTTGGCCCGAGGATGATCTCGTGGTGGTCCCCCTGAACCGGGTGGATCGTTACCCCGCCAGGGCACCACCGCTGCCAGACCCCCAGGACGGCCGGCAAGGACTGGGCTGATTGGAAGTAATCGACGGAACCGGCATAGGGCTTCGCCCGGTGATTCGCCACGAGCGCCCCGTGGCGGTCGCTGCGGATCGGATCGACCACTCGCCATTGTCGGGCGAGTTGGTATCGGGCGGGGAGCCTGCGGAGAGACGTCCACCACTGCGTTGGGTGGGACAGGAATCGGCGCAGATGCTTCCATAGGTACTGCCGCGGCATCGCGCGCTCGGCGGCCCCCACGACCTCCTGCGGAAGGATGCAGTTGATGTGGGTGTCGAACTGCGCGAGGAGCGCCACCTCGTGCCCCGCCAGTTGCAACTGCCGGGCCGTCTCGTAGGCAAACCACCCCCCCAGCGAGAATCCGCCGAGGAAATAGGGCCCCTGTGGCTGGAAGGCGACGATCTCGGCGGCGTAAAGCTCCCCCATCGCTTCGACCGAGGCCTGCATCTCGCCCCCATCCCGATCGATCGCCTGGATGCCGTAAACGGGCACCTCCGGTCCGAAGGCCCGGGCGAGGTCGAGGGTTTCCGTGACGCCCCCACCGATGCCGTGGAAGAGAAACAGGGGAGTCCCCATCCCCAGCGGCTGGAGCGGAACGATTGACCGGAAGCGGGGTGTCCACCCGTCGTCCCGCAGGAGTGCCGCCATCGACACCACGGTGGGCGCCTCGAACACCGCCGCGAGCGGCACCCGGCGGCCGAGCACGACGGAGAGGTCGGCGACGAGCCGGGCGGCCATGATCGACTGCCCGCCGAGGTCGTGGAAGAAATTGTCCTGGTCACCGAAGTCGACACGACCAAACACGCGTTGCCAGGCGGCACGGATCTGTGACAGCAGCACCGGCAGGACGCGAGGCGAGCCGGCAACCAGTGGGGCACGGACGTGGGGACCGAGGGGCGCCGCTGCGATCTGCGTCACGAGCGCACCCCGGTCGAGCTTGCCATGGGCGTTCAACGGGAGGGCGTCGAGGCAGACGAATCGGGGGGGAACCATCACCTCGGGGAGGCGTTCGGCCGTCCACCGGCGGAGGGTGTCGGGATCGAGGCCACTTCCTCGCGGGACCACGGCGGCGACGAGCGACGCCGGCCCGTTCTCCGCGACCACCACGACCGCGACCGCAGCGAGGCCCGGATGGCCCGCGAGACAGGCCTCGATCTCTGTCGGCTCAATCCGATGGCCGCGGATCTTGACCTGGGTGTCAGTGCGGGCGACGAACTCGAGGAGCCCGTCCCCGCGCCACCGGCAGGCATCCCCCGTGCGGTACATCCGCTCTCCCCGCCCCGGCAGGAACGGATCGGGGAGAAACCGCTCGGCGGTCAGGTCGGGGCGATCGTGGTAACCGATGGCCAGCTGGGCCCCCCCGATGAACAACTCGCCGACCGACCCGACGGGCACGGGGCACCCGGCGCGATCGAGGACGTAACATCGGACATTGTCGAGTGGGCGGCCGATCGGAGGCGTCTCCCGCAACTCATTCCGCCGGCAGACCCAGTTCGTGGCCCACACCGTCGCCTCGGTCGGGCCGTAAACATTGACCAGCTCGGCGGCCGAACGGTCGAGGAATCGCTCCATCAAACCGGCCGGCATCGCCTCCCCCCCGCAGAAGACGCGCCGCAGCGTCTCAGACGCTGTGAAGGTGTCGTCATCCACGAGAAGGGCGAGAAGCGATGGCACGAATTGGGCCACGGTCACCCCCGCTTCCCGCACCAATTCGGCGACTCGGACCGGATCGGTCCGCCCCGCCGGGAGGATGACCAGCGCCGCGCCGGCGATCAGCGGGCCGAAGACCTCGTAGACCGAGATGTCGAAGGTCGTCCGCGTGGACTGGAGCATGACATCGTCGGCCCCGAGCGGGAAACGCCGCTGCTTCCCCCGGAGATAATTGACGACGGCCGCATGGGGGATGACGACCCCCTTCGGCTGGCCTGTCGATCCCGAGGTGTACATCACATAGGCAGGCGCGGCGGGATCGACGTCGGCGGGGCACGCCTCCGCAGACACTCCGGAATCGACGTCGGCCGGATCGACGATCGGGATCCCCTCCGGCCATCCGCCGGGCGATTCTCTCGCGTCGATGATCGCCGCCAGCCGGGCGTCGGAGGCGATGAACGCCGACCGGACCGGAGATGCCTCCCGGTCGAGCGGCACCCAAGCGGCGCCGGCCCGGAGCACCCCGAGGATCGAGACGACGGCGTCGATCGATCGGGGCACGGCGATCCCGACGCGATCCCCGGGACCGATCCCCCGGAGCCGGGCCGCCAGCCGCGCCGCGCGGGCTTGGAACTCGGCGTGGGTGACGGTGCGGTCCCCCTCCCGAATGGCGATCGCCGTCGGTGTCCGCTCTGCCTGCTCGGCCACGAGACGGTGGAGGACCGCTGCCGACCCGAGATCGACAGCGGTCTCATTGAAGGCCTCGACCACGCGCCGTCGATCGTCCCCCCCGAGCATCGCCAAGCGATCGATCGGCACCGCGGGGTCGGCGGCCACCTCGGCAAGGAGCGCCCCGTAGCGCGAGGCATATTCGGCGGCCACATCGTCGTCGATCAGGGCGGCGGCGACCTCGAGCGAGCCTTCGAGACCTTCAGGGCGTACCTGGAGCGTCAACGACAGATCGAACCGGCTCGTGCCGGAGTCGATCGGCAGTGGATGGAGCGTCGCGGGTCCGATGCGCCACTCCTGTATTCCCGATTCGACGACCGTGAGGAGAACGTTGACGAGGGGCTGCCGGCTGCCGTGCCGCGTCGGCACCGCCGCGGCGACGATCTGATCGAAGGGGAGATCGGCATGATCGAGGGCGCGGAGAAAGATCCCCTGGACCCGGGCCGCCAGCCCCGGCAGCGTGATGGAGTCCGCGGTCGCCCCCGCGTCAACGCAGAGGCGCACCGGAAGGACATTGATGAGGCAACCGACAGCGCCGACGGTCTCCCCGGCGCCGCGGGTGGCCACCGGCGTGCCGATGACGAGATCGGACTCGCCGGTGATCCGCTGGAGCCAGGCATGGGCGGCGGCGAGGAGCAGATTGAACAGCGTCACGCCGGACGCGGCGGCGAGGCGGCGGAGTCGATCGAGCGACTCCCCTTCGACGGTGAACCGGGACGTCCTGCCGGGCGTCGACTCGATGCCTGGAGCCACTTTTCTCCCAGGGAGGGGAGTCTCCAGGGGCACGCCGGCAAGTTCCTCCTGCCAGAAGCGGCGATGTCGTTCGAGGTCGGCCGGATCATGAGCCCTCGTCACGATCGGGAGGCTCCCGCCGTCGATCGTGCCGTCGGCGGCGTACGCTGCGGCCAGGTCCCGGTGGAGGATCCCGATCGACCACTCATCGATGATCGCATGGTGAAACGTCAGCATCAGCACCGGCTCGGCCCCGGCCACGTCGAAGCGCACTACCCGGAAGAGTGGCGCGACGGCCAGATCGAAGGCCGTTGAGGCCTCGTGCTGGAGCGCCGCCGGAAGGCCCGATTCGTCCCCGATCGTGACAACACGCCACGGCACGGCCACCGCCGTCATCGGCAGGACCCGCTGCATGAGCTCACCATCCACCTGTACCAAGCTTGTCCGCAGCGCCGGATGACGGGCCACGACAGCCGCCAACGACCGCTCCATCCGCGGCCAGTCGATCGGCCCGTCGACGCGCCACGCGAGCGGGACGTTGTAGGTGGCTGGATCGGGGAGCAGCGCCTGGAGCAGCCACATCCCCTGCTGGGCTGGAAGCGGCCGGCAGTCGATGACACCTTCGCGTGACGGAATCGTCGTCAGGGCCACGGTCGATTCGGGGAGCGCCGCCGCTGGCTGGCTGATCCGGGCTGCCAGCTCACCCAGCCGCGGTGCCTCGAAAACACTCCGCACCGGCAGGCGGACTGCGAACCGCCGCTCGATCGCCGCCACCAGCCGCATCGACAACAGCGAGTGGCCGCCACGCGCGAAGAAGCCGTCATCGCGGCTGACCGCTGGGATTCCGAGCAGCTCGCACCAGATCGCCGCCAGGGCCTCTTCGGTCTCCCCGACGGGGGCGGAGAAGGGCGAAGCCTCCACCGAATCGATCGCGGCATCCAAGCCCGGGAGCGCGGCCCGATCGAGCTTGCCGTTGGCGTTCACCGGGAGGGCGTCGACGCGCACGAACCGCCACGGCACCATCGCCTCCAGAAGCCGCTCCGCGAGGAGCACCTTCAACGCCCCATCGTTCGGGGCAAACGTCTCGGCGATGAGGTAGGCGACGAGCCGCCGGTCGCCGGGGGCGATCTCACGGTCGATGACCACCCCCCGCGTCACCCCCTCGATCCGCTCCAGTTCGGCCTCGATCTCCCCGAGTTCGATGCGCACGCCGCGGATCTTCACTTGTCCGTCAAGCCGACCGAGGTATTCGATCTCGCCGTCATGACGCCACCGGGCCAGATCACCGGTGCGGTACATCCGCTCCCCGGGCCGCTCGAAGAATGGGTCGGGGAGGAACCGCTCGGCGGTGAGATCGGGGCGACCGAGGTATCCACGGGCCACCCCGACGCCGGCGAGCCACAGCTCTCCCTCGATTCCCACCCCCACTGGCCGCAGCGCCGCGTCGAGGAGATACGTCCGCATGTTCGCGATCGGCCGACCGATCGGCACCGGACCCGGTGGATCTTCCGTCCGGCATTCGTGACTCGTCACGTCGACCGCGGCTTCCGTTGGCCCGTAGAGGTTGTGGAGCCGGGCAGGAATCCGCCGCAGGCAACGGCTCATCGCGGCCTCGCCAAGGGCCTCACCGCTGGCGAAGACGTGTCGAAGCGAGCGGCAGGATCGCTCCAGATCGGGCCCATCGAGAAAGACATCGAGCATCGACGGCACGAAATGGATGACCGTGATACCCGCCGCGTCAACGAGGTCGGCAAGCGCCGTGGGCTCCCGATGCAAGCCGGGCGGCGCCATCACGACCGTGGCGCCGGTGAGGAGCGGCCAGAAGAACTCCCATACCGACACGTCGAAGCCGAAAGGCGTCTTCTGGAGCACTCGGTCGCCGGCTCCAATTCCGTACGCGTCCTGCATCCAGCGCAGACGATTGACGATCCCCGCGTGGGTGTTCATCACCCCCTTCGGGGCCCCGGTCGAACCCGACGTGTAGATCACGTAGGCCAGATCGTCGGGCCCGGCGATGTCGTCGAGTGGTCCGTCGTCGAAGGCGGCGAGCTCCTGCCGCTGTTCATCCAGCCGAAACACCTCGCCGGTCGCAGCAGCCACCCGAGCGGCGAAGCGATCCTGGACGAGCACGACCGGCGGCGAAGCGCTCGCGAGCATCGTCGAGAGTCGTGCCGTTGGATTGTCCGGGTCGAGCGGCAGATACGCACCGCCGGCGGTGACGATTCCCAGCAGCGCTACCACCATCTCCACCGACCGCTCCAGGCACACCGCCACCGGGACGTCGGGACCGACGCCGCGGGACCGAAGGAATCGGGCCAACCGGTTTACCCGCTCGGCAAGCTGCAGGTAAGAAAGCGATTCCCCACCACAATCCAGCGCGACGGTGCCTGGACTGCGGAGGACCTGTGCCGCGAACAGGCCTTGGAGCGAGGCTGGGGGGCCGAGATCGGTCGCCGTGTCGTTCCAATCATGAACGACACGTTGTCGTTCGTCCGCCGAGAGGAGCGCGGCGCGTTCGAGAGGCTCGGCAGGGGCGGAGAGCAGCGACCGGAAGAACGTCGAGAACGACGCCGCGTAGCCCGCGATAGTCGGCTCGTCGAAGCGCCGTCGGTCGTACTCGAACGCGCCTTTCAGATCCGCGCCGTTCCCCTCGAGGAAGAGCGTCAGATCGAACTTCGCCGTGCCCGTATCGACCGGGATCGGCTCGCAGCGGACGCCACCGAGCCAAGCCGCTGTCGGCCCTTTCTCGGTGTGGACAAAGACCGTCGTCACGATTGGCGACCGTTCCCCGGCCCGAGCCTCGGTGGCCGCCGCCACGATCTCGTCGAACGGCAGATCCCCATGCGAGACCGCGGCGAGGAACGTCTCCCGCACGTGCCCGACGAGATCCGTGAATGCCCTGCCGGCGATACCCTCGTCGCCCCAGCGGATCCGCACCGGCAGCGTGTTCAGGAAGCAATTGACCGAGGCCTGAACCTCGGGCGTGCTCCGCAGCGACACCGGCGTGCCGACGACGACGTCGTCGGTGCCGGTCACCCGATGGAGCCAGCCGTGGAACACGGCCAGCAGGATCTGGAAGAGTGTCGCGCCGGTCTCGCGGGAGATTCCAAGGAGCGCCGCCGTGAGATCGCCATCGATCCCAAACCGATGCATCCCTCCCGTCGGCCCGTCCTCCCAGGGAGACAGCCGCCCCGGCCAGGCGATTTCGCCGCTGGCGTCAGCCAACGCCATCCGCCAGAACCTGGCACAGCGATCCCGATCGGCCGAACCGAGGCCCGGGAGCCGGAGGTGAGATTCGGCTGCCGCTGGTCGTGCCCCCTCCGATTCCTCTTCCGCCGGCCTGGCAAACTCGCGGAGGAGGAGTTCCATCGACCAGTCGTCGATGATCGCGTGGTGGAAGGTGAGGAGAAGGATGCCGTGTGGGGCCGCCGCCGGAAACAGCGTCGCTCGCCACAGCGGCGCCGTCGCCAGATCAAAGGGAATCCGGGCGTGGGCCCGCAGCGCCGCCTCGATCGCCGTCTCGTCAACGGCAGGCTCCACCGACCACGGGACCGGCACCCGGTCGATGCGGCAAACCTTCTGCACCGGGCCGGCGTCGCCAGCCTCAAGCGCGGATCGCAAGGCCGGATGCCGCGTCATCGTCCGGAGAAGCGTCTCCCGAAATCTCTCCCAGTCGACCGGTCCATCGGGACGAAACGCAAACGGCTCGTTGTAGGTGGCCCGATCGGGAAGGAGGGCATCGAGGAGCCACATCCCACGTTGGGCCGGCAGCGCCGGGAAGATTCGGTCTTCCGTGGGCGGCATGGGGGGCTCCGCCGTGAAGCCCCCGGCCGCCATCCTCTCTGTTCCGTCGGCCACCGCCGCATCGATCGCCGCCGCCAAGCGCGCGACCGTTCTGGTCTCGAAGACCGTGGTAACGGGCAACCGGACGCGAAACTCGCGCTCGATCGCCGCCATCAGGCGCATTGCCAGCAGCGAGTGGCCGCCGAGGGTGAAGAAGTCGTCGTCGCGACCGAGGGCATGACGACGGAGGAGGGGGTGCCATAGCGAGGCGACGCGCGACTCGGTTCCGGGGCGCGGTGGGTCAACGCGGTCATCCGTCTCGTCCTCGGCGAGAAGGGCGAGAAGGGCGAGAAGGGCCGTGCGATCGACCTTGCCGTTGGTGTTGACCGGCAGGGCGTCGATCGGCACGAAACGCGCCGGCATGAACGCCGGCGGGAGGCGGCCCTCGAGCCACGCGCGGAGTCCGTCGATCGGCTGGAGACTGCCATCCCGGCGGGCGACGAAAGCCGCCAACGCCGTCTCACCCTCATGCCGGAAGGGGAGCACGGCAACGGCCCGCACGGCGGAGTGCGTGAGGAGCGTGTTCTCGATTTCCCCCGGCTCGACGCGGTGGCCGCGGATCTTCACCTGCTGATCCATCCGCTCGACGAACAGGATCGAGCCGTCAGGAAGCCTCCGGCAACGGTCACCGGATCGGTACATCCCTTTCCCATCACCACCGGGGCGGGGATCGGCCACGAAGCGCCCCTCGCTGAGAGTGAGATAGCCCTTGGCAACCCCCGAGCCACCGATCCAGAGTTCTCCAGGCTCGCCATCGGAAACGATCTGCCCGTCGGCCGACATGATGAGGCAGGAGGTGTGCGCGAGTGGCCGGCCGATCGGCACCGATCCATGGAGAAAGGTATCGGCCGGGTCGATGACCTGCGTGCAAGCGAAGGTGGTGGTCTCGGTCGGTCCGTAGCCATTGGTAATACGGATGCCGGGGAGCGCCTCGAACGCCCGGCGCACATGCGTGACTGAAAGCACATCCCCGCCGGTCAGCACGTGCCGGACCGGGGAGAGGGTCTCCGGGGCAAGGTCGATGACACGGTTGAACAGCCCAGCGGTGAGCCAGAGGCAGGTCACCCTGCCCGCCTGCACGACCTCACCGAACCGATGCAGTTCGAAGTACCGGTCGGGGTAAATCACCACCGTGCCGCCGTTGAGCAATGGCCCCCACAGCTCGAACGTCGACGCATCGAAGGCCGTGGGCGCCGCCATCAAGGTCCGCAGCCCGGGGCCAAAGTCGGCGTAGGTCTGTTCCGTGACAAGCCCGACCACCGCGCGGTGGGGCACCACCACCCCCTTCGGAGTGCCCGTCGAGCCCGACGTGAACATGACATACGCCGGATCCTCCGGATCGCAGGCTGGCTCCTCGCCATCCTGGAGCGCGTCGAGCCTGTCGAGCCAGGGATCTGTCAGGCACCGGCCGAGTGGGAGGCGGACGATCCCAGGCCGCGCCCGGACCAGGGGGGCGCAGGCTTCGTCCTCACCCACAGTCACGATCGCGGTCATCCCGGCGGAGTCAACCATCGATGCGAGCCGATCGACCGGATCGTCACACGGCAACGGCGCGTAGGCGGCGCCGCAGCGGAGCACGGCGAGAACCGCGACGACGAACTCAACCGATCGCCCGATCCCAATGCCCACAATCGCCCCGGAACCGACGCCAGCCTCGCGCAGATCGGCGGCGAAAGAGCGACTCGCGGCAGCGATCTCGGCGTAGGTCCACCGCCTTTCTCCACACTCGATCGCGACCGCATCGGGGTGCTCGCTCACCCGGTGGTCAAATACCCGGTGAATGGACCTGCGGTACGGGGCGATGGAACGCGCTAGCTCCGCAGGCACGGCAGACGGAGAGGTCATGGACTTCGGGAGCTCCTCGACAGGCCGGCGACGCTGCCGGACGATGTAGTGTGGCCGTTGACCGCGGGGTTTTCGACCTCCCTGCTGCCACCCGCGGGATTGCCCACCCGCAAGCGGAATCGATGACCCCCGCCGACACGGCCTCCCCCGATCCTTCGCCGTCCAAACCGATCCTTTCGCCCCTCCGTTTCGATCCCGTCATGCTCCCCATCTCCCTCCACCTCGCCGACTGCGACGCCTGGCGACCGGCCGTCTTTGCAGCGTGCCTCTCTGCCGACGAGCAGGCGCGGGCGGATCGTTTCCGCCAGTCGCTCGACCGCGATCGCTTCATCGTTCGCCGCGGTCTCCTCCGCCGACTCCTCGCCGAGCGACTCGGGATCGAAGCCGCGCGCGTGCCGCTCGAGCCCGGCCCGGCGGGCAAGCCGATGCTTGCCGCAGCCGAGCTTCGCCGCGCGGGCGTTGCCACCGCGAATAGCCCACCGGGCTTCAATCTGGCGCGGAGCGGGGGGCTCGCGCTGTATGCCTTTCTCCCCCTGGCAAACGCGCGGGCCGTCACCGGCCCGGCTGCCCCCGATGGCCCGGCGATCGGCGTCGATCTCGAGCGGATCGACACCGCCCGTCGCACGCTTGCCGATCTCCGCCGGATCGCCGATCACTTCGCGCCAGAGGAGTCGCGCTTCCTCCAAGGGCTCCCCGACGACGAGGCGGCGGCGGTGTTCTACCGGCTCTGGACCTGCAAGGAGGCCTGCCTCAAGTGCCTCGGCACGGGGATCGGCGGAGGGGGTCCGACGCTCGCCGACGTCGTCATCGACTTGAACCCCGACGGCTCGGTCAACGGCACCGCCAGGACCGCATCTGGACGGTCCTGGCGGGTTGCCTGTTTCATGCCATGCCCCGGCCACTGTGCGGCGGTTGCTGTCCCGGCAGAGGAGGGGAGGACCGAAGCGAATCTCCCCCTCGACGTCGACCTGATGTCCATCGAGCCAGCGGCGGCGGAGCGGGCGGTCAGCCGCGTGGCCGCACCCCCCCCTGAACGCGCCCCGGAAGCCCCATGATCCGCAGGAAGCCCTCGGCATCGGTCTGGTCGTACGAACCGCCCCCTTCCATCGACGCGATCGCCGCGTCGTAGAGGCTGTTGGGGCTCGTTCGGCTCTTCACGAGCATGTTCCCCTTGTAGAGATTGAGCTCGACGGTGCCGGTGACCGGCTTTTGGGCCTCGCGGATGAATGCCGAGAGCGCATCCATCTTCGCGCAGTACCAGAAGCCGTAATAAACCATTTCCGCCACCTCCGGCGCGATCCGGTCGCGGAGGTGAACGAGGTCGCGGTCGAGCGTGAGTTGCTCGACGAGCCGGTGGGCCTCGTAGAGGAGCGTCATCCCCGGCGCCTCATAAACCCCGCGGCTCTTCATGCCGACGAACCGGTTCTCGACAATGTCGGACCGGCCGACACCATTGCGGCCACCGATGGTGTTGAGCTCGAGGACGATCTCGTGGGGCGCAAGCGCCTTGCCGTTGACCTTCGTCGGCACCCCCGATTCGAAGTCGATCCGCACCATTTCCGGCTTCTCGGGGGCAGCTTGAGGCGAGACCGTCATCCCGAACTCGACCAGCTCGAAGCCGTCGGTCGTCATCTCCTCGAGGAGGCCCGCCTCGTAGCTGGTGTGGAGGCAGTTTTCGTCGGAGCTGTAGGGCTTCCCCTTCGAGGCCTTCACCGGGATGTTGCGCTCGTCACAGAAATCGATGAGCTCCGTGCGGCCGGGAAAGCGCTCGCGGAATTCGCGGATCCGCCACGGGGCGAGAACCGCGATCTTCGGATCGAGCGCCTCGGCGGCGAGCTGGAAGCGGCACTGGTCGTTCCCCTTGCCGGTGGCGCCGTGGGCGAACACCGAGGCCCCCTCGCGATGGGCGATGTCGACGATCACCTTCGAGATCAGCGGCCGGGCGATCGAGGTGCCGAGGAGGTAGGTCCCTTCGTACCGGGCCTGCCACTGGAGAACGGGGAAGGCAAAGTCGCGGCACAGCTCCTCGCGGACATCGACGATCTCGGCGTGGATGGCGCCACAGGTGCGAGCTTTCTCGAGCGTCGCCGCCCGGTCCTCGCAGGGCTGGCCGAGGTCGACGTAGACGGCGATCACGTCATAGCCGCGCTCGATGAGCCAGCCGAGGATCACGGAGGTGTCGAGCCCCCCCGAATACGCCAGCACGCACTTGGTCCGCATTCCGCTCACGAAGATCCCTCCCTCGATGGTGGTTCGCTGCTGTACCGCCCGGTGGACGGTCGTTCCGAGATCGGCATTTTCCCCCCTGGCCGTGAGTGAGGGCCCGTCAGACTTCCTTGACGAGGGCCATATTATGGCCTCCCGTCCCGAAGCCGACACCCGCCACGAAGACGATCCGGTCCCCCTTCGTCAGCCGGCCCCCGGCCAGCCCCCAGGCGGTGACATGGGCAAAGAGGGCGTCGACGTCGGTCGAGACCGTGCCGGCCAGCGGTGTTACGCCCCAATAGAGGGCCATCTGCCGGAGCGTGCTGACGTTGTCGCTGACCCCGACGGTCGGCACCGCCCCGCGGCGTTTCGAGCGGGCGATCGCCGTCACACCCGTCCGGCTGGCGACGACGACGAGGCGAGCCCCGATGTCGGCGGCGATCCGGCCGGCACCGTCGACGACCGCCTGGGTGATCGGGTGGAGCCCCTCCGGGGTGACCTCCGGCGCCGCCGCGTCGACCGCAGCCGCCAACCAAGGAGCGCGGTGCCGTTCCTCGAGTGACAGCCAGCGGTCGGCAAGGTACTGCGATTCGGTCGCCCGCGCGATCCGCCGCATCATCTCGACGACGAGCCTCGGGTGGTCGCCGATCGCGGTCTCGCCGGAGAGCATGCAGGCATCGGCGCCGTCGAGGATGGCGTTGGCGACGTCGGTCGCCTCGGCCCGCGTCGGCCGTCGCGAATGCTGCATGCTGTCGAGCATCTGGGTGGCGACGATCACCGGCTTCTGAAAGCGCTGGCAAACGCGGATGATCCGCTTCTGCACCATCGGCATCGTGGCAACGTCGATCTCCACCCCCAGATCGCCGCGGGCGACCATGACGACGTCGGCAGCCTCGACGACCGCTTCCATGGCGTCGACCGCCTCGCGCTTCTCGATCTTGGCCACGACGCGGGCGACCGAGCCGCGCGTCCGGAGGAGCTCCTTGAGAAGACGGACCTCGACCGGCGAGCGCACGAACGACAGGCTGACGAAATCGGCCCCCACTCCGGCGGCCCACTCGGCATGCTCCCAATCCGCGGCACTCATGGCGGCCACCGAGAGCTTCACGCCGGGGAGGTTGACCCCCTGACGGCTGCGAAGCGCTCCCCCCTGGACGACACGGCAGACGACGCAATCGGGGCGCCGCTCCTCCACCACCAGCGCCACCGTGCCGTCGGCGAGCATCACCGGATCA
>CALQRA010000035.1 GCA_943332855.1 Candidatus Kuenenia stuttgartensis
GTGGCGCCGATCTCCTTCATCGTCAGTTCCTCGTAGTAATAGAGGATGATGATCAGCCGTTCGTTGCGGTTGAGGCCCTTCGTCACCAGCCGCATGAGGTCGCCCTTTTGGATGCGGCGCGTCGGGTCTTCCCCCTTCTTGTCCTCGAGGATGTCGATCTCGCGGACATCCTTCGAGCTGTCGGTCTCGCACCACTTCTTGTTGAGGCTGACGAGGCTGGCGGCGTTGGCCTCGACGAGAAGCTTCTCGAAATCCTCCCGCGAGAGCTGCATGTATTCGGCCACTTCGGCGTCTGCCGGGGCCCGGCCGAGCTTCGCCTCGAGCGTCTTGAGGGCCTCGTTGAGCTTGCTCGCCTTGCTGCGCACCAGCCGCGGCACCCAGTCCATCGTCCGCAGTTCATCGAGCATGGCGCCGCGGATGCGCGGCACGCAGTACGTCTCGAACTTGACCCCGCGGGACATGTCGAACGCATCGATCGCGTCCATCAGGCCGAAGGTGCCCGCCGACGTGAGATCGTCGAGCTCGACCCCTTCGGGGAGCCGCGACCAGATCCGCTCGCCGTTGTAGCGGACCAACGGCAGGTAGATCTCGATGAGCTTGTTGCGGAGCTGCTCATCCGACTGATCGGCTTTGAACTGCTTCCAGAGCTCCTGGATATCCTCGGCCGTCAGCTGTGTCGCATGTTGATTCGCCACGAGATCCTCCATGAAAGGGCCGGCTCGCCGCGGCCTGGTGGTCGGGGCTCCCGCGGTGGGGAGACCCGGCCTTCCGGCCGCCGAACCATTATCAATCGTCCGCCTAGGCCCCGGTCCATGAGCCAATCCATCCGGGACCGCAATTCCGTCACAGTTCCTCCCGGCATCCGTGCCGGAAAGGGCCGTGAATGCGTCAGGCCGCCCTGATCGCCGCTTCCTCACCGACCGTCACGAACACCACCATCGAATCCTCACCGGCTGTCTCCACGTCGGAGAGCACCTGGAGCATGGGGAGCTGCCGGCAGAGTCTGTCGCGCGCGGCGCTGCGCCCCTGGGCCGGTACGACCACCACCGCGGGTGCGCCCCGCTCGATGCGCGGGGCGACCGCCCTGCGGATCTGGGCGATGACCCGGGAGGCGTCGCGGCCCCTGTCCGAGAGCAGATCGTCAAGCGCGGAAGGGGCGATGCGGACAACCACCAGCCGGCCATCGGCGTCGCGGCTCCGACGGCAGATCGTCGCTGCGCGTTCGCGGCGAACCGCCTCGGCGAGGTGGACCGGGGTCGCGTCGCTGCCGGCATGGTCAGCGAGCACCTCGAGGACCTCGGACAGGGGCCGGATCGGCACCCCCTCGCGGATGAGCAGTTGGAGGGCGCGGTGGATCCGCGCCAGCGGCAGGCCGGCGCCGGTCGACTGCTCGACGAGGGCCGGCTGCGTCGCCCGGAGCGATTCCAGGAGCCGGGCCACCGCCTCGCGGGAGAGGAGTTTGTCGGCGTGGCGGCGGATCGATGACTCGAGCGCCAGCCGGATGCAGGTTGTCTCGTCGAGGACCGCGGCGCCACGCTTTCCGGCGGTCTCGGCGAGGGCCTGACCGACCCAGACGCCGCGGCGCTGTCCCCCCGGCTCGATCCCCTCCGGCCCATCGAGGGAGAGCGGCTCGCCTGCCCGGGGGAGCGCCAGACGCCGCCCCTCGGGGAGAACGCCATCGGCACAAGCGTCGCCGGCCACCGTGACGCGGTAGCCGCGGGGGGGGAGGGAGAGGTTGTCACGGAAGGCCACCTGCGGGACCACCATCCCCAGGTCGGCGCCGATCTCGGCACGCATCCGCCGGACTGCCGCGACCAAGACCGCCTCGGGACCGGCGACGAGGCCGAGCAATCCGCTTCCCAATTCAACGACGATCGGTTCGTCGACTGGGACCGTCGGGCCGGGGGCCGGCTCGCCGGCCGGAGAACCGGCCGCGGCTGGGGCGGGGGCCCGTTGGTGGCGGGCGAGGAGGATCGCGCCGATGCCGAGCGTCGCGGCCATCGCCAAAAGCGGCACGCGCGGCAGGCCGGTGAGCGACAGGGCGGCGAGGAAGGCGGCAGTGATGACGAGGACGTGGGCCCGGGAGAAGAACTGCCGGCCGAGTTCGCGTGGCAGGTCGACCGCCTGGCTCGACCGCGAGATCAACAGGCCCGTCGCCACCGAGACGAACAGCGCCGGCACGGCGCTCACCAGCCCGTCGCCGATCGTCAGTCGGGAGTAGACATCGATGGCGCGGCGCAGGGGCATGCCGTGCTGCACGACGCCGATCGCCAGGCCGCCGACGATGTTGACCGCGGTGATGATCACGCCGGCGACGGCCTCGCCGCGCACGAACCGGCTGGCGCCATCCATGGCGGCAAAGAAGTCGGCGTGGCGCTGGACCTCGAGGCGTGCCGCCCGGGCCTCCTCGCGCGAAAGGGCCCCGGCCTGGACCTCGGCATCGATCGCCATCTGCCGCCCCGGCAGCCCGTCGAGCGTGAACCGGGCCGCGACTTCGCTCGTCCGCGTCGATCCGGCAGTGATAACGACGAACTGGATGACCGCGATGATCGCGAAAATCACCCCCCCGACGACGAGATCGTTGGCGGCGACAAACTCGCCAAACGCCTTCACCACCTCCCCGGCCGCGTCGGCGCCGTCGATGGCCGCCCGGGAGAGCACCAGCCGCGTGGTTGCCACGTTGAGGACGAGGCGGACGAGCGTCGAGACGAGGAGAAAGGTGGGGAAGATGCTCAACTCGAGCGGCGTCCGGGCGGCGATCGCCCCCAGCAGGGCGAGCACCGAGAGCGTCAGGTTGGCCGCCAGGAGGATGTCGAGGATGGCCGCCGGCACCGGCGCCATGATCACCATCACGGCCAGCAGGATCCCGATCGGCACCACCCAGTCGAGGGCGTGCCAGCGGGGCGCGGTGGGGGTTGGAGGGGTGGTCATGGCGGCGTTTCTCGGGAGGGGCGGGGACGATAGCGGGGGGCCGCGATCTGGTCCAGACCGCTCCCGTCGGCACAACTCGCTATGATTCAACCGGTTACGTCAGGGACCGGTCGGCCAGAGGTGGTCGCGGGAACCCGTTGACGGCCTCCGCCGAGGGCCAGGGACGATGCGGTTCGATCGGATCGGATTGGTGTTCGACTATCCCGACGACTGGACGCTGGAGCTCGACGCCGACGGTGGCTCCGAGGCTGGCGGCAGCCCGACGGTCACGCTCCTCTCGCCGGGGGGCGGATTCTGGTCGGTGAGCCGGCACGACGGGTACGGGAATGCCCGACTGCTCGCGGAAGCCGTCGTCGCCCAGATGCGGTCGGAGTATCAAGACATTGATGTCGCGGCGGCGAGCGACACCATCGGCGGCCATCTCCTCCCCGGCTTCGACTTCAATTTCTATTGCCTCGACCTCACGAACACCGCGTCGGTGAGGACACTGCAGGCACCCGGTTCCCTCCATGTCGTTTTCTGTCAGGCCGATGACAGCGAGTGGGACCGGGTTGCCTCGGTGTTCGCCGCGATGACGACCAGCCTCGTCCGCGGTCTGCCGGACTGACAGGGGCCGGTTTCGCCCCCCCTGCTACACTCTCCGCTCCTTTGTAGACCCGCTCCGACAAGGAACCGCCTGCCTTGCACGCCTGGTTGCCGATCCTCGCCGCGGCCGACGCCCCTGCTGCCGCCGTCGGCCCGATCCACTTTGCCCACTGGGCCGCCTTCGCCGCGTTCGTCGTGGTGATGCTGACGCTCGACCTGACCGTGTTCCACCGCAAAGCCCACGAGCCGTCGCTCCGGGAGAGCGCCTTCTGGACCTGCTTCTGGGCCGCCCTGGCCCTCTCCTTCAACGGCCTGGTGTGGTGGTGGCTGGGGAAGAACGCTGCGGTCGAGTTCCTCACCGGCTACCTCGTCGAATGGTCGTTGTCGATGGACAACGTCTTTGTGTTCGCGGTGGTGTTCGGCTATTTCAAGGTGCCGCTCAAGTATCAGTACCGTGTTCTCTTCTGGGGGATCCTCGGCGCCGTCATCATGCGGCTGGCGTTTGTGCTCCTGGGAACGGAGCTCATCGAGCGGTTCCAGTGGGTCATGCCGCTGTTCGGGGCGTTCCTCATCTACACCGGCATCAAGCTCTCGTTCGGCGACGAGGAGGTTGATCCCGGCGATAATTTCCTCCTCAAGCTCGTCCGCAGGGTGATCCCCGTCACGAACCACCAGGAAGGGGACCGGTTCTTCGTCCGCGAGGCAGGCAAGCTCGTTGCCACCCCGCTGTTCCTCGTGCTCCTCGTCGTGGAAAGCACCGATGTCCTGTTCGCGGTCGACAGCGTCCCGGCGATCCTCGGCGTCGTCGACCAGCATGCCGACTACTTCCGCTTTATCGTCTTCACGTCGAACGTGTTCGCGATTCTGGGGCTGCGGGCCCTTTACTTCCTCCTCGCCGGGGTGATGGACCTGTTTCGGTTCCTGAACTACGGCCTGTCGGCGGTGCTCGTGTTCGTGGGGGCGAAGATGATCGCCGAATGGGCCCGTCACCAGCCATGGCTCGCCGACCAATGGGGCTGGGACGCCCATGGCGAGGGGCACCTCATACCGCCGTGGCTCTCGCTGCTGATCGTTGTCGGCCTGATCGGCGCGAGCGTGGCGGCCTCGATGGCCTTCCCGGGGAAGCACGGCGGGCATGGTGGCGACCTGGCCGACGGCGGGCACGGCCCGGGGCACGACGGCGACCACACGTGAGGGCCGGCCATGCCCCTGCACCGGTTCCTCCTCGCGATGACCTGCCTCGGAGTGGTGGCGATGGCGCATGCGGCTGATCCGCTCTACGATCCCCTCGCGGTCGAATCGTCTGCAGTCCTCCCGGCGCCGCTCGATCTCGACGTGGTTGACGAGGGACGCGAACGGACGATCCCCGTGCGCGTCTGGCTCCCCAGCCACGCCCGCCCCGCGCCGGTGATCCTCTTCAGCCATGGTCTCGGCGGCGCCCGCGAGGGCAATGCCTACCTCGGCCGCCACTGGTCGGCCCGGGGTTTTTGCGTTGTCTTCCTCCAGCATGCCGGCAGCGACGAGGCGGTGTGGCGCGATCTCCCCTTCCCCGAGCGCCTGCCGGCGTTGCGGAAGGCGATCAATCTCTCGACGACCCTCGATCGCTACCGGGACGTGCCGGCCGTCCTCGATCGGCTCGAGGCGTGGAATGGGGAGATGGGCGGGCCCCTCGCTGGCCGGCTCGATCCTGCCCTGGTCGGGATCGCCGGCCACTCCTTCGGCGCCGTCACGGCCCAGGGGGTGACCGGGCAAAGAACGGCTGACGGACGGCGGCCGTTTACCGATCAGCGGATCGGTGCGGCGCTCCTCATGAGCCCGTCGCTGCCGCGGATCGGCAACGGGGCGACGGCCTTTGGGGGCGTTGCCATCCCCTGGATGATCATGACCGGCACGGAGGATGACTCGCCGGTCGGGAATGCCACGCCGCAGTCGCGCCGCGCGGTGTTTGCGGCCCTGCCGCCGGGGAAAAAGTACGAGCTTGTCCTCTTCCAGGGGGAGCACCAAGCCTTCGGCGATCGCGTCCTGCCGGGGAGCAAGCGCCCGCGCGATCCGAACCACCACCGCGTCGTTCTCGCCCTCTCCACCGCCTTCTTCGACGCCTTTCTCCGCGGCGACGCGGCGGCTCTGGCCTGGCTCGAGAGCGATGCCCCGCGGAGCGCACTCGCCGCGGGCGACCTGTGGCAGTGGAAGTGATGATCCGGAGCCAAGGGGGAGCGGACGATCAGCGTTTCCGCGTGGCGAGGAGGTCGGCGTAGAGCCTCTCGTGGCCCGCGGCCATCGCGGCGGGGGTGAAGCGCTCCCGGGCCGTGGCGAAGGCATCCCGCCCCATCCGCGCCGCCAGGGCTGGATCGTCGGCGAGGAGGAGCAGCGCCGCGTGGAGCGCTGCCGGGTCGCCCGGCGTGCAGAGCAGCCCGAGGCGGGTCGCGGGGTCGCGCCCGAGATATTCCGGAAACGCGCCATGATCGGAGGCGACGACGGGAAGGCCGGCGGTGAAGGCTTCGAGGACCGGGATCCCCTTCGCCTCGGGGTGTGTCGTCGGCATCGCGAACAGGTCGACCTCGCTGAGGAGGGCCAGCTTTCCGGCCCGATCGACCTGCCCACGCCATTCGAAGCGGTCGGCCAGGCCGAGCTCGGCGGCGAGTTGCTTGCAACGGTCGAGGTAGGGACGCTCCGCCTCGATCTCGGCGCCGGCGGCGACGAGGGTCACGTCGTGCGTGGCAGCGAGCGTGGCGACGGCGCGAATGAGGACATCAAGCCCCTTCTCCGGACAGGCCCGGGCAAGCGACCCGATGCGGAGCCTGCCATCTTGGCCGCGCCGTCTGGCCAGGAGATCGGGGGGCGTGGCAGGGAAGCCGCTGGAATCAACGCCATGGGGCACAACGGCGATGCTCTCCGCGGCGACCCCGAGCACCGGGGCCATCTGGTCGGCGAAGGCCCGATTCAAGGCGACGAACCGGTCGACGTCGGCCGAGCGCTCGCGGAGGAGACGGAGGACCCTGTCGCGGTGCGCGGGGGGGAGCTGGCCGATGAAGATGTCCTCGCCGGACAGGCTCGACACGATCGCCGCGCCGGTCGCCGCGCGGATCGGTCGCGCCAGCCCGAGGAGGAGGATGTTGGAGAGATGGACGACATCGGGCTCGAGCTCGTCCCGCAGGAGGCGCGCGAGCTTCTCCACCTCCTTGCGCTGGTGCCCCCCTTCCCCCTCGAGCGCCGAGACGGTGATCGTGCCGAGATCCTCTGGCTTGGTTTGCGCCGTTTGCCCCGCGAGCCATGTCAGCAGGCGGCGACCGTCGAGGAGCCGGTCGAGAAACCAGGGGGTGTGGCGGAAGAAGGGGACGAACTCCTGCAGCCAGATGTTCACCCCCCCCATCACAACGCGCCGCTCGGCAACATTCTCCTCGTCGGTCGTGGTGGGCACGTAGGCCGGAAGAAGGATCGCGTCGCGGCCGCGCTGCCGCAGCGCGCGGACCAGGGCGTTGTCGTGGAGGCACGATCCGCAGATCCTCCCCCCTGCCCCGGCGGTGATGTGAACGATGCGCATCGACGGCGTTTCCAAGTGGTGGTCAGACCTGATCGTTCGCGTCCCTCGGGCCGACGCGCCCCTGGAGGTGGACGAGGACCAGGGCGAGGTCGGCCGGGGTGATCCCGCTGACGCGCCCGGCCTGCGCGAGCGAACGGGGCTGGATCCGGGCGAGCTGCTCGCGGGCCTCGGCGCGGAGGTGGCGGATGGCGGCCCAGTCGAGCCCCTCCGGAATCGGCCGGTCCCCCTCGGCCCGACGCTTGGCGATCCGGTCCCGTTCCCGCCCCAGATAGCCCGCGTAGCGGAGGTCGCAGGCGATCTGGCCCGCCACTTCTGCCGGCACCGCGGCCACGGACGGGCAGGCCGCCACGGCATCGGTCCAGGTGAAGTCGGGGCGGCGGAGCATGTCGAGGAGCGACACGCCGCCCACACGGACCCCCCCGAGCACCCCCCGCGTCGCCTCGATGGCGGCGAGCTTCGCGGTGAATCGAGCGACGCGGGCGGGCTCGGCGAGCCCGAGGCGGGCCGCCACCGGCGTCAGCCGCCGGTCGGCATTGTCGTGGCGGAGGGCGAGGCGGTGCTCGGCCCGGCTGGTGAACATCCGGTAGGGTTCGTCGACCCCGCGGGTGACGAGATCGTCGACGAGGACGCCGACGTAGCTCTCCTCGCGGTCGGGGATGAAGGGCTCGCGCCCCGCTGCGGCGAGGGCAGCGTTGGCCCCGGCCACGATCCCCTGTGCCGCCGCCTCCTCGTAGCCGGTCGTGCCGTTGATCTGCCCGGCCAGGAACAGGCCGGCGACCTGCTTGCTCGACAGCGACGGTGTGAGCTGATCGGGGGGGGCGTAGTCGTATTCCACAGCATAGCCGTAGCGCATGATCCGGGCGTTTTCGAGCCCCGGCACGAGGCGGATCATCGCGTCTTGCACATCCCGCGGCAGGCTCGTCGAGATCCCGTTGACATACACCTCCTGCGTCCGCCTCCCCTCTGGCTCGAGGAACAGCTGATGGGACTCGCGGTCGGCGAACCGCACCACCTTGTCTTCAATGCTCGGGCAGTAGCGCGGCCCGCGCGACTCGATCTGGCCGCTGTACATCGGCGCCCGGTGGAGGTTGGCACGGATCAGGGCGTGGACGGCGGGATTCGTCCGCGTGATCCAGCAGTCGATCTGGTCGACAGAGAGGGCGTCGGTGAGGAACGAGAAAGCCTGTGGATCGGCGTCGCCCGGCTGGCGCTCGAGGCGGGAGGTGTCGATCGAACGAGCGGAGAGCCGGCAAGGGGTGCCGGTCTTGAAGCGCTCGAGGCGGATGCCGGCCTCGGCCAGGCTGCGGCTGACCCCCGACGTCGTCCCCTCCCCTGCCCTCCCCCCGGGAGTCTTCGCCTCGCCGGTGTGCATCACCGCCTGGAGGAAGGTGCCGGTGGTGAGGACGACCGTCGTCGCCCGGTACTCGGCCGCGCCGACGACCCGGACGCCGACAGCCCGCAGGGGCGGGCTCCCTCCCCCGGCGGCCGGCAGCGGCTCGAGCAACAGTCCATCGACAAGCTCCTGCCGCAGGTCGAGCCCTTCGGTCTCCTCCACGAGCCGCTTGACCTCGAATTGGTAGAGCCGCTTGTCGGCCTGGGCCCGGGGGCCGTGCATCGCCGGTCCCTTGGAGCGGTTGAGGACGCGGAAGTGGATTCCGGTGGCGTCGATCGCCCGCCCCATGATCCCCCCCAGGGCGTCGACTTCGCGAACGAGTTGCCCCTTGCCGACGCCGCCTATGGCCGGGTTGCAGCTCATCTGCCCGACGGTGTCGAGGTTCCCCGTGAGGAGGGCCGTCTTGGCTCCCAGCCGGGCCGCAGCACAGGCCGCCTCGACCCCGGCGTGGCCGGCCCCGATGACGATCACGTCGTAGTCGTAGCGGCAGCTCATCGGGGTGCGGTCTCGTGGCCGGGCGTCGAGTGGGCTGAGGCCCTTGCGGTCGGACGCCGAAAGACGAGCCTATCCGCCCCGCCCGACGGGCTCCACAGCGACCGAAAACTGGTGACGCTTTCATCGGGAAGGTATGATCTCGAAGGATCACGACGGGGGTTCAGGGGGCTGCGAAATCGGCAGATCCGTTATCGCCTTCTCTTCCTCCGACCAGGGTGGAGAACGGCGGGGCGGCGGACCGATGCACCGATACCCCCTCCTCCTCCGGGGGCGTGACGTTGCCCTACGTTTGCGGCCCTGTCGACGTGCCACCAAAGACGGAGTGAACCAACGCTCCGCTGGGAGCGTAGATCGCCCCAGCGAGTCCATCCAGCCTCTCTTCCCAGACCCGGTCCCGATCGCTTCCAAACCACCATCAATTCCCCTTCCCTCCGGACTTCTGTCGCCCGGCCCACGATGCCGGTGACGGGTGCCCCATCCAGAGACTCCGAGGTGCATGTCATGTCGAGGAACCACCGCTCGTTTTCCAACCAGGGTTCGTCGAAGCCGAGTCGGGTTCTCGGGGTCGAGTCACTCGAAGCCCGGCAGGTCATGTGCGCCACCTGCCTGGCGCTTGATTCCTACCTCGCATCGATGGCCGGATCGGCGCAGGCAGACGGCGCGGCGACCGCTGACGGGCAGTCGGCTCCCGCGGTGGCCCCGATTGACATGGCCGAGTCCGTCTCCGCGCCCGAAGCCGCCGCGGCTGAGACGGGAACGAAGTGCTGCTGCCCATTTTGCACCGGCACATCGGCGACCCCCTCCGTCAACGACCTCACCCTCCAGGCGAATGCCGGCGGGAGCGGAAACGGCCTGACGCTCAATTCCTCCCCTGGATCGAAGTCCGCGGTCCCGCAGATTTGGGTGACCGCGCCGACCTACGGGATCCGGGGCAGCAATGCGGTCTTCACCGTCAGCCTCGACCGGGCCCCCGGTGACAAGCCCGTGACGCTCAAGTACGCCACGCAAAACGGTGGTGCGGCGGCGGGGGTCGACTTCAAGGAGACCCACGGGACGCTGACGTTCAAGGGCAACGAAACGTTCAAGGAGATCCTCGTCCCGATCAGGGCCGACGCTCCGATCCGGGCACCGAAGCCGGCCAACTTCTCCGTGGAGCTGACGTCGGCGATCAACGGCAAGATCGTTGGGGCCTCGTCGTCGACGACCATCGTCAACGACCGCGAAGGCTTCCAAATCGACATCAATTTCATTGGCAACGTGCCGCCGATCGTCCAGGGGGCGGCCAAGGCAGCGGTCAACAAGTGGCAGCAGGCTATCATTGCCGATCTCCCGTCCATGGTCGTCGGTGGCAAGTTCATCGACGACTTCCTCATGAATGTGCAGATGGGGCTGATCGGCGGCACCAAGACCGACGGTAAGGACGGCGTCCTCGCCAATGCCTGGCCGATGGACCCGGAAGGGACGAAGCCGGCCATCCGCAGCACCGATCCCAACGGCAACCACACCGCCTACATGGGGACGACCGGGATCGATCCGAACGACACCGACTTCCCGGGCCTTACCGCGGTTCTGATCCATGAGATGGGGCATGCCCTCGGGATCGGAAGCTTTTGGAAGTACCAGAACTTCTTCAAGGACTTCCCCGACCTGAATCTCCTCGAGGGGGAAAAGACCGCCACGCCGACCTACGTCGGTGCCAACGCCATCGCCCAGTACCAGAGCTACGGCAAGCCGACCGCGAAGGCGGTGCCGGTGCAGCCCTATGTCCTCGGCCACTGGGACGAAGACTACCTCGGCACGGAGTTGATGACGCCCTACGCCGACGATCGCAATCAGCTTAGCCGCGTCACGCTCGGGGCCCTTGCGGACCTCGGCTACACCGTCAACTACGGCCGTGCCGATCATTACGTCCTCAATGGCGCACTCGCTTCGACGGCCGGCAGTGGCGGGACTGGGAGCGGATCGTCGGGGACGTCATCCGGGATCCTCACCGGCGGCTGGGGAATTGTCGTGACGATCCGTGGGTCTTCGAGCAAGTCCACGACGCCGACGGTCGGCGAGAGTGGTGACCAGCCGGCCACCCAGTCGCCCGCGCCGGTCACCGTGACGCCGACGAAGCAGCAGCAGCCGGTGACGCCGAGTCGCCCCGCCACGGCGACGCGACAGTTCGTCATCGTCCGCCAGGGGCAGGCCCCGGTGACGTCGACGACGCCTGCCACGGTCCGTCCGACGGTGGCAGCCGGGTTTGCTACGTACGGGAAGTGACGGTTGAGCGGCCGGTCTGCTGGGGGCTTCAGGCCGCCGCCGACCGGGCCGGGGTCGGCAGCTTAAAGAGCGCAAAGAGCTCGTCGACCGTCAGCCCCGTTTTCCCTGCTTCTGGGGGCTCGGACTGCGAGAGAATCAGCTCGGAGAGGTCGCGCTTCTTCCGCAGCACCTCGTCGATCCGCTCCTCGATGGTGTCGGCGGCGAGATACCGGGTGACCGTGACGGCGCCGGCGGCGCCGATCCGGTGGGCCCGGTTTACCGCCTGATCCTCGACGGCCGGGTTCCACCACCGGTCGAAGAGGAAGACGTACTGCGAGAACTGGAGATTGAGCCCGACGGCGCCGGCGCCGTAGGAGAGGAGGAGGACGGAGTGGCGGCGGTCGGTCTTGAACCGCTGGATCGCCGCGTCACGGGCCGCCGTTGACATCCCGCCGTGGTACTGCAGTGCCCCGAACGGCGTGAGCTCCTTCTCGAGCTTGCCGAGCGTCTCAACCCACTGGCTGAAGACAAGCGCCTTCCGGCCGCTGGCCTGCACCTCCTCGAGATCGGCCTTGAGGCAATCGAGCTTGGCGCTCTCGCCGGAGTGAGTGTCGAAATTGCAGACCTGCTTGAGCCGGAGGACGAGCTCAAAGACGTGGCTGATCGTCGCCGAGCGCCCCATCTCGGCCAGCCGGAGGACGCCATCCTCCTCGGCCTGCCGGTAGGTCTCGCGCTGTTCGGCCGTGAGCTCGATCCGTTCGTCGCGGTTGAGCCGCGGGGGGAGATCCTTCAGAACCTTGTCCTTCGTCCGCCGGAGGACATGGTCGGCTGCGGCAGCGCCGAGGGCCCGCGGTGACATCCGTTCGTCGAGGTGCCCCGGGGCGACGAACTCGAACAGCCCGACGATGTCGTCGGCCGAGTTCTCCACCGGGGTGCCGGTGAGGGCCCAGCTGCGGCGCCGCGACAGGGCCCGGATGGCGTGGCTCGTCTGGCTGGCGGAGTTCTTGATCCGCTGCGCCTCGTCGAGGACGACGAGGTCGAACGAGGCCTTCAACTCGGCGACGAGCTCCCGGTCGCGAACGACGCTCTCGTAGTTGGCGACCTTCACGGCGACATCCGACAGGGCCCACTGCCAGCGACGTCGCTGCGGATCCCCCTCGATCACGGCCACCGGGATCTCCGGGGCCCAGTCGCCGAACTCCCGCACCCAGTTCGACACCAGCCCCTTCGGACAGACGACGAGGACCCGACGGGCCTCGCCGGCATGGATCAGGAGGCGGATCGAGGAGATCGCCTGCATCGACTTGCCCAGACCCATCTCGTCGGCGAGGACGGCGGCGTGCCGCGGCATCAGAAACGCCATCCCCTCGAGCTGGAAAGGGAACGGCTGGCGGGGGAAATCGAGGTGGCAGGAGCGGAGGAGCGTTTCCAGGTCGGGCTGGAGGAGGAACCACAGCCGCTCTTCCATCCGCACAACATCCCCTGGCGGGGCGATCCGCGTCCGTCCCGGCCGGGGAGGTTTCCCCGCGGCTGGCTCGGGGGCAGCCGAAGTTGGCACGGTGACCGGCTGGGGGAGGACGGGCCGGGGAGGAGCGATGGGGGCGGGGCTGGCCAGCCGCGGGAAGCGGTAGCTCGAGACCTTCGGGGGGGCATCGAGGAGACCGATCGATGTCACGGTCGCCGTCGTACCGGCCAACGGAAGCCGGAGAACGCGTGGCCATGGCAGCGCCTCGATCGACCGACGGGGTTGGATCGTCGCCGGCGAGAGCGCGAGATCCGCGCTCCGCAGGGCGTGGGTCCCGCCGCCGTTGGACGGGGTCGGCTCGGTGCCCCTCGACGGGATGTCGCGTTCGCTTGACTGTGCCATGGCTGTTCCCTTCCGCGTCCCGATCGATCGGTCCGGGGGTGTCCCCGTGACAGTGGCCGTCGCGGCCGTGACTCGGGCCACGGGTCAGTGCCGCTGGGCCTCGTCGATCGCCGCCCTGATCCGCTCAAACGGCTCGCTGAGGTCGACCGCACCGGCCAGGGCCGTGAGCCCTTCGATCAGACTGCTATGCCGGTCGGCTGGCAGGCTGATCGTCGTCGTGCCGAACCGCATGAAGGCCTCGTCGCCGCTCGGTGCCGGCTGGGCCGAATCGGATCGGCGGACGAGCCCGACCGGCAGGGGCGTGTGCGGGCGGACATGGAGAAGCGACTCGGCGTCGACGAGGACGGCCAGCGGGCGGGAGGTGGCTTCGCCGAGGAGATTGGCGCCGATCTGGCGGCCATGGAGATGGCCGGGGAGCGTCGCCCCGTAGAGGATCTGCTGCGCTCGCGACACCTTGACCGGCGTCGTGCAGTGGAACTCCAGCGGTCGTCCCGTGGCGTCGACGACGAGGTAGCCGCCGAAAACACCGTGGGTGGGCGAATCGACGGTGGTGAGGAACCCGAAGGTCAGCGTAGCGTCGTTGGTTTCCACCGTTCCCCCAATGCCTTCGCCCGCCGTGAGGCGGTCGTTCCGCGGTTCGTCGGCCGCGGATCCGCAGGGAACCGGCTCCCCGCCCGCCCCTTGCATCGGGTGACGGGACGCGTCACTTGAGAGGCGGGAACGCTCCCCGGCCGCCCGGGGGGGCCGGCGACCCCGCCGCCGTAGGCTGGGGAAACCTTGACGAGAATCGCCCCCCGCCCGGCCGAACGGGGGCCGGAGGACTACCATTCCCGTGGGCCTGGGTAGAATCTTGCTCGGTTCTCTCTTTCCCCATCGGCGGGCCGTGCCATGAGCGATTTTCCCCCCGTGTTTACGCAACTCGATATCTCCGCCAATTCGATCACCCCGGGAGGCACCGCGCCAGACCCGCAGACGCGGCATCTGCTCGGGGAATCGATCCTGCTGCAGCAGCGGCAGATCGAGCTCCTCTCCCGCCAGTGCGAGTTGCTCACGGAACTCGTCTCGCAGGTGTCGCTCCAGCAGCGGCAGCGGGCTGCGGAGCTCAAGGCCTGGAAGGATGCCAATCCCGAGTTGGCCCGCTCCTGCCGGCGGGCCGCCGAGTCGCTGGCCAAGGTGCACACCGAGTTCCTCGCCGGGGTGGCCACGGAAGCCTTTGACAACGCCGAGAACCTCTCCGACAGCGAGTATGCCCTCGGCGAGTTCATCGATCGCTACGGCCCACGGCTCGCCCACTTCAACGGGGTGCTGCAGCTGTTCGCCCAACTCGGAGCCCCCCCGGCGACCCAGCCGGGGGACGGCTGAACCCTTTTTTCTGCCCCTGGTGTCCGTTTCCCTCGTGTCCGTGCCGTCGATGGCGGTTGCGGATTGAAGCCCCCTCCCCTCCAGAGACCTCGCGATGTCGACCGACGTTTCCGCCCAGAAGCCGGTGTTCCAGGTTGCCGACGACGCCGCCGTGAAGCAGGCCCGTGCGACCCTCGATGCCCATGCCGTGGAGATGATGGCCTGGCATTTCCACCCCTCCACCGGCTGCCCCTTTTGGCTGGAGTATGCGAAGTCGCTGACGTTCGATCCGATCACCGAGGTGAAGAACTACGACGACCTGAAGAAGTTTCCGCCGTTTGAGGACGAATGGCTCCGGGGTGGTCCGGTGACGCGCTGGATCCCCCAGGGTTTTGCCGGTCAGCCCGCCTATGTCTTCGAGACCGGTGGCACCACCGGCGTGCCGAAGTCGCGCGTCAACATGCGCGACTTCCGCACCGATTACGAGCAGTTTAGTGACACGCTCCCCGAGGAATACTTCCCGCGCGGCGCCAACTGGCTGATGCTGGGGCCCTCAGGCCCGCGTCGGCTGCGGCTCTCGATCGAGCACCTCGCCCAGCATCGCGGCGGCATCTGCTTCTGCCTCGATCTCGACCCGCGCTGGGTGGTCAAGCTCATTCAGAAGGGATGGATGGAGCATCTCGAGGCCTACAAGCAGCACTGCATCGACCAGGCGATCACGATCCTCGGGGCGGGCCACGACGTGAAGTGCATGTTCACGACACCAAAGCTCCTCGAGTCGCTGGCGATCGGCCTCGAGAAGCGCGGGACGACGATCCGCAAGGCCGGGATCACCGGGATCTTTTCCGGGGGTACCGAGTTCACCCCGCAGTGGACCCGCTTCGCCGTGGAGGAGCTGCTCGATGGCGCCTTCATGACCCCCACCTACGGCAACACGCTGATGGGACTGGCGGCCTCCAGGCCGGTGGTCCCCGCTGATGGCTACACGATCGCCTACTACGCCCCGCAGCCGCGCGCGGTGATCGAGGTTGTCGACTTCGACGACACCAACACGGTCGTCCCCTACGGCGGCACCGGACGGGTCAAACTGACGACCCTCACGAAGGAGACGTTCGTGCCCGGCTTCCTCGAGCGTGACGAAGGAGAGCGCGAGCTCCCCTACGCGAAATACCCGTGGGACGGCATCAGTGGCGTGCGACCGTTCCGTGAGCTCGCCTCCTCAACCACGGTCGGCGTTTATTGATTGCACGCCCGCCGGGCCATCGTGGCCCCGGCGGGCGGCAGCCTGGCTGCCAGCCGCGGAGGCTTGCGGTCGCACCTCCGGGCGACCGCGGGCGCCTCCTTGTGGGGGCCTCGACGGTTGGTCTGCCTTCGATCTGGGATCTCTCTCGAAAACGTTGCAGGAGTCTTGTTGATGCATCTCCCCGCCTACCGTTTCGGCAAGCCCTACGAGTCGATCGAACGGACGAAGCTCGTCCACTTTCTCACCGGCGAGCCGGTGGCGGAGGTCAGTCAGGTCGGCGGCGCGCTCGTCGGCCGCGATATGCAAAAGGCCGCCAAGGCGCGCGAGGCGCTTTTGACGCTCGATCCGGAGGACGTCGTCGAGCGCCTGCAGACGGCAGGGAATCTCTATGCCCACGGCACGCTCACCGTCGGCGACACCAAACAGTCGCCCGACGATTTCGTCAAGCAGCAGTCGGCCACGACCGGGCTCCCCGAGACCCTCTGCCGGGCGAACATGCAGAAGAACATGTTCGTCCTCGCGAACATGGATCGGATGCTCGATGCCCTCTCCCGCGGCCTGCCGCCGGAGATCTTCTGGAAGGGCTACGGCCGCGAGCACCGCGATGTCGTCGTCAGCTACCAGGCGCAGTCGCCGGTTCTCGGGCTCGTCCTGCCGTCAAACTCCCCCGGCGTTCACACCCTCTGGCTGCCGGTGATCGCCCTCGGTGTCGGCCTTGTCATGAAGCCGGGGGGCCAGGAGCCCTGGACACCCTATCGGATGGCGGCAGCGATGATCGAAGCGGGGATTCCCTCCGAGGCGATCGGGCTCTATCCGGGGGCCACCGACGTCGGGGCCTCGATCCTCGCCTCCTGCAAGCGGAGCATGATCTTCGGGAGTGCCAAGACGGTCGAGCAGTACCGGGGCAATCCCGGCGTGCAGGTCCACGGGCCCGGGTTCTCGAAGATCCTCATCGGTGACGACGTGGTCGACCGCTGGGAAGACCACATCGACATGATGGTGGAGAGCGTCGCCGTCAACGGCGGCCGTGGCTGCATCAACTGCTCGGCGATCTGGGCCAGCCGGCACACCGAGGCGATCGCCGCAGCCCTGGCCGAGCGGCTCGGGCCGGTCGATGTTCTCCCTCCCGACGATCCCAATGCGAAGCTCGCGGCGTTTACGATCCCCGGCGCCGCCAAGGCGATCTGGGGGCAGATCGAAGGGGGGCTTGCGGCTCCCGGGGTGAGCCATCCCACCGAGACATACGGCCCGCGGCTAGTGGAGGGGGAGCGGTGCGGCTGGCTGCGGCCCGTCGTTGCCCACTGTTCGTCACCTGAGCCGGTGATCTCGAAGGCCGAGTACATGTTCCCGTTCGTGGCGGTGGTGAAGTGCCCCCAGGGGCAGATGCTCGAGAAGATTGGCCCGACGCTCGTCGGCACCGCGCTGACCGAGGATCCCGCCTTCAGGCGCGCTCTCATCGACTGCACGGAGATCGATCGCCTCAACTTCGGGCCCGTGCCGACGACGAAGCTCGACTGGCTCCAGCCCCACGAGGGGAACATCATCGACTTCCTCTACCGCTCGCGGGCCCTCCAGGTACCGGCGGGTGCCGGTGTTGTCTGATTCCGTCCCCCGACCCCACCCATCCATGATCCCCACCCCACAGCCGTTCGAGTTCCGTGCCGGCACGCGGCTGGTCGTCGGGCCCGGAGCGGTCGCTCGGCTCGGCGGCCTGGCCCGTGAACTCGGCGGCAACCGGGCGCTGGTCGTCAGCGATCCGGGGGTGGAGAGGGCGGGGCATACGGGGCTGGGGATCGCGGCGCTGGAGTCAGCAGGATTCGCCGTTACGACGTTCACCGCCGTCGGCGAGAATCCGACCACCGCCCATGTCGCCGCCGGCGTCGAGGCGGCCCGCCGGGTTCGCCCTGATGTCATCGTGGCGATCGGTGGCGGCAGCTCGATGGACTGCGCGAAGGGGATCAACTTCGTCCACTCCTGCGGCGGTCGGATGCACGACTATCATGGCCGCGGTAAGGCGACCGGCCCGATGCTCCCGTCGATCGGCGTGCCGACGACGGCAGGCACCGGGAGCGAGACGCAATCCTTCGCGCTCATCAGCGATGCCGAGACGCACGTCAAAATGGCCTGCGGCGACCCGCGGGCGGCGTTCCGAGTGGCGATTCTCGACGTCTCGCTCACGCTCACGCAGCCGCCGCGTGTCACGGCCCTGACCGGCATCGATGCCCTGTCGCACGCCGTCGAGAGCCATGTCAGCCGCGCCGCCACGCCGGCCTCGCGGCTGTTCTCGCGCGAGGCCTTCCGGCTCCTCGCCGCTGGTCTGCCGCGGGTGTTCGCCGATCCCGGCGATGTCGCGGCCCGTGAGGCGGTGCAGTTGGGCGCCGCGTGGGCCGGGATGGCAATCGAGAACTCGATGCTCGGTGCCGCCCATGCCCTCGCCAACCCGCTCACGGCGGTCCACGACGTCGTCCACGGGCAGGCGGTGGCGATGATGCTCCCCCATGTCGTCCGCTTCAACGCCGTCAGCGACGATTCCCCCTACGCCGAGCTCGTCGCCGCGCTCCCCGACGGGACGATGGCCGCTGGGCATCGGGCGGGGGAACGGCTCGCCACCTGGCTCGAAGGGGTCGTGGCGGCCGGGGGACTCGCCCCCTCGCTCACGGCGGCTGGGATCTCAGCGCCCGATCTCGGGTTTCTCGCCGCCGCCGCCGCGAGCCAGTGGACGGCGGGATTCAACCCGCGCCCTGTCGCCGTCGACGATCTGGCGAAGCTCTATCAGGAAGCCCGATGAGATTCTCGAGTCGCACCGGCCCTCGATCGGCTTGTTGGCGCGTGATCGTGTTGCTGGCGATGGTCGCCGGGGGGCACGCGGCGGTCGGCGCTGAGCCCGGCGACGAGGCGGCGGCCGAAGCCTGGCCGATGTTCCGCGGCGGCGTCGCCGGGTCGGGCCGTTCCGCGGCCCGGATGACTCTGCCGCTGGCCGAACGCTGGCACCGACAACTCGAGAAGACCGCCTTCGAGGCGACGCCGGTCGTTTCCGGCGGGAGGATCTTCGTCGGTGACCTCGACGGCACCTTCCACTGCCTCGATCTCGTCGATGGGAAGACGGTCTGGTCGTTCAAAACCGACGTCGGCTTTCCCTCGGCGGCGGCGGTATCGACCGACGCGAATGTGCCGCTGGTCGTCGTCGGCGATGGGGCCGGGATGGTGCGGGCGTTTGACGTCGGCAGTGGTGAGGTCCGCTGGACTCACGAGACTAATGGCGAGGTGTCAGGGGGGCCAACGCTCCTGCCTGGCGACGACGGGCCGCGCGTCCTCATCGGCTCGCAAGATGCGACGCTCGCCTGTCTGGCGCTCGCGGATGGAAAGATCCTCTGGAAGCACACCATCGCCGACCAGATCCGCTGTTCGCCGACGGTGGCTGCCGGGAAGGTGCTCCTGGCCGGCTGCGACGGCAAGCTCCATGTCATCGACGCCGTGACCGGCACCGAGGATGTCGCGGTGGCGATCGACGGCCCCACCGGCACGACCCCCGCTGCCGCCGGGAGCCTGGCGCTGTTTGGGAGCGAGGGGGGGGTGTTCTGGGCGATCGATGTGACGGCCGGGAAGGTCGCCTGGAAGCTCGTGCCCCAGGGGAATGGCCAGGCGTACCGGTCAAGTGCCGCGATCGCCGGCGACCTGGCGCTGGTCGGCACCCGTGGCCGGGCCGTCGAGGCCTTCGCGGTCGCCGATGGCGCGCGGGCCTGGCGGCAGGGGATGCGCGGGCGGGTTGATGGCTCGCCGGTGGTGGTCCACCTCAGCGCCGGTGGTGAGGGCGATTCCGCAGGTCTGGCGGCGATCGTCGGCGATTCGGCCGGCAAGATCGTGGCCCTGCGGACGACCGATGGGGAGATCCTCTGGGAGTTCGACGCCGGCAACGGCTTCGCCTCGTCGCCGGCCGTGGCGGCCGGATGTGTGATCATGGCCTCCGGGGATGGCACCGTGTGGTGCTTCGGGGCGGAGGGGAAGTGAGGCCGACATCGCCCCCACCAAAACTCCCATGTGGCACCAACGTGAGCTTCGCCTCCCTCCCCTCCCCCGCGGGTTTCATGTCATCACCCGGCCAGTCGTCGACGCCCTTCCCGAGCTGGCGGTGATCCGCGTCGGCCTCCTCCATGCCTTCGTCTGCCACACCTCGGCGAGCCTGTCGATCAACGAGAATGCCGATCCTGACGTTCCCCGCGATCTGGCGATGGCCGTCGACCGGATCGCCCGGGAGGATTTCCCCTATTCCCACACGCTCGAGGGGAGCGACGACATGCCGGCCCACGTCAAGGCGGCGCTCGTCGGCACCTCGGTGACGATCCCCGTCCGGGATGGCAGGCTCCTCCTCGGCACCTGGCAGGGGATCTATCTCGGCGAACACCGCGACCGTGGTGGCCCGCGCCGGCTCGTGCTGACGCTCCAGGGAGAATGACCGATGGAGGAGCCCGGCGATTTCGAGCGCGTGCCCCGGACCGGTGGCATCCCATTCGACCCCGAGGCCTTCCGACGCGAGGGGCGGGTCGTCATCGATTGGATCGCCGACTATTGGGCGTCGCTGCCGGGTCGGCCGGTGATGCCCGACGTCGAACCGGGGGAGGTCGCGGCCCGGCTCCCCGCCGCGGCGCCCGAGACGCCAGAATCGCTCGCTGCGGTCCTCGACGACCTCGATCGGATCATCGTGCCGGGGCTGACGCACTGGCAGCATCCGGGGTTCTTCGCCTACTTCCCGGCCAATGCCTCCGGGCCTTCGATCCTCGGCGAGTTGCTCAGCGCTGGCCTCGGGATCCAGGGAATGCTGTGGACGACGTCGCCGGCGGCTTCGGAGCTTGAGGGGGTCGTCGTTGACTGGCTCCGGCAGCTCCTCGGCCTCCCGGATCGCTTCTGCCTCGGTGGCGATGGCGGCGGGATGATCCAGGACTCCGCCTCGAGCGGGCTGCTGTGTTGTCTCGTGGCAGCGCGCGAGCGAGCAGCGGCGCGCGGCACGGGGCAACGCATCGTCTACGCCAGTTCCGATGCCCATTCGAGTGTCGTCAAGGGGGCGAAGATCGCCGGATTCCCCCCTGCGGCGATCCGTCTGATCAATACCGACGGCTCCGGCCGGCTTTGCCCCGATCTCCTCGAGGCCGCGATGCGCGACGATGCGGCCGCCGGCCAGATCCCCTGCTTCGTCGTCGCCACCGTCGGCACGACCGCGCGGGGGGCGATCGACCCGGTGGAGGCGATCGGCGCGATCGCTCGTCGCCACGGCGTCTGGCTCCATGTCGATGCTGCCTGGGCCGGAACGGCCGCGATCTGCCCGGAGCTCCGCCCGAGGATCGTCGACGGGGCCGAACTCGCCGACAGCTGGGGGACCAACCCGCACAAGTCGATGCTCGTCAACTTCGACTGCCACTGCCTCTGGATCGCCTCCCGGCATTCTCTCGCAAGCGCCCTGACGACGAAGCCCGACTACCTCCGGACGGCCGTCGGCGATGCCGGGGCCGTGGTCGACTACAGCGACTGGCAGGTGCCACTCGGCCGCCGGTTCCGGGCCCTGAAGCTGTGGATGGTGCTGCGGATGATCGGGGCGGAAGCCCTCCGGCAGCGTGTCCGTGACCACGTGGCATGGACGGTGGAGTTCACCGACCTCGTGGCGGCCGATCCGGCCTTCGAGATCCTCTCGAGCCCAAGCCTGGCGCTGGTGACGTTCGCACTCCGGGCGGGGGATGAGGCGACCGCCGGCCTCCTCGCTCGGGTCAATCGCGCCGGGCCGGTGTTCTTCAGTCATGCCCGCGTCGGTGGTCGCCTCGCGATCCGGATGGCGGTCGGCGGCACGCTCACCGGCCGGGCCGATCTCCTCGACGCCTGGAGATTGATCTCGGCCATGAGCCGGGCCGGAGAGAGCGAGCCGGGCCGGCCCGAGGGACCGCCCCCCTTCTCCAGATCCCCGTGAGCGGGGAACTCTGGGGAATGTCTCCGGTCCCCACCAACTGTCACGATCCTTTTCGCCCGTTTTTTCGATGAAACAGCTGACGCTTTCCCGACGCCGAACATTCCACCACCAGCCCCGTACTATCTGGTGCGACCGCTGTCGGCAGGGCTTTTACAGGGCAGCCGGGTGGGCGAGGAGCATCACGATCATGGCCAGAAAAGACTCACTTTTAAATCTCCGGACGATCCTCGTCCGCCGGCGCGATGCCCTCCGCAGCGCGCTGGCCGGCGACCTTTCGCTGCTTCGTGAACTGCATGGCGAGACGACGGGGGACGTCGTTGACGCCGCGCTCGACACCGCCCAGGACGAGATCAGTTCGCAACTGGCCGAGGTCGAGAGCCGCGAACTGGCCCATATCGAGAACGCGCTAGCGCGGATGAAGAGCGGTGAGTACGGAGCCTGCGAGATCTGTTCGAAGAAGATCCCGATGGCCCGGCTCGACGCTCTCCCTTACGCGACGATGTGCATCGAGTGCCAACGCGAAATCGAGCGGAACGGCGGGATGGCGGCGACCCGGGAAGCCTACGACGACTCCTCGGCCGACATCGAAATCGACGTCTCCTGATGCCTCGCCGGCCGTGTGACGGTCGGCGGGATTCCGAGGATGCCGTTTTCAGCCGGGCGGGCCGCAGGTTCTCGTCGGTAAGGCCCGGGAGACGCCCCACGGCCGTGGCCGGCGGTATGATGTCGCGGTCTCGCGTTCGCCTCCGAGAGCGTCACATCCATGGGCCCGATCCTGTCGTCCACCGTCTCCGCCCGCTCCCGCCCCCGTCCGGGGATGGGCGCCGCTGTGGGAGGCGTATCGGTCGGCCGGTGGGGTGCAACACCCTCGATCCGGAGGGCGTGGTGGCTCGCCTTCGTGCGCATGGCCGTGGTGGTGCTGGTGGGGCAGGCCTGCGGCGACGAGCCTCCCGCCCTGCAGCCGATCGCCCCTCCCATCATCGGCCCGCCGGGGGCTGAGTCCGACGGCAACCCCCGGATCCTGGCCGATGCGGCGGGGAGGGTTGATCCGGCCCGTTCGTCGCGGCTCTCTTCCGACGAGCGCGACCGGCTCTATGAGCAGGTGGAGCACGATGCGGAGGAGCTCGAGCGGCAAGGCGCGCAGCTCCGCCGCCTGACCATGCTGCTGCGCCCTTGTGTCGTGCACATCGATGCCCGCAAGCCGGCCCAGAAACCGACCCGGGGGGCGAAATCGGGCGACGAGGACGAGGCCGGATCGGGCGTCATCTCCCGCGTCTCCAATCGGCTCGTCGTGATCACCAACCGGCATGTCGTCCATGGCGCCGAGCTCGACAACATCGTCATCCGGCTCGACGACGGCCGCGAGCTGCGCCCGGTGCGGATGTGGACCGACCCGGCCACCGACATCGCCGTGCTCGCGATCACGGGCAATGACCTCGTCGCTGCCCGGCTCGCCGAGCGCGATGGCGTCCAGATCGGCGACACGGTGCTCGCCATCGGCAGCCCGTTCGGCCTCTCCCATTCGGTGACGCTTGGCATCGTGTCGGCGAAGGGGCGGCGCGATCTCGAGCTCGGCGACGAGGGGGTCAAGTTCCAGGACTTCATCCAGACCGATGCAGCCATCAATCCGGGGAACAGCGGCGGGCCGCTGGTCAACCTCCGCGGCGAGGTGATCGGCCTCAACACCGCGATCGCTAGCAATTCCGGTGGCAGCGAGGGGATCGGGTTCGCCATCCCGGTGTCGATGGTGACGTTCGTCGCCCGGCAGCTTGTCGAGAACGGCGCTGTCGCCCGGGCCTATCTCGGCGTCACCCTCGACCGGACCTTTACGCAGAAGACCGCGGAACGGCTGGGGATGGTGCGGGCGGTGGGGGCAAGGGTGTCGGGAGTGACGAAGGGATCGCCCGCCGACACGGCCGGCATCCAGCCCGACGACGTGATCCTCGAGTTCGACGGGCAGCCGATCGACGACGACGACCACCTCGTCAGCCTCGTGAGCGTTACGCCCACCAATCGCAACGTGTCACTGGGGGTGTTCCGCGGCCGCCAGCGGATCGAGCTCCAGATGCCGGTTGCCAGCCGTGAGCAATTCGAACCCCGCTGACGGGAAAGGGATGAGGATGGAGGGGATGGCGGGGAACATGCTCGGATGGCTCAAGGGGATTGCCCCGGGCTCGCGCTCGCTCCTCGATGCGTCGGCACGGAGGGTCGTCACCGAGGTTGAGAGCTTGTCGGCCGAGATGGCGGGCTTGAGCGACGCCGCCCTGCGGCGCACGGCGCGATCTCTCTCCTACCGGGCCAAGGCGGGGGAGCCGATCGAGTCGCTGATGGTGGAGAGCTTCGCGGCGACGCGTGAGGCCGGACGTCGCGCCAACGGCATGCGGCATTACGACGTTCAACTCCTCGCCGGAGTGGCGCTGGTGCGCGGGGCGATCGTCGAGATGCAGACCGGCGAGGGGAAGACGCTCGTCGCCACTCTCCCGCTGGCCCTCTACGCCCTGTGTGGAAAGGGGGCCCACCTCGCCACGGTCAACGACTATCTCGCCAAACGCGACGCCGAGTGGATGGAGCCGATCTACCGTGTCCTCGGGCTGTCGGTCGGCATCGTCCAGTCGCAGATGGGGTTCGACGAGCGCCGCGAGGCCTACGCCAAGGATGTCACCTACGGCACGGCCAAGGAATTCGGGTTCGACTTTCTGAAAGATCGCCTCATGGGGCGCGAGATCGCGGAGGGGCGCGGCGACCTTGGGGCGATGCTCACCGGCGACGCCACGTCGCAGGCCGCGAAGCTCCTCCAGCGGCCGTATTGGTTTGTGCTGGTCGACGAGGCCGACAACGTGCTCATCGACGAAGCCCGCACGCCGCTGATCATCTCTTCGCCGCCGGGCGAGGCCCAGGCGACCGAGGAGTCGTTGTTCCGCTTCGCCGCCGGGGCCGCGGCGCTGCTCGACATCGACGAGGATTTCGAGGTCGATGTCCAAAAGCAGAGCTGCGAGCTTCTGGGGCCGGGGCGAAGTCGCGTCCGCGCCCTCGAGCGCCCCCCACTTCTTGAGAGCTTGAGCCTCCTCGCGCTCTACGATGCCGTCGAACGGGCCCTGCGTGGCAAGCGGTTCTTCAACCGCGACCGGCAGTATGTCGTTCGCGACGGCAAGATCGTGATCATCGACGAGTTCACCGGCCGGGCCGCTGAGGGGCGAACCTGGCGGGACGGGCTCCATCAGGCGGTCGAGGCGAAGGAGGGGATCGAGGTGACGGTGCCCTCGGGGCACGCCGCCCGGATCACGATTCAGGATCTCTTTGCCCGCTGGCCGCACCTCGCCGGCATGACGGGGACGATCGCGACCAGCGCCTCCGAGATCAGCCGCACCTACGACGTGGGCGTGGCCGCAGTCCCGACCAACCGGCCTGCGATCCGCCAACGCCTCCCCGCCGTTGTCTGCGCGACCCAGGGGGAGAAGTTCGAGCGGATCGTCGCCGAGACCGTCGCCATCCACGCCTCGGGCCGCCCGGTTCTGATCGGGACCCGCTCGATCGACAAGTCGGAGGAGCTCTCCCGCCTTCTCACCGCGGCCGGGTTGGAGCACACCGTGCTCAATGCCAGACAGATTGATCGCGAGGCAGAGATCGTTGCCCGGGCCGGTCAGCCGGGGCAGATCACCGTCTCGACCAACATGGCCGGCCGTGGCACCGACATCCGGCTCGGCGAGGGGGTACCCGAGATGGGAGGCCTCCACGTCATCTGCACCGAGTTCCACGACTCGGCGCGGATCGACCGGCAACTCGTCGGCCGCTGTGGCCGGCAGGGGGATCCCGGCACCTGGCGGCAGTATGTCTCCCTCGACGACGACATCCTCGTGGGGGGGTACGGCCCCGATCGGGCCCGACGCGTCGTCGCCAGGCTCCGGGCCGGGCTCGGCGGAAATCCGGAGCGGCTCCTCGCCTCATTCATGAAGGCGCAGCGCCTTGTTGAGGGGCGACATGTCCGACAGCGACGGGTGCTTGAGTATGTCGAGCGGCAACGCGCCGAGGCCCACATTCAGATGAGTCAGGATCCCTATCTCGATTCGGCCTCCTGATCCGTGCGGTCATCCAACGGCCCATTCTCCCGGCCCGAATCACGCCCCCAGTTTGCCCCCAGTTTGCCCCCAGTTTGCCCCGCTTCGGCCGGCTGCCAGCTGACCGGGTCCGCCACGAGGCGCCAACAGACGGTGGATCATGTCTTTGCCGCTCGATGCGGCGGCCGTCGACCGAGAAAACCCGCGGCGTTTCCTGCGGTCGACAACGTGGAAAAAGGTCAGGGATGACTCTTTCCACGGACAGCCAAGATCGGCGTTGACTCGGCCCGCCCTGGCTGTGACCCTCCTGCCCCCCATTCCCCCGGGGGAGCGTGGAAAAGTGTCGAGGAACGAGATGGATTCCAGCGGGCCGCTTCGATCCGCCCGTCCGCAGCATTTCGCCGCCGTCTGGCTGGTGGGGATGGCTCTCGCGCTCCCGATGGAGCGGCCGGCCTCTGCTGCGGAACAGGATCCACCCCCCCCCTTCTCCGCTGCCACGCCCGATGCCGGACCGGCAGCGGCCGAGGGAGATGGAGCGGATCGACCACCGGACGATCTGGCGCCGCTGCCCGACGATCCCAGGGCCCCCTTCGCCCCCCCCGCGCCGTTCCCGCCCGGCGGGGTCGGCACGCTTCCCCCGTTCGCCTTCGATCCCCCCGCCAACGGTCCGGGCCAGCGCCCTGTCGACGGGGTGGGATCCCCCGGTGACAGCCCGCTGGCCCCGGTCGGAGGATCGCCGCCGGTATCCCCCGATGGGACAGTCTCCGTCCTCGTGCAGTCGGCGGCGCCTGCGGCGGTCGCCCGCGGCGGGACGAACGGCCCTTTCCCCCCTTCTTCGACGGGGAGCCTGCCCCTGGCGCCGCCACGCACCGCGTTCCCTCCCCCCTCGGTCGGGCTGAATGTGGCTCCGCCACCGAGCGTTCTGGCTAACCCGGCCGCCGATCTCGTCGCGCGGGGGCTCGAGCTGCCATTTCCGCTCGTGGCCGGCAGCCCCACCGCCGACATTGCCCCGCCGCGCCCGTTGGCGCTCCTGGAGGCCCTGGAGCGTTCCGGCGACAGGACGCGCCGCCTCTGGATCACCCAGGCCTACTGGAAACTCGCCGCGGCCGCGGCGAGGGTGCGGTTCGCGGCCGAAGCCGAGGAGCGCCTGGCGTTGGTGGCGCCGGGGGGGAGCTCCGACGATCTGGTGCTGCTCGATCTCGCCACCGCGACGGCCCGCGGAGAGAGCGCCTCGGCGGGGGTCGAGCTTGTCGCCGCGCAGCAGGAGATTATCGATCTTGTCCGGTTGCCGGTCACCGATCCCCCGCCGTGGCCGGTCGATCGCCCCCTCACAGCCGCCTACCAGACCCATTTCGACACGATCTTCGCTGGGCGGCCAGCCACCGGCAGGGTGCGGGCCATTCATCGGCAATTGCCGCTGCACTATGCGGCGGTGGTGGCACGGGCCGAGGCGGCCACGGCGGCGGAGCGCCGGTTCACCGCCATCGAGGCCCTCCATGCCCAGGGGAGCCAGCCGATCGGCGCGGTCCTCTCCGCCCACGATGCGGTGGCCGCTCAGGGGGAGGCCTTTGTCCGGGCCGTTCGTGGCTACAACCTCGACATCTCCGAGTATGTCATGGCCGTGGCGGATCTCTCGGTCCCCGACGAGCAGTTCGCGATGATGCTCATCGGCCAGCCGACCCCCTGGCGGCAGCCGATGGCGGTGGTGCCCCCGTTTGCCGGCAATGACCGGGTGGTGCCCGTGGCCGGGCAGTCGTTCTCGGTGGGCCAACCGCCGCAGTCTCCAGACGTTTTCCCGGCCGGCACCCCCATCCTCCAGACGCCTCCGGCCGTCGGTCTCCCAGGGGCGAATCCGCTGGCACCGGGCAGATTCGCTCCGCCGCCAAACGCGCCTGGGGGCGCTCCGTTCCCCCCCGCCGGCGCACCGTTCGGCGGCTGATCGCCCCCTGCGGGCTGCCGGGGAATGCCAAGAACGGCTTGCGTCGGGGCCCCGGACCGCGATGATTCGGTATGGCCAATGATCCCCTCACGCTGATGTCCGCCCCGGCCGCACCGCCGCTGACTTCGGGCCCAACTCCGACCCCGACCCCTGCCCCTGCCACGGCCCCGCTGAAGATCGGCCCGGTCGTCGTCGATCCGCCGATCCTTCAGGCGCCGATGGCCGGCTACACGAATTACGCCTACCGCCAAGTGGTGCGGGAGTTTGGCGGGGCGGGATTGCTCGCGACGGAGATGATCGCCGCCCGCAGCGCGACCTGGTTGGAGACCAACCGTGGTGAGCATCCGGATCGGTTGTGGGGGGTGAGGGATGAACCGCGGCCGCTGGCGGTGCAGATGTGGGACAACGATCCCGACAACCTCGCCCGCGTCGGTCGGCGGCTGGCGAAAGACTTCGGGGTCAGTGTCGTCGACCTCAATTTCGGCTGTCCGGTGCGTCAGGTGACGGTCAAGGCCCAGAGCGGATCGTGGCTCCTCCGCGACCCCGACCGGGTCGGTGCCATCGTCGCCCGCGTCGTCGAGGCGTGCGACGGCGTGCCGGTGACGGCGAAGATCCGGCTCGGCTGCAGCGACGACTGCCGCACGGCCATCGAGGTAGCGCAGCGCATCGAGGAGGCCGGGGCATCGTGCCTCACGGTCCACGGCCGCGTGGCGTCACAGTTCTTCTCCGGGGATGCCGATTGGAGCGCCATCGCCGCGGTCAAGCGGGCGGTGTCGCGGATGCCGGTGGTGGGAAATGGCGACATCGATTCCGCCGCCACCGCCGTGGCCCGGCTCCGGGAGAGTGGCGTCGACGGCGTCATGATCGCGCGCGAGGCGCTCGCCCGACCATGGATTTTCGCCCAGACCGCTGCGCTCCTCCGCGGCGATCCCCTCCCTCCCGATCCCAGCCTGGCCGAACAGAAGGAGCTTGTGCTCCACCATTACGACCTCGTCTGCCAGCGCTTCGGCATCGAGCGGGGAACGCTCCTGATGCGGAAGTTTGCCTGCTCCTATGCCCAGGGCCTCGCCGGGGCCAGGGAGTTCCGCGGGCGGGTGTCGCGCGTCGAGACCCGCGAGGCGTTTCTCGAAGTCATGCGGGTCCATTTCCCGTCGGCGCAGGCAGGCCAACCGGGGACCGGATGACACCCTCGCCGCAGAGGCACACAAAAAAGGGGATATTTTTCGCATGAGGCGTTGTCAAAAAAGCCTTGGAGCGTAGAATGCCGTGATGAAAACGCTGTCCAATCCATCAACCAGTCCGCTGTTTCCGGCCGACGCCGGAGCGTCCGAGCGGACTCCGGCGTCCCCTGCCGAGAAGCGACCGGAATTGCGGGCCTCCGACTCGGTCCTCGTCGAACTGCTGCGGACCAATGGCCAGACCGGCGTTGGAGAACTGGCGTCGTCCCTGCGTGTGACTGCGACGGCGGTGCGGCAGCGGCTCGAGCGGCTGATGCGCGAGGGGATCGTGATGCGGGAGGTGGTGATCACTCCCACCGATGGAGGCTCCTCCGGCGCGAGGCGGCGGGGGCGTCCGGCCCATGTCTACGGCCTCACCGAGAAGGGCGTGCGCACGGGGGGAGACAACTTCCGTGACTTGGCCGTGGTCCTGTGGAGCGAGATTCGCCGGGTGGAATCCCCGGAGGTCCGGCGGGGTCTTCTCTCTCGCGTCGGCTCGGCGATGGCGGGCCTCTACGAAGAGCAGGTCGCCGCCGGCACGCTCCACGAGCGGCTCGAGCGGGTGGCGGGAGTCTTCCGCGATCGCCAGATCACCTGCGCCGTCGAGTACACCTCGCAGCCGGATGGGGGGCAACTCGCCATCCTCACCAACCATGTCTGCCCCTACCCAGAGATTGCCGAACAGGACCGGGGCATCTGCGCGGCGGAGCGCCTGATGCTCCAAGATCTCCTGCGCA
>CALQRA010000036.1 GCA_943332855.1 Candidatus Kuenenia stuttgartensis
CGAGATCGACGCGCTCGAGCATTACCTCACCGTCCAGCGGGCCCGGTTTGGCAAGACGCTTGACTGCCGGATCGATTGCACCCGAGAGGCGCGGGAGATGCTCGTGCCCCCGGTGATCATCGAGCCACTCCTCGACAACGCCCTCAAGCACGGCGCGATCACGAGCCTCGATCCCCTCCGGATCATCGTCGATTGTCGGATGGAGGGGGGCACGCTCGTCGTCACGGTCTACAACAGCGGCACGTGGATCGAGCCGGGGGCGGACGGTCGCCGCGGCACGGGGCTGGCGAACCTTCGCAAGCGTCTTGATCTCCTCGACTTCCGCGATGCCGTGCTCGAGAGCGGCCCGGCTGGCGAAGGCGTGCGGGCCAGCTTGAGGCTACCGCTGGCCCCGCCGCCGGCCGGTGCGACGACACTCCGCACCGCCTTCATCGGAGACAAGCGATGATCCGCGCGATCCTGGTCGACGACGAGGAATCAGCGCTCCGTTGGCTGGCAGACGTGCTCTCGTCGCAGCCGAAGGTCGAGGTGTTGGGCACCGCCACGAGCGTCGCGGCAGCCCTGGTGCTCCTGGAGACGATCCGGCCCGACGTCGTCTTTCTCGACATCTCCATGCCACGACAGTGCGGCATGACGCTCTTCGCCTCCGTCGACCCCAACATCCGCATCGTCCTCGTTACCGCCCACGACGACCGGATGCTCGACGCCTTCGAGGTGGGGGCATTCGATTACGTTCTGAAGCCGGTGACGGCTGCCCGGATCGGCAAGACCATCGATCGCCTCCGCCACGAGCTGCGACAGCGGCCGCCCGACCCTGCCGCGCCTGTTGAGAGCGAGAGGATCACGGTCTCCACCCCTACCGGCACGATCCTCGTTCCCACCGACGAGGTGCTGTGGATTGAAGCCCGGCAGAACTATTCACTGATCCATCGCGCGGGCGGAGGTCCGCTCCTCGTCAAACGCCTGCTCGGCGATTTCGGTGAAGAGCTCCCGTCGGGGCGATTCGCGCGCATCGGCCGGTCGCTCGTCGTCAATCTCCGCTCGCTCCGCACCGTCAGCAGGCTCGAGGGGGGCGGGGCGTTGCTTGAGTTTGCCGACACTTCCGAGACGCTCGTCGTCGGCCGGGCCGCGATGGCCAGGCTCCGACAGCTGCTCGCCCTCCAACCACCGCGCGAATCGCTGCCGGGGTAGAACGCCGGCAACGGTTCGCTCTCCCGCTCCCCCGATCTCGCCGCCCGGGTGCAGCCGCGCCGTCGGAAGGCGTTAGTGATTGTCCGGCGATGTCGTGCGGGGGTCGTCGCTGAGGGAATAGCCGCTGAGGGAATAGCCGCTGAGGGAATAGCCGGTGAAGCAAGCGGCGACGAGTGCTGCCATGACGGCTAGGAGGATGTCGATGGATGCCATGGACGAGCCCTCGGAGTGGACGACGCTCGCCCGGGGGGCAGGCGGCGACTGGACTATTGACAATGCTTCAAGCCCGGGGGGAGTCAAACGGACAGTTGGTCGGTCGTGTCGGTCGGAAACGGCGGGGCGTGAAGCCGTGTCCGGCCCCTCCGGCGCCCCGGAGTCAGGCGGCCCTGGACAAGGGGCGCGATCGGCGACGGACGTGGCTGGAAAAGGGGAGCACGGTGGGGATCGGTGCGTTGCGAACGAGATTCATTCCCCCCTGGAAATGGTGGGCTGATCCGGGAACGATCCGGCCGTCGGGGATCAGCCCCCCCGCATCGCCGTGCAGTTCGACCGAGCCGTGCCGGGTGGTCCATGACGAGGGGACGACGTCCTCGAACCGGATCCGATTGACATCGGGTCCGATGCCGGTGGGTTTCAGAACAATCAAATCCCCTTCGATGAACGCGTCATGGGCACGGAGATCCCGTTCCCACCGGGCAAGGATGGGGGGCTTGTCGTCGCTGTAGCGCATCGAGACATCGAGCCGATCGTCGGCGGTGGCCCGGCCGAAGGCGGTCCGCCCGTCGTCGATCAGCGCGATCGAATGGGCCACGTATTTGGGAAAGCCGAGGTGATGCCCCCCCTGCCTGGCGACCCAGGTCGTGACCGGCATCGTTACCGGAAACCATCCTTCGGCCCCGTCGTGGGATGCCCGGAGGAGCATCGACCATTCTTGGTAGCGGGTCAGCGGCCAGGGACTACACCGGAGATAGTCGACGAGGAACAGCTTCACGACCGGCCTGGCCGGCATCGCGAGGCGATCGGGGAGATACCGGCGGTACAAGTCGGAATCGTCGGGCGCGTAGTGGGCGGTGATCGCGTTGAGCTCGAGGAATTGGCCGCCGGTGTGGGCGAAGAGGAGCCAGTCGAGGAGAGTCCGTATCACTGGGTCGTCCTCGGAGGATGGCTGGGGCAGAGGACTTGAGGCAGGACGGTAGCGAAACCGACGCCCTCTCGCCACCGCAGTCCGGGCCGGCTTTTAGCTCTGATGAGCTCAGGTCTCCCCGGCCGTGCGCGGCGGGGGGGGCGAGCAGAAGCAGAGCCGGGCCGGCTCTCCCCGGCGGCCGATGACGATCGCCACCTGGCCGAATTCCCGGCCGAGTTCCACCGCTGCTTTTTGCCCGATGCCGAGGACGAGCAGGCTCGGCTCCGGCGGCCAATCGTTCCCGTCTCCCACTCCCTCCCCTGCCAGCATCGGCAGGCCGAGGAAGGCGATGCGGCGGGCGAGGTCTGCCATCCGGCGCCGGTTCTCGGCAGCGCTGAGGGGGAGCGAACCCGGATTGCAGGCAGTGATGTAGGCCCAGTGATCGTGCCCGTGGTCAGTGAGGAGGGCATCGAGGGGGGCAGAAAGCGCGCCGCAGCGGATCGTGAAGCGGTCACCGACCCGGTAGTCGGTCGCTTCGTAGGCTTCTCTGAGTGGGTGGTCGCTCATGATCCCCTTTCCTTCCGAGGGACCGCCATCGTGACAGCCGCCAAGCGGCTGCGGTAGACACGTCTCACAAGGGCGCGGGGTGAGACGATCAGTCCGGGCAATCCGAGCTACGGCGGTGGGTTGATCGTGACAGCCGGCTCCACGATGGCGAAGGATTACGGCTGGGGTGATGAGAGGGCCGGCCTTCTGAATGCCCCGCCCTGGCCCTTCCCGGGGCTACACCCGGCCTAGACTCATCGCCGCCGGTATGGAAAGGTCCGGGGGGCCGGGGGATCTCCCGGCGCGGACGGCGGCCAAGCCCCGCGGGCGGGCCCTGGCGGCGGCCGGTCCCTCCCCTGCTCCCGACGAGGTCAGGCATGGAATACGACGACACGTTCAACGGCAGCCCGGCCGCCGGGATCGACCTCCTGCAGTGGGATGAAAAGAACCGGGCCTTCTGGACCGAGCGCCTCGGGCGGCGCTATCTCCTCTCGGTCGTGCCGACGCGCGCGAGAAAGGGGAAGATCCTGGAGATCGGCGCGGCTTGGTACAACAAATACCAGAAGGACGTCGTGGGCCGGGAGAACGAGCTCACGATCTTCGACATTAAAGAACCTGATCACCCCGACATCGTCTCCATTGCCGGTCTCGACCGGTACGTCCGGTTCGACATGACCGCGAGCACCGCGGCGACCGCCGCCCCCGGCAGCGCACTTACGGGTGCGTTGTACGGCTCTTTCGACGAGATCCGCAGCTGGGGAGTGCTCTCCCACTTCGGCTTCTCGAGGGACCAGTGCCGACAGTACCTCGACAACGTCCGTAGCTTTCTCAAGAACGGCGGGCAGGCGATCTTCAAGCTCGACCGCGACACCTTCAAGGCGAAGAAGTACCCGCCGACGATCAGCCTGGAGTTTCTCGAGGAGTTAATCCGGGAGCGGTTCACGATCAGTCACACCGACACGCTGGTGGGAAACACCCCGGGAAACGTCCACTACGTCGAGAAGCGGTGAGCCCCTCCTCCCCCGTTCTTCCCCGCTCACGATTCTCGCCCGGGGCGGATGAACCGGGATGAGCCTCCCCTTCCGGGCTATGGGGAGGTTTTAGACCGCAACAGACGGGGCGGGATCGGCTTCCCGCCGGACGGCCCGCCCCATTCACGACGGGAAGAAAAAGCCCGGCGAGCGGATCGGCCCCGGCTGGAAGATCGGCACCGTCAGCGGCCAGCGCGGGTTGCTCTTCGACGCGAGCCACTGGAAATCCTTCCTGGCCGCCCGGCTCACTACAACCGTCGGCGATCCGGGCACCCTCACCTGCCACTAGGCGGAGCATCACATGCTCCTCGACCACCTGACGAGCGAGCAGCCGATCGCCGTCAGCGCCCGCGGCCGCACCGTCGACGAGTGGAACCTCCTCCCCGGCCGGGAAAACCACCTCTTCGATTGCGCCGTGATGGCGACCGTCACCGCCAGCGCCGCGGGCATCACCGCTGTCGGGGCGGAGCCGTCGCCGGAGCGGCAACGCCGTTGGCCACCGCGACGACCGAAAAACTCCCCTAGGCAGTCCGCGGCACGGCCGAATACGCTCCCCCGGAAGTGGTGTGTCCGTTTCCACTGCCAACCCCTTAAAGGAAGCGTAGGACGTTCATGAAAAGCTTTGTTCGATCCGTGGGGATTGTGGCCCTTGCAACAGCCGCCACATTGATTTTCAACACGGCAGGCGCTGAAATCATCTATCAGCTAACGAATAATTCTTCTGTCCAAAACGGCTTCACTCTGTCCGGTTCGATCACGACGAATGGAACACTTGGTGTAATCAGTGCCAGTGACATAACGAAGTGGTCTTTCTCATTCACCAATGGAATCACAACGCAATCCAACTCGTCAGCAACAGACGCCCTCTTTTTGAGCGATTCGTTATTGGCCTCGTCCACCAATCTCTTTCTCCCACAATCTAAATATCTACAGTTGGGTGCCTTGCCTACGGTTTATTGGAACAATGATGGGAGCATTTTAAGAGCCTATGAAGCTGCCATTCCAATAGGAATCGGCGGATCAATGTCTGTTTGGCGTTACGATGGCACATCGATGCTATCAGTCGGGACGAGTTGGGTTATCGCGTCTACTTCTCCAGTCCCCGAGATCGACCCCGCCACAGGCGGAAGCGCCCTCTCGCTCGTCGCCGGGGTGCTGGCGATGATCGAGCAGCGACGCCGGCGTGCCATTGCCGTAGCCTGACTACGACCTGGCAAGTCTCAGCCGGACCGGGCATCGCTGGGTGCCTGCCCGGTGCCTGTCTTCGGATGTCCAGCGGTCTGCCTGGCTGCGATCGCCGACATCGTGACAAACCGTGATCGCCGCCGGCGTTGGGGCGGCAGCAGCAGCGGTGATGCTCGGGCGGGTTGGGCTGGCGGAGGACTGATGCACCGGGACGAATGAGCTTCAGGCGTCATGGTTCCCCAATCGCGGCGGACGCCCCCTCGGATGTCATCCGCTCCGTCTCCTCCTTGGCCCTTTTCTCGGCCAGTTTCTTCTGCCGGAACGCCTGGAACGCCTTTGCGATCTCGTCGGGCTCAGCCCCGGCCGGGGCGTCGACCGACACGTGTTGTCGACCGCTTTCAGTTGGCATCGTTGTCCTCTGGGAACGGCGATGGTGAACGCCTTTGACCGTCGCCCGCTGGGGAATACCCAGGTTACAATTCAAATCCAGCGACGACACGCTCGTTGCCCCGATCGATTCTAACCATCCCGATGCTTTTGGAGATCCGATGACAAGCGCCAATGAGCCGACCTCGCGGCTGAAGTGCGGCGGCTGCGGTAAGGTCCTGTCGGTTCCAATCAGCCTCGCCGGCCGCCAAGTGAAATGCCCCAAATGCGCCCATGCGTTTCGCGTTCCCGATGCGAAACCGACGGCCACGCCGGCGGATCTCGCTCCGCCCACGGCACCGAGTCCCAACCGCGGCGCCGGCAGAAGCACGGCTTCGGATCCGGGCAATGTCAGCCTGTCGCGCGAGAAACTTGAGGTCTTGTATCCCAATTTCTTCACCTCCAGCGGGCTGCTGATGCGACTTTGGAAGAGTCTCGCAGGCAGTGCGCCGTTCTCGCCCTCGGCCATCAACAAGCATCTGCAGTTCGGCGACAGTCGAGCGGCGGTTGTGGTTTCGGTGTCGCCGCTGCTGGTGGCCGCGTATTCCGATGAGCGCGATTGCGTCGTGATGCTCAAGTTTTCGGAGGAGCTCGTGGCGACCTATCGCCTGAAACCGGGCTCACGGTTGATCACCGTCAACACGTATATGCAGGGCCCCAATCGACCCGTCGCCGACTTGATCGAAGGGCCGCTTTCGCGGGGCAATTGGCACAACGTGATTCCCATGATCGCCGATTTCCTATCGGACGACATGGACACGATCGAGAGCCGAAAACAGGCGATCAAAGACGAGGAATGGCAGCGAACGGCCATGCTGGGCGCGGAGTACGTGCAAACGAAGCCCGGCAAGGCCCGCGACGGCCGACCCCTCGACAGCTGGAAACCGTGCGTCACCAGCTTGTTCTGAACCCAGCCTGATCTACCAATGGCCGGACCGGGAAGACCTTTGGCAGCAGTACGCCGAGCTCCGCCGCGACGGGCTGCGAAGCGGTGTCGCGATCGACATCCAGGAGCGGTTGCTCTTCTGGACCGTCGCTTCCTGGGGCGGAGGCTACAGCGGCCACCTCCTGGCCTACGGCACACATCCCGAGCAGCCCGGCGAGAACTTCACCGCCTCCAGCGCCAAGCGAACGCTTGCCGATGTTCACCCCGGCGGCTTCGAGGCCACGCTCCAGGCCGGGCTCACGACGCTGGTCGATAGGCTCCTGGGGCGCGAGTGGCCGCGGGAAGATGGCACGACCGCCCGCATCGAGCAGCTCGTCGTCGATGCGAACTGGGGACAGTCCACGCAGACCGTTCGCGAGTTCTGCCGGCGCCACGCCTCGAGCGCCATCATTCTCCCCAGCCACGGCCGCGGAATCGGGCCGACGGCTCGCCCCATTCACGACGGCAAGAAGAAACCGGGCGAGCGGATCGGCCCCGGCTGGAAGATCGGCACCATCAGCGGCCAGCGCGGGCTCCTCTTCGATGCGAACCACTGGAAGAGCTTCCTGACCGCCCGGCTGAACACGACGGTCGGCGACCCCGGCGCTCTCACCTTCCACCAGGCGGAGCATCACATGCTCCTCGACCACCTCACCTCCGAGCAGCCGATCGCCGTCAGCGCCCGCGGCCGCACCGTGGACGAGTGGAAGTTGCTCCCCGGCCGTGAGAATCACTTCCTCGACTGTGCTGTTCTCGCCACCGTCGCTGCGAGCGCCGCAGGAATCACCGCCGTAGGGGCTGAGATGGCGCCGGAGCGGGAGCGTAAGCGGGTGGAAATCCCAAAGCCGGGGGCGCAGCGCAAGACGATCTCCACGCGGCGCAAGTAAGCCAGCCAGCATGAAACGCGAGCCACGGATCACCACGCGGCCGATGTCACCGCCCCTTGCCATCGGATTAGCGAGCGTTCTTTGCGACATCGGCAGCAGAGTCTCGTTGCGCTTTCTGTAGCAGCAAGTGCGCAAAAGGTAGGACTGCTGTCCGTTTCGTGACCAAAAAAACGGTACGTCAATTGGGGGCTTAACGATCGTTGAAAAAAACGTTGCGTGAGATATAATGCCCCCCAATGGAGTGCTTGATAGCATTGAACGCCGCCAGCGGTTTAAACCAACAGAAACAGGAAATTATTTACACATGACACGCCGATTTCGATCAGTGGCCATTGCGGCCCTTGCGGTGTTCGCCCTCGCCGGGGCTACCGCCCCGTCGTTCGCCGGGATCACCTACAACGTCACCAACGACACGGCCCACCAAAATGGCTGGTCGCTAAACGGAACCATCACGCTCTCGGGGACCGGCACCTATTCGGATGAAAGTGCATTTACGGCGTGGGATATCACGGCTTCGAAGACAGGTTCTCCATCTCACAGATTCAGCAATGTATTAAACGTCGCGTGGGTGTCTGCAGCGGGTACGCTTGTGGCAACGGCGAGCGATTTAACTCTCGAAGGTGGTTCAAGACTCAATTTCTTCTCAATGCCCCCAAACCTTGGAGATTTATCTTATACGTCGGAAGTGAGCTGGATTAACGCTGGCGTTAATTCTTATTACAAAGGTAGATGGGGGGCGAGCGATCAATGGTTGAGCGAGGGCGCAAACGCCTTTAGTCCGAGCGTTGATGGGATTTGGACTCTCGCCTCCGGCGGAAGACCCTCCGTCGACACGGTCCCTGAGCTCGATCCCGCCACGGGCCGCAGCGCCCTCTCGCTCGTCGCTGGTGTGCTCGCGATGATCGAGCAGCAGCGGCGTCGGCGTGCCACGCTCGCAACTTGATCGAGCAGGTTCGTTCATCGCTAATTCAAAACCGGGCTGGGCATCGCAAGATGCCCGGCCCGGTTTCTTTTACTGGCATAGGGTCGCGCACATCAAAGACCGCCAAGACGCGCACGGCTCCTGAACCGGGACTTGTGCCGACACCCCGCGCGCCACACCCCCTAGCGCATCCATAGCCATGCCGCCACATTTAACGGCATGAGCAACCCACACGCAGTCAGCCGAGCCCGTGCCGCCGAGATGATCGGCCGAAAATCGGCCACGCTTCGAGCATGGTCGGCACAGAATCCGCCCCGCGGCCCCCGGCCCACAAAGACCGGCGCGACCAAGCAGGCGCACACGATCTACGAGGTCGACGAGATCCGCGACTGGCTCGCCGATCCCGTGGCCTACGAAGCCCAACGGAGGCCGCCGAATGTCCCCCGTGGCTGAGATCACCACCGATGAGGCTCTCTTCGTGCTGATCGCCGTCGTCAAGTCCAAGCAGGCTGCTATGAACCCCTTCGAGCGACTGCGGGCGGAGCGGATCGAGGCGACGCGCCCCGGCCGCGAGCGGTGGGCGCGACGAGTCACCCACAGCGTCGAAGATGAAACCGACGATCTGATCGAGCGACACGGTCGGCAGATCCTCGCCGACGCCGAGGCGCTCCTCCGGCAAGCCGATCCGCTCACCCTCGCCGGCCAGCCGCTCCATCTGATCGACTTCGACACGATCGGCACCAGGAGCACGACCGTCGGCGGCTTCACGATGGCGGCTGGAGTCTTCGACGTTCTCCGGCCGATCCTGCCGGCCGACGCCGAGCCCGGCCCCGTAATCGCCTTGAACGTCCGCGCCGAGTTTCACGACGCAACCGCCAATCTGCCAGCCGCCACCAGCGAGCGCGACATCGTCAGCACCGTGGCATGGTGGATCAACGGAACCGTGCTTCACGAATACGCCCACACGATCGCCGAGCAGGCCGCAGGACGGCGGATCGAGTCAGCCGTCGCCCTCACCCACCCCGACCGCATGGAGGCGATCGCCCGAGCCCTCGAAGAGACGCTCTCGGAATCGGATCAAGCGACGCACCATCCGATCGAGTGGGTCCGCGCCTATTACCACCTGGCCCACCGCGCCGCCAACGTCGACCGCTTCATCGCCGATGTCGGCCGCTACTACGCCGATCCCGAGGCGCTCGCCGCCGGGCTCCGGCTCGAGGCGCTGATCGTCGATCACCGCCAGCCGATCGTCGACATCATTCGCCGTCCGTCCCCGGACCGATTCACCACCTTGACGACCGACCGATTCAGAGCATTGGAGGCCCGAGCATGACGAGCACGATTCAAGCCCTTCGAGGGCGCGAGCAGAAGACAGAGCGCGAAGCTCTGGAGCAGATCGCCGTCGCGGCCCGCACCGTCGCGGCCGGGGGGACGACCGACCTGGAAACGGTGAGCAGCGCGCTTGCCACGCTGGGGAAATCGTCGGCCGACTTCGAGGCCGCCGTCGCCCTGGCCCGCCGGCGCGCGGAATGGCTGGCTCTGGTCGACAAGCTCCCCAGCGCCAAAAGCAATCTCGGAAAGGTCGAAACCGCCCTGCAGATCGAGGGAGAGAAGTTCCTCGCCGCGCAGGACACCTACGCCGAGAAGGCCACCGTTCTCCGCTTCGAGCTCGAAGAGGCCAACGCAGCCATCCGCAGCGGCACCGAGGCTCGCGAGCGGCTCCTCGATCCCAAGAATGTCCCAGGCGGGATCGCTGCGGATTACGCGGAGGCCGTCGCCCAGGCCCGTGCCGCGGAATCCGCCCGCGACAACGCCGAGGGGCAGTTGAAGGAGATCGCCGGCAAGCTGTCGTCGGCGGCCGACTGGATCAAGCGCATCAGCGGCGAGGCGCCGGAGGAGATCGACCCGGCCACCTGGAAAGCTCCCGAGGGCTCGCCCGACTGGCACCGCGACGGACATCACGGAGAGCTTGAATCGAAGCTCCGGCGGTGGCGTGAGATCGGCCGGGAGCGCGACGCGATCCGCGACGCCCTCGCCACGGCCACGAAGGATTTCGCCACCTGGAAGAAGAAGCGCGACGGAATGGCTTCAGGAGTTCTCAAGTCATGAGCACCGACCCGGCCGTTCAGGCGATGAAAGATGCCGCCCTCGCCGTTTTCGACATCCTCGCCGAGCGGGGCGCCCGCTCCGGCGGGAAAGGCTACATCCGCACCGGCTTCGCCCCGCAGGGTCGGCGCAAGGCGATCGCCGACGCGCTCGCCCGGTTCGTGCCCGCGGGGACGACCCGCGACAACGTCCAGGCGGTTTCGGATGATCTGGCCCGTCGGCTCCTCTTCGATCCCGCGGTACGGGCGGAGATCGAGACGCGGGCGCGAACGCTGCCGGGGATCAAGTCAACGAACGTGCCACCGGGGGAGTAGCCACTCCCGGCGGCGTCGCGCCGCGGGCTCGCCGGGAAGGATTGAGACTCCCCGCCGGCGGGCTCGCGTGCTGCGGCGCACAGGCCCTCCGAGACGACCGGACCGACCGGCATGATGACCCTCCCCAAGGAGAACACCATGCCGATCACGACTTCGATGATGGCGACGCTGCGGCTGGCAGACGAGGTGACGCTGGCGGCGTGGTGGGACGGCGGCCGAGAAATCGGCATCCACATCGACGCCGGGAATGGCGCCGCTTGCGTCCACCGATGGAACGTCTGGAATGACGTTTGGGACTGCCCGTTGATCGAGCCGACGCTGGAATCCTTCGAGCGTTTCATGAGGGGCCGGCTGGCGGAGCCGGGGATGCTCGCCGAGCTCGTCGCGGCGGGAGGTGCGCGTTGAGCAGATCCCGCGACGAACTGACGGAGACGAAGCTCCTGTCGATCGACCTGATCGAGCGCGACCCGCTGGTAGAGGCGCGGATCGAGCCGATCGACCGGCACATCGTCCAGGCGATTACGTGGTCGATCCGCAACGGCATTTCCCCGCCGCCGATCCTCGTCTACGCCGTCGGCCCGAGGCGAGGGAAGCGGTTCCTGCTAGTCGACGGCCGCAACCGGATCGCCGCCACCCGCTCCACCGGCGGGACGGAGATCATGGCGGAGATCATCGACGGGACGCTGGAGCAGGCCACATGGGCGGCCGCGGCCGCCAACGGCCGCCCGCAGCAGACCCGGAGCCCCGCCGAGGTGCGGCGGGCTGTGGAAATGGCGATCCGAGCCGCGCCCCGGTCGGAAGACAAGCGGATCGCCGAGCATTGCCAATGTCCGCGGGCCACGGTTCGCGACGTTCGCCAGGCGCTCGCGGTACGACGACCACATGACCAACCCCGCTCTCCTCGCCACCCTCCTGGTCGTCGCCCTCGCCGGGGGAGCCGGCGCCGACGACCTTCGAGTGGTGCGGTAGGTGAGCCCCGCTGTGTGCCCCGCCGGCAGGCTGTGTGCCCCGGCTCCGCCGTCTCTGGCCGGCTCTCGACCCTGCCATTCAAAGCGGCCACACCTGCGGTTATACTCGCCCGACCAACCGGCTTTCAGGGCCGTGCCGCGAGTCTTCCGGGAAACAATGCCCGGGGCACACTCCGGGGCACACAGCCCGAAAAAAGCCTGTTTGGAGGGTAAGCGAATGGTTAGCGGCCACACTGGAAATGTGGTGCTCCGAAAGGAGTTGTGGGTTCGAATCCCATGCCCTCCGCTCTGACGATGCCCCGGTCTCCACGCGACCGGGAAGGATCGAGGCCGGCCTGAAAGCCGGTGCCTCGCGCCTGCCGATCCCCCGCCCCCCAGGCGGGCCTGCCAGCCTCTGCTCCATCGCTCACCGCGTCACGACCGTCCCCCGCCCGTTCTGTCTCCCCTCGCTCCGCCCGCCGCTCTGCCCTTCCCGCTCCGCCCTGCCGCTCTGCCTGCCGCCTGCCCGCCCCGCCCCGCCCTGCCCTGCCCCACCGAGCCCCCCTCCCCCTTCGATGGCCGTTCTCCTCGACATCAAGAACGCCACGAAGCGGTATGGCCATCAGGTCCTCCTCGAGGACGCCTCCGCCACGATCACCGACGACGGCAAGATCGGGTTCGTCGGCCGCAACGGCGCCGGCAAGAGCACCCTCCTGCGGATCATCCTCGGCGAAGAGGAGCTCGACTCCGGCGACATCGTCCGCTTCCCCCGGCTCCGCCTCGGGTATCTCCGCCAGCATGATCCGTTTCTCCCCGGCGAGACGGCGCTTGAGTTTCTGATGCGCGATAGCTCCCAGCCCGACTGGAAGTGCGGCGAAGTCGCCGGGCAGTTCGAGCTCAAGACCGCTCAGCTCCAGGGCCCCGTCGGCAAGCTCTCCGGCGGCTGGCAGACGCGCGTCAAGCTCGCCGCGCTGCTCCTCCACGAGCCGACGCTCCTCCTCCTCGACGAACCGACCAACTTCCTCGACCTGCGGACCCAGATCCTCCTCGAGCACTTCCTCCGGGGCTACAAGGAAGCCTGCCTGATCGTCTCCCACGACCGGGCCTTCCTTGCCGCCACCTGCGACCAGACCCTCGACCTCTCCCACGGGAAACTGACCGTCTTCCCCGGGAAGGTCGACGCCTATCTCCAGTTCGAGAAGGAACAGCGCGAACATGTCGAGCGGACCAATGCCGCCGTCCTCGCCAAGCGCCGCCAACTCGAGGACTTCATCAATCGCAACAAGGCCCGCGCCTCGACCGCCTCGCGGGCCAAGTCGAAGGAGAAGCAACTCGAGAAGCTCGAGGTCGAGGAGGTCGTCGTCGACGCCCCCACCGCCGCCATCCGCTGCCCGCGCGTCTCGCCGCGGCGAGGCCCGGCCGTCCGCTGCCGCGACCTCGCCGTCGGCTACCCTGACCGGACCGTCGCCGAGGGGATCGACGTCGAGATCGTCCATGGCTCACGGGCCGCGATCGTCGGCGACAACGGCCAGGGAAAGACGACCTTCCTGCGGACGATCGTCGATTCGCTCCAGCCGATCAAAGGGGAGGTGAAGTGGGGCCACGGCTGCGAGGTCGGAATCTACGCGCAGCATGTCTACACGAGCCTGACCGAAACCGACACCGTTCTCGGCTACCTCGAACGGGCGGCGATGATCGGCACGAAACAGCAGCAGATCCTCGACCTCGCCGGCGCCATGCTCTTCCGCGGCAAGGCGGTGGAGAAGAAGGTCAAGGTCCTCTCCGGCGGTGAACGGGCCCGGCTCTGCATGGCCGGATTGCTCCTCGGGCCCTTCAACGTCCTCGTTCTCGACGAACCGGGTAACCATCTCGACGTCGAGACCGTCGACGCCCTCGCCCAGGCCCTCCTCGCCTACGAAGGGACCGTGATCTTCACCAGCCACGACCGGTCGTTCATGCAGACGGTGGCCACGAACGTCATCGAGGTCAGGGACGGCCGCGTCGTCAACTATATTGGCGACTACGGCGCCTACCTCGCCGCCGTCACCAAGGAGATCGACGACGGTGAGGCCGCCGATGGTGGGCGGCCGGCCGCGCGCAAGCCCCCGCCGGCCGACCGCGGCGGCAAGGTGGTGGCGACCGCACCGGCCAAGGGGGAATCGCCGCGCAATGAGCGCGACCTGCGGCGCGAGCTCTCCAATCTCGAGCGCTCGATCGCCAAGCTCGACGCCGAAAAGAAGCAGGCCAACGTCGCGCTCCTGGCCGCCACCGATCCCGCCGCGGCTGTCCGCCTCCATGGCGAGGCGATGGCCCTGGCCGGAAAGCTCTCCGAGGCCGAGGAACGCTGGCTCGCGATCCAGGAGCAGCTCGGCTGAAGCCGGGGAAGGCTAACGCCCCACCACCGCCGCTCCCCGGCGAGTCAGCGCCGTCAGGCGAAGATCCGGCGCAGATCGGCCGGCCGGCGGAACGTCCCGTCGGGCTGGAAGCGGTTGACCGGGTGGGGAGCGATGGCTGAGCGCGGATGAAAATCCTCGCGCCGCGTCAGCAACGCGATCGGCCGATTCAGAATCCCCTTCGAGGCCAGGAAGGCCGACCGATCGACGAGCTCCAGGGGAGAATTGTAGAAGGCGGGGAGATCATCGAACTCGTCGTGCGGATCGATCGCCGCGGCGTCGAGCATCCCCGGCAGCTGATACATCAGCGCCCAGCCGTAGATCTCGACCACCCCGGGAGCGCGTTCGACGTGCACCCGATCCTCCCAGGGTGGGGGGGAGGACGGGGCCGGCGCCGCCGAGCCGGTGGGGGCGTCGCTCGCCGCGGCCAGCGGCGGGATCGTCGTCACGTCGCAGCAGGAGACGAGCGCTGCGGCCACCCGGCAGGTCTCGCCGCGCTGTCGCCGCCAAGCCACGACCCGCTCGAGGTCGATCGGTAGCGCGGGGGCATCGGGGAGGAGCGACCGGCCCGGCAGAACGTCGACATGCCAGCTCCCACGCGGGATGCCCCGCTCCGACCGCCCCCAGCCCCCCAGCGAACGGGAGAGGATCGCCGGCCCGACGATGAGCGGACGGTAGAGGCGCCGCAGGGGCCGGCCCGATTGGGCCGCTGCCGAGAACTCCGAACCGACCAGCCGGACACGGGCCGATCGGATCCTGCCGAGGTGCTCGCTCATGGTGCGTCTCCTGAGAGGCCCCCCTGCATCTGCTGCAGGAGCATTCCCCCATAGATCAAGGCGTACAGAACAGCCAAAACCGGACGCGCGCCGGAGAAAAATTCGAATCCCCCCGTTTCAACCGGGGTTTTCGCTCCTTTCCCCCCTCCTCCGCAAGATCGATCGACGGGGCCGGCTGCCGTCGCAGCGCCGCGCGGCCCTCGGTTGCCGGCGGCGGAGACCTGAAAAAACCTCTCTTTCGGGGGGTGGGGTGGGAAGAAAAACGGCGCCGTTTTCGGGGTCTATGCCGCGCGCTTGTCGATGCGACAATACAACCTCCACCCCGCCACGGCGGAACCCCCTCGGCTTCCCCTCCGATCCGCTGCCGATCCTGTTCATGTCCATGTCCATGCCCCCTGCCCCGCTTCCCCCGTTTCCTGCATCCGGCGATCTCCCCCCGATCCCGAGCCCCGGGCTCGCTTGGCTGCGCGACATGGTCGCCCGGCGCCACGCGGCCTCGACGATCCTCGGCCGAGGCGCACTTGCCACCGGGGAGCTGTGGCAGGCCCACCGGCTGACGAGCCAAGCCTGGCGCGGAGGGGATTGGGTCCATGAGCTCGACATCGTCCTCCCCGCGCGGCCCACGGTCAGCCACGGCCCGATGCTGCTGTGGGTCGGCGGCGGCACGAGCGCCGAGCTGCCCGCTGCCGGCACGACGATCGGGGAGGCCCCGCGTGGGGTCGGCTGGCTGGCCCCCCTCGTCGCTGCCACCGGCCTCCCGGCAGCGCTGGTCCGGCAGGTCCCCTACCAGCCGTTGTGTGGCGGGATGGTGGAGGATGACCTCGTGGCCCATTCGTTTGTCGAGTTCGTCCGCAGCGGCGAGCGCGACTGGCCGCTCCTCCTGCCGATGACCGCCGCGGTCGCCGCCGCGATGGACACTGCCGGCGCGGCGGCCGGCGCGGATCGATTCCGGGTCGAGGGCTTCGTGCTCGGCGGCACGAGCAAGCGCGGCTGGGCGAGTTGGCTCGCCGCGGCGGCCGACGACCGGGTGCTCGGCCTCGTGCCGGCGGTCATCGACATGCTCCGCCTCGAGCGCCATGTGCCGTTGCAGCTCGCGACCTTCGGCGGGCGGATGTCGGACAGGCTCGACGACTACAGCTCGCGCGGCATCGAGCAGATCCTCCTCACCCGGCGGGGGCGGGAGCTGATCGACGTCGTCGACCCCTGGTCGCACCGCGCCCACCTCGGCCAGCCGAAGATCGTGGCGCTGGGCACGAACGACCCGTACTGGCCGCTGGGAGCGCTCGATCTGTATCTCGCTGGGCTCCCCGGAACGACCGCCGTCTCCTACGCCCCCAATGCCGGCCACGGGATCCCCGGCGACCGGCTCCCCGGTCTCCTCACGGCGCTCCTTCTCCATGTCGCCGGAAGCCGTCCACTTCCCCGGCTCCGCTGGTCGTTCGAGCCCCGCCCCACCGGCTCCCTGGCCAGCCTCGAGTGCGACGAAACGCCGGCGGAGATCATCGCCTGGCAGGCCAGCGCCGACGGGCCCGACTTCCGCGCTGCCCGCTGGACGCCGAGCCCCCACCGCGGCGCCCGCGATCCGGCCGGCGGCGGATGGATCGTGCCGCTGGGCCCCGCTGGCGAGCGGTGGAGCGCGGCGCTGGTCGAATGCCGCTTCGACCGTCTTCCCCACCCGCTGTGGCTGACGACGAGCGTCCACCGGCAGCCCCCCGTGTCGCTCGCCTCCGGCAGCCGCTAGGCTTCCCTCTCCCTTCCAGCGCCTGCTGCTTCTCTCGCCTGTCCCGCCCCTGCCCTCCTTGGTGCCCCGCCGATGCGCTGGTTCTGGATCGACCGCTTTACCGAGTTCGTCCGCCACACGCGGGCCACGGCCATCAAGGCGGTCACGCTCGCCGAGGGGCATCTCCACGATCATTTCCCCGGCGCGCCGATCGTACCGGCGACGCTGATCCTCGAGGGAATGGCGCAAACCGGCGGGCTCCTCGTCGCCGACGATCTCGAGTACAAGCTCCAGGTGGTCCTTGCCAAGGTGGCGGCGGCCGACTTTCGCTTCGAGGTGGTTCCTGGCGATGTGCTCCGCTTCGAGGCGGTGATCGTGGAGACGATGCCGGGCGGGTCGCTTGTCAGGGTCACCAGCCGGATCGGCGACCGGATCCAGGGGGAGGCCGACCTCTACTTCGGGCACCTCGTGGCCGGGACCGCGATTCCCAAGCTCTTCAAGGACGGGGAGATGATCGACTGGATCGACAACCTGCGGATCTGTGAGGTGGCCACGAACCCCGACGGCTCAAAGGCGCCGCGGATGGTGTGACGCTGCTCCCGCCGGTCATGGTCGAGCGGTGAGCTTCTCCAGCGCCCCCAGCGGCACTTCGACCCAGTCGGGGCGGTTGGCCAGTTCGTAGGCCAACTCATAGACCGCCTTGTCGAGCGTGAAGGCGGCAAGCAGGCGCCGCTCCTCGTCGGCATCGGCCGGCCACCAGAGCTCCCCCGCGGCGCCGCGGCGGTAGGCCTCGAGGAACGCCTCGGCGAGCGTGGCCGGATTGCCATGGCCAAGCCCGTGGATCCGATCGACATGCACCCATAAATAGTCAAACGAGCGCAGCATCCCCGCCACATCCTTGGCGGCGCTGGTCTTCCTGCGGCGCTCGGCGATCGGCCGCGTCGGCTCCCCCTCGAAGTCGATCGGCATCACCCGCTCGGCGCTTTCATCGACCAGCACCTGGCCGAGGTGATAATCGCCATGAACGCGGATGTCGGCGGCCGTCGTGCCGGCGGCGGCGAGCGTTTCGAGCTCGGCGCTGATGGCGGGGGCCAGCTCGGCCAAGCGGGCGAGCCGGGGGGCGAGCGCCGGCGATGAGGACGCGGCGAGCGCGGAAGCGGCGAGGACCTTGCGGGCGTGGGTGGCGAGCCGGTGGCCGAGCGCGCGCCGCCCCGCGGACGTTGCCGGCTCGGGGGCGAAGTCGGGAGAATCGGCGCGCGAGGCGAGGGCCCGGTGCATCTGCGCGGTGACGGTGCCGAGGTGGCGGGCCAAGTCAAGCGTCGGCTCCTTGTTGGCCCCGTCGAGCCCGCCGTTGGCTAGCCACGCGACGAGCACGTCCCAGGCGCTCGTGCAGCCGGGCTCGAAGGTGTGGAGCGTGGCCACGGCCGAGGGCTCGCCATCCAGCGTTGCGGGGAGATACTCGACCCAGCCGAGCAGCTCGGGCGTTCCCCGCCAGTCGGTCGAGGTGGCGAAGAACCGGCCGAACTCGACCTCGGGATGGATCCCCGGCCGCGCCTGCCGCAACAGCTTGAGCACGAGAGCGCCGTTCGGCGCAGCTCCCCCCTCGATGACCAGCGACGTGTTTGACGCGTCCGCGCCGAGGGGCCGGACCCGGAGCCCGGCGGTGGGAAGCGCCGCGCGGGGAAGCGCCGCGGCTTCCGACCCGCGAGCCCCGACTGGTCGGCCGACGAGGCTTCCCTGCAGGCCCGTCACGGCCCCGCCGCCGAGCGCGAGCCTGGCCAGCGCCGCGGCGAGTGCCGGATCGGCTGCCGCGTCGCGGCCGGTGAGCGGATCGACCGGAACAACGAGCGCCGCGCCCGCGCTGTCGACGAGCGCGACGGCCAGCCCCCCTGTGCCCGGGATCTCGATCCGATCGATGACACGGACGCTGCCGGCAGCGCGGTCCTTGCCCGGAAACCAGCGGGCTGTTGGGAGCCACGGGGCGATTCGGGCCGCGAGGTCGGCAAGCGCTTCGGCAGGAGCGGCAGGTTGGGCTTGAGTGGCAGGATTGTCGTGGGTTTCAGCGGACACGGGAGAGGGGCTCCGGGGTGAGGCGGAGAACGTGGAGCGGCTGCGTGGGCGTGCAGACGATGCGCGGAGTGAAGCCCACCGGCCAGCGCTCGTCGGCTGGCTTGAGGAGATCGTGGACCTGGATCGCCGCCGCCCGATCGAGCCCGAGGGGGGCCCGGTCGAGGTGGAGGAGGCCGGCGCGGGAACGATTCGGCTCGAGGTTCACGATCACGAGGATCATGGAGCCACTGGCAGGGTCGTGGCGGACCCAGGCGAGGAGATGGTCGTCGTCGATTCGTTGCACCAGTGGCGGCCGATTGAGCACGAAGCTCGGCTCGTCGCGGCGGATCTGATTGAGCCGGGCGATGAACGGCGCGAGGCTCCCGGGGGCGTCGAGATCGCGGTGCCGCAGTTGGTATTTCTCCGAGTCGAGATATTCCTCGCTTCCCGGTCTGTGGGGCGTGGCTTCGAGGAGCTCCATCGCCGGTCCGTAGATCCCCCAGGTACCGACCGAGAGCGCGGCGAGAGCCAGCCGGACCTCGAACATCGGCCGGCCCCCCTCCTGGAGCGTGGCGTGGAGGATGTCAGGGGTGTTCGGCCAGAAGGCGGGGCGGAAGAAATCGGCTAGCGGGGGCGTCGTCACCTCCGTCAGGTAGTCGGCCGTCTCCTCCTTGCCGGTCCGCCAGGTGAAGTAGGTGTACGACTGCGTGAAGCCGAGCTTCGCGAGGCGGAACATCGTCTTCGGCCGGGTGAAGGCCTCAGCGAGGAAGAGGACATCGGGATGGTCGCGATGGACCGCAGCGATCAGCCATTCCCAGAACGCGAACGGTTTGGTGTGGGGATTGTCGACCCGGAAGATTTTCACCCCCTCTCCCACCCAGAAGAGGACGACCTCCAGAAGCGCCTGCCAGAGCGCCTCCCACGCCGGGCAGGCGAAATCGAAGGGGACGATGTCCTGATACTTCTTCGGCGGATTCTCGGCGTAGCGGATCGTGCCGTCGGGGCGATGGCGGAACCACTCTGGATGCGCGCTGACCCAAGGATGATCGGGAGCGCACTGGATGGCGAGATCGAGGGCCAGCTCGAGCCCCAGGCCCGCCGCCCGATGGCGGAGCCGGGCGAAGTCGGTGTGGTCTCCCAGCGCGGGATGAATTGCCGTGTGCCCCCCCTCAGCGGCCCCGATCGCCCACGGGCTGCCGACGTCGTCTGGGGCTGCGGTGACGGTGTTGTTGGGCCCCTTGCGATGGGCGCGGCCGATGGGGTGGATTGGTGTCAGGTAGAGGACGTCAAACCCCATCCGCGCCACATGGTCCAGCCGCTCGGCGAGGTCGGCCAACGTGCCATGCCTCCCCGGCTCCCCCGACCACGAGCGCGGAAAGACCTCGTACCAGCTCCCCACCGCCCCCCGATGGCGATCGACCCACACCGGTCGGGGCGCTGCGAGGTGGACGGCGGTGCCGGTGGTGTCGGCCACAAGGCGGGCCGCCCGGGCCATCGATTCAACGAGCCCCGCAGCGGCCGCCAGCGTCGGCCAGTCGTCGTCGTCGAAACGCGTAGAGGCCGCCTCGAGGACGGCGCGGAGGGGGGCCGGAGCCTGCGCGGCGACGGAGCCGATGAGCGTCCGCCCCACCTCCCGTTCCGCCGTCACCGGCTCCCCCGCTGCCAGCCGCCGGGCGAGGTCCCGGAGCCAGGAGGCGTAGTCGTCGACCCGGGCGACGACGTCGTATTCCCAAGCGCCGATCCGCTCCAGGGGCACCGTGCCCCGCCAGGCATCGTTGCCGACGGACACCAGCGGCACGTCGATCCAGGGGCCGGACGTGCCGGGGCGGACGCGGAGCCGGCAGTCGAGCTCGTCGTGGCCGTCGCAGACGATGTCGGCGACGACGACCAGCGCCTCCCCGACGACCCGCTTGACGGCGAACCGCCCCCCGTCGACCTCCGGGCTGACCCGGTCGATCACGACCCGCGACGGGGCCATGGGGGGCGTGGCGGCCGGGCCGATCTGCCGGGGGGAAGGCATGGAAAACTCCGGGCGGGGCCGACGCGGCCGGGGGGGCCGGCGCTGGCGTGGAGGGAGCGGGCGGGGAGGGAGACGCGGAGGGCAGAAGGGAGTGTAGAAAAAGATCTGGCGGAGCGGCGACCGATCGTCGGTCACTCACCGCCGCCAGCCCCTCCCCCCGAGGCTCCGCGATGTCGTCCGCTGCCGATCGTGCCCCCCCCCTGACGGTCGATGTCGAGCTCACCGTCGATGTCGCCGGTCGGCGGCGCACGGCCGTGAGCTGTGTACCGGACGGTCCCGCGCCGGCCGCCGGCTGGCCGGTCGTGCTCGCCTTCCATGGCGGCCAGAGCCACCCCCGGCAGATGCGCGGGTTCTCCGGACTGGACGACCTCGCCGCGGCGCGGGCAGCGGTCGTCGTCTATCCGGCGGGGACTGGCAGCCGGGAGGGGGTTTTGACGTGGAACGGCGGCAACTGCTGCGGCGAGGCCTTCTCGTCGGCCAGCGACGATGTCGGCTTCGTCGCCGAGCTCCTCGATCGGCTGATCGGGCGGCTGCCGATCGACCCGCGGCGGATCCATGCCACGGGGATGTCGAACGGGGCGATGATGGCCTACCGGGTGGGGGCTGAATTGGCGGAGAGAATCGCCTCGATCGCGCCGGTGGCCGGCCCACTTGCGCTCGCCCGGATCGCCCCCTCTCGACCGGTGCCGGTGCTCCATTTTCATGGCTCGCTCGACCAGTTCACGCCGCTGGAGGGGGGCGTGGGGCGGCGGAGCGTGACCGGCACCCACCATCGCGGCATCGTCGCCGGTCTCCTCGACTGGGTGCGCGCCAACGGGCTCGAGCCGGAGGCGGTGCGGACGTCGATCCCCTCGACCGATGCCGGGATGACGATCGAACGGATCGCCTGGGGAAGCTCTGACGAGGCGGAAGTGGTGCTCTACCGGATCGACGGGGCGGGGCACACCTGGCCGGGGCGCGCGCCCGATTCGTTCTACCTCGGCACGTCAGCCGTCGGCTTCCCCGCCAACCCGCTGATCCTCGACTTCTTCCGGCGGCATCCCCTCCCCGGTTGATCGCGGCGGCGTCAGTCGTCGAGCCGGTAAATGGCGGTGTCGGTGCGGAGGAAGAGCGCTCCGTCGGCTGCGGCGAGCGAGGCGAGCGTCCGGCCGGGAAGCTCGTTGGTCGCCAGCTCCTGGAAGGTCTTCCCCGGGGCGATGACTTTCGTAACCCCGTTTTCATCGGTGATGTAGATCCGACCGTCGGCGAGGAGCGGGGAAGCGGTGCAGTCGCCGCCGAGGCGTTCCTGCCAGTGGATGTCGCCGCTGCGCGCGTCGAGGCAGGAGATGACGCCGTTGTCGCTGACGAGGTAGAGCTCGTCGCCGACCAGCAGCGGCGAGGCGTTCCGCGGTACGGCCTTTGTCGACTTCCAGGCGACCCGGTCGTCGCCGAGCTCCCCCGTGCCGTCGAGGGGGAGGGCATAGAACACCGGCGTGTCGTAGCCGGAGCTGACGAACGCCAGCCCGAAGCCGGTGACGGGGCGCGGCACGTTGGAATAGCCGCCGGGATAGCGGAACCGCCAGCGTTCCTCGCCGTTCTCCGGGGCGAAGGCGACGACGAACTCACCTCCGCAACTGACGACGAGGGGCTTCCCCTCCACGGTGACGACCGTCGGCGTCGAGTAGGCCATCCGCCCCTCAACACGCGGCTTTCGCCACACCTCCTGCCCCGTGGCCTTGTCGAGGGCGACGACGAACTGAACATCGGTGCCATCGCAGGCGATGACGAGGAGATCGCCGACCACGACGGGCGATCCGGCCGGGCCGTGGCGGTGGTTGTAGTCGAGCTTGGTCTTCCAGAGGATCTCCCCTTCCCGCGACAGGCAGGCGGTGCCGTGGCTGCCGAAGTGGACAAACACCCGCTCCCCATCGATCACCGGAGTCGGTGAGGCGTGGCTATTCTTGGCGTGGACGCTTCCCGGCTCGGCAGGGGCGAAGACCTCGATTGACTGTTCCGCAGCGCCGCTGGCGGCATCGAGCCGGAGGACCCGGAGCGAGCGGCCGTCGTCGACGCCGGTCGTCAGCCAGATCTTCCCGCCGGCGATGGCCGGGGAGGACCACCCCAGCCCGGGGAGGTCTGTCTTCCAGACGACATGCTCGGTGGGGCTCCATGTCAGCGGGAGGCCCAGCTCGTCGGAGTGCCCCTGCTGCCCGGGGCCACGGAACTCGGTCCAATCCCCCGCCCCGGCGACGGCCGTGGGCAGGAGCAGGGCCAGGGCGAACGGGAGGACGGATCGGGAGGACATCGGAGGGGCTCCGGGGGGGAATGGGGCCGGCAGAATAGCAGCGGGGGCGGCCGCTGCGTCGACAACGCTCCAGGCATGGCCTAGCCTAACGGTCGGTGGACAGCGCCGTCCGAGCCTTGAGTCCACTCGATCTGAATCCTCCTCGCGCCCCTGCCGGGCGCGGGCCCACTGTGGCGCCCCGATGCCCCGTGCCCCGAACCCCCGCCGCGCTTCCCTCCGGCCTCCTGCCGACGGGCGCCGGCATGGTCCGCGGGCCCCGGTCTCGGCCGGGGCGCGGTGGACGCCGGCCCGGCTGGTGATCGTGGGGATTCTCACCCTCGCCGCCGCGGGCGTGATCGTCCGGGGGATCGTCACCTGGAACGAAGCCCGGGCGAAACGGCTCGGGATCGCCTGCCGGGAGGCCCATCAGGCCGGGGACTATGCCGCGGAGGAACGGCTCGCCACAGCCTGGAACGGCCTCGAACCGGCGGCCGCCGAGCCGCTCTTCTTCCTCGCCCAGGCTCAGCTCGGCCTAGGGAAGCAGCGCGCGGCGGCCGACACCCTCGGCCGGCTTCCCGATGGCGACCGGTTGACGCTCACGGCGCTCGGGGATCGGGCCGATCTCCTCTTCGGCGATCTCCAAGACCCGCGCGAGGCCGCCCGGACGTGTGAACGGATCCTCGCCCTCGATCCGGCCAATGGTGAAGCGCACCGCCGGCTCTGTTTCTTCTACGCCGCCACGCTCCAGCGGGAGAAGCTCGCCGCCCAGGCCCGGCAGGCGGTCGAGCTCGGCTGCGAGACGCCGGAGACGTATGTCTACGTCGTCGGCTCCGACTGGCTGACCCTCTCCAACACCTCTGCGGTCAACGGCCATTGGCTCAAGGCCGCCCCCGACGACGAGCTGTTTCTCGTCGCTGCCGCCCGCGGGTTTGTCAGCAACAGCGGTCTGGAGGAGGACGTCGCGGGGAGCGAGGAGGGGGATGGGAATGGGAATGGAGAGGAACGACAGGTTCCCGAACACGATCGGCGGCTCAAGGAGCTCCTCGACCGCTTCCCCGGCAACCTCGAGCTCCTCGCCTATTTCCTCCAAAAGGCGACCACCCGCGGCGACATCGACGACGTGACGGGGCTCCTCGGCCAGGCGCCGCCGGAGGCGGAGGCGGACAACCGCTTCTGGCGCTTCAAGGGATGGGTCCATGCCCAGAGCGACCAGCCGGCCGAGGCGGAGGCGGCCTACCGTCGGGCCCTCGAGATCGATCCCTATGACTTCGCCACGCAGCACCAGCTCGGGGGGGCCTTGAGGAAGGGGGGAAAGCTCGAGGAAGCGGCCGATTTTGCCCGTCGGGCGGCGCAGGGGCGGGGACTGCGGAAGTCGATTTTGGAGCAGCCGGATGTCCGCGCCATCCCTCCGCCCCTCCTCCGTGAGATGGGGGGCTACGCCGGGGAGTGCGGAGACCGCGACGTCGCCGACCGGATCGCCGCCCGCCTCGAGCAGATCGGCCCGCCCTCTTCCGGCAGCGGGCCCGGTCGTTCCAAGGTGCAAATCCCTTGACGGCGGCAGCGTTGTGGAATTAGATTTCTTCTTGGGCGGGTCGTTCGGGGATCCTGGAAAAGATTTATCTTCCGGGATGACAAGACTCGATGGATCCAGGTTTCCGTTTTCGCAGCCAACCAAGAGGGTGGGGCGGCGACGGGTTCTTGGGACACCGGGCTCGGGGGCGTCGACCGGGGAGTTCCCTGTCACGTGCCTGCCGATGAAGCCGTGCGGCCGGCTCGTTCGTTCCTCATCATTCGCACATTCGTCAATTTCCCCCGTAGACGTTCCCGATCGGCATCGTCCCGCCACGGCGCGTCTGTCCGGAATCAAGGCATCCGAGCACCATGAATCATCCTTCGTTCCAGATCGTGCGTTCTCTCCACCCCCTGTTGCTCGCGAGCGTCGCGCTAGTTGTCATGGTGGTCTCCGGCTGCGGCGTCGGCGGCCCGGCCTTTCACCCCGTCAGCGGGAAGCTGACCATCGACGGGCAGATCCCCGCCAATGTCCAGGTCTCCTTCTATCCGGTCGACGGCAAGGGGGGGCCGATCGCCTCCGGCAACGTCGACGCCGGCACCGGTCGGTACGAGCTCACCAGCAGCGGCGGGGTCGGCAAGCCCGCCGGCAAGGGGGCTGTCATCGGGAAGTACAAGGTCGTCCTCAATGCCGGCAGCAGCGCTGCCTCCTCGAATGAGGCGATGATGGCCCAGTACAGCGGCGGCAATAATCAGGGGAAGGCCCCGGCCATCCCCAAGGCTTCTTTCAAGAAGGAGTTTGGTTCGGCCTCCACAAGCCCCAAGGAGGTCGAGGTCAAGTCGGGTGCCAACGCGATTGATCTCGCCCTGTAATCGCCGCGGGGATCACCTCAGGATCGCTGGGGTGCCCTCTCGTTCAACGTTTGATGTCGGTTTTTTCTGGCCCGGTTCCCGCGTTCTGTTCCAATTTTTTATTCCTTTGCCTGCGGATCCCGGCTGATTCAGTTTTTTAAGCGTCCGGTCAACGTCTTCTCAGGATCGATCTTCCAGGGCCGCTCAAGACGGCGGCTTTCGCTCTGATTCCTCACTGATTTCTTTCATCGGCTTCATTCACGGAGATTCACTGATGTCCATGCAAACCCTCTTCAGGGGGCGTGCCCGCGGGGCGTTCACGCTCGTTGAGTTGCTCGTTGTGATCGCGATCATCGGCACGCTCGTCGGCCTCCTCCTCCCGGCGGTTCAGGCCGCCCGCGAGGCCGCCCGGCGCAGCAAGTGTGCTAACAACCTCAAGCAGGTCGGTCTGGCCATTCAAAACCACGCTTCCGCCAAGCAGGAGGTCCTTCCCTACAACAAGGACCAAGCGATCTGCGGCAACGGCAACTCGACGACCGGCGCAAGGGAGTTCAAGCTCTCCAACGACGGGGCTTGGTCGTGGGTCTTCATGGCGCTCCCCTTCATGGAAGAGACGGCCCTCTACAATCAGTTCGATCAGAGCCTGAATACCTACGACACGAGCAAGACCCCGAGCAATCTCTCGCTCGCTGCCAAGCCGCTGAAGAACTTCCTCTGCCCGTCGAACACGGCGATGGATCCGGTCCGCGGTGGTCAGGCTGCCTCTTACTTCAATTGGAACGGCTACACGTTCGGTGCGGCCGACTACACCGGCAGCCTCGGACATGTGTGGGCTGGCTGGAAGGACTGCGGCGCGATTCCCCAGTTCACCGATCCGGAAAATAAGGGACGTTTTAACCTAGGGAGCAACCCCGGCACGCCGTGGGTCAACGGCGAGTGCTGGGATGAGCAGGCCCAATACAACGGCGTCTTCAAGCAGGTCGGCCCGCGAAAGCTCTCCGACATCACCGACGGCCAGTCGCGGACGATCGCTGTCTTCGAGGATATGCACTGGCGGGGCGGCAACGGGGCCAACTTCGACTACAACGTCACGCAGGACTCGGCATGGATCAACCCCAACGGGGTTGTCTACAACCTCCGGGCGCCCATCAACAACACCAACCCTGCCTGGCAGCAGGGAGCGGGTGATCAGCGGTGCCACGGCTGGAGTAGCAACCATCCCAATGGTGCTCATGCGGGCCGGGCTGACGGGAGCGTCGCCTACTTCAACGAGAACCAGGATAACTGGGTTCGCTACTGCCTGGCCACGGCCCGGGGCCGCGAGTCGCAAAACGAATAATTCGTCGGCGTCATTCCCCGGCTGTGGCCGGGGAACGCCATCGATCCTTGAATCGAACACGGGGCCTGCCGGCGACGGCGGGCCCCGTGCCTTTTTCGGGTATCCTCGCGCTCTATGATTTGGCGATATCCCCTGGCGATATCCTTTGGGGGAATCCCCTGGGGGGAACCTCTGGGGGGAACCTCTGGGGGGAACCTCTGGGAGGTGGCCCGCCATCGCCGGATCCACTCTGCAGCGTTCACCGCCATGCTTCGCTCCCCTTCGTGCATTCCGGGCCGGATCGCCGCCAGCGTGGCCTTGGTTGTGGCCACGGTTGTGGCCTTGGCTGTCGGCTGTGCCCGACCGCAACCGGCCCCCGGGCCGGGCACGCCGCCGTCGCCGGCCGGGGCCCCGGCCCAGCCCGCTGGTGGGGTCGCGAAGGCTCCGGCGGGCGCCGAGAAAGCCTCGCCGTTTAAATTTGAGCGGCCGCTGCGCTCCGGCGGCGAGTCGGGAGACGACCCGGTCGCCTGCCCACGCTTCGAGGATGTCAGTTCCGCCCGCGGCCTCGAGCATGTCTACCGCAACGGTGAGGCGGGTGGCTCGCTGATGGTCGAGGCGATCGGCGGCGGGGTCGGCTGGCTCGACTTCGACCGCGACGGTCTGTGGGATCTGTATTTCAATCAGGGGGGGGATCCGGCGGCCGTCGATCGGACCGACCAACCCTCCGACCGCCTCTTCCGCCGCGTCGCCACGGCCGCGGGGAATGGGGGCGGGTTTGTCGATGTCACCCTCCCCGCCGGGATCCGCGAGACCGGCTACGGACAGGGGGTGGCCGTCGGAGACTTCGACGACGACGGCTTCGACGATGTCTATGTGACGAACGTCGGGGCCAACACCCTCTACCACAACCTCGGCGACGGGACGTTCGTCGATGTCACCGCTGCGGCCGGGGTCGGCGACGAACGCTGGAGCTCGTCGGCCGCCTGGGCCGATCTCGACCTCGACGGCGATCTCGATCTCTATGTCTGCAACTACGTCCGCTACGACCCCTTCCACCCGATGGACTGCCGCAACGTCAAGGGGGAGCCGAGGATCTGCCATCCGCGCGACGTCGAGCACTGGCCCGACGAGTGCTACGAAAATCTCGGCGACGGGGTCTTCCGGCCGGTGGCTGAGGCGTGGGGGCTGTTCGGCCCTGGCAACAAGGCGCTCGGCGTGGCGGTGGCCGACTTCACCAACGACGGTCGCCCCGATATCTATGTCGCCAATGACACCACCCCCAACTTTCTGTTTGTCAACGAGGGGGCGCAAGCGGATGGGGGGATCGTGTTCCGCGAGTCGGCAACGCTCCTCGGATGCGCCGTCGACCGCAACGGGATGGCGCAGGCGAGCATGGGGCTTGCTGCGGGCGACTACGACGACAACGGCTGGCTCGACGTCTACTCGACCCACTTCTACGACGAGTCAAACACGCTCTACCGCAACCTCGGGGCGAGCGGCTTCGAGGACGTGACCGGGCTTGTCGGGCTCCACGAGCCGACACTTCCGCGCCTCGGCTTCGGCACGGCGATGGCCGACTTCAATGCCGATGGCCGCCAAGACTTGATCGTGGCCAACGGGCATGTCGAGAACTACCCCGGCAATCCGCTGCTGAAGATGAAGGGGCAACTGTTCAGCTTCAACGGCAAGCGCTTCAAGGACTGCAGCAGCGCCGCCGGGGCCTACTTCGATCAGAAGCTTGTCGGCCGCGGTGTCGCCCTGGCCGATTACGACGGCGATGGCGACCTCGACGTGGCGATCGCCCATCAAAATAGCCCGGCGGCGCTCCTCGAGAACCGCTCCGATTCCGGGCACTGGCTGACCTTCCAATTCATCGGGGAGCGGAGCAACCGGCGCGGGATCGGCGCCCGAGTGACGGTGACCAGCGGCGACCGGGCGTGGATCCGCGAGCTGTGTGGCGGCACGAGTTACGCAAGCACCCACCAGCCGCTCTTGGCCGTGGGGCTCGGCGACCGGGGCGGCCCCTGCACTGTCGAGATTCGCTGGCCCAGCGGCGCGACGCAGCGCCTCGACGGGGTGGCGGTCGACCAGGCGCTGCTCCTCCGCGAGCCGCTCGACGGCCGCTGACGAAGCGCTTCAGGCCAAGCGGTGCGCTTCAGGCCAAGCGGTGCGCTTCAGGCCAAGCGGTGCGCTTCAAGCCAGGCGGTGCGCTTCAGGGGGGAGCGGCAGGCGCCTCGACATCGGGCCGGCGGGGCGGAGCGACCGCACCTTTGAGCCGCGCGATCGTCGCCCGCTCCGCCTCGGCCTCCGGTTCGCGGTTGGTGCGGGAGAGGAGCTCGGCGAGGAAAGATCGGA
>CALQRA010000037.1 GCA_943332855.1 Candidatus Kuenenia stuttgartensis
TCGTCCGATCCGCAAGCCGCGGATCGGACGATGCCGGCGTGGCCCGGATCACTTCAGCGAGATCGTTCGAGCCAGGGGCTTCAGAATCTGCTCAATCACGCAGTTGTCGACGACGTCCTGGGCGATCTGAGCGAGCCGGTTGACGGCGTCGACGTAGGACGTCTGGGGATCGAGGCTGCCGTACTGCCGGGCGGTGACGTAGACGCTTAACTGCTCCTCGGCAAACTCCCCCGTCCGCACCTGGAAGGCGTTGGTCCGGGATTCGGTGCTGATCCGGACCTGCGTCCGGCAATCCTCGTCGAGGGCCACCGTCAGGGACGGCTCGAAGTTGATCACCCGGGATCCGGGGATCTCGGCGACCCGGTCGAGCGCCGGTCCGACGCCGAGGGCCTCGGCGAGGAGGGCGTTGTGGTTGCCTCGGTAGGCGAAGTCGAAGCCGAAGAGGAGGTCGAGGGCCTCGCAGTCGAGTGGACTGACCGAGAGGAGAGCGGGGGCGAGGTCGACGACGAGCCGATGCTGGTCGAGGACCGAATCGAGGGACGACGGATTGACCTGCCCCGAGCAGAGCCGCTTCGACTCCACCGCGGCCCATCGGTACCGCCCCTTGTCCTTGTCTTCCTCAAGCACGAAATCCCGCTTGTCGCGGCAATAGAACTTCCGCATCACCGGGTACTTCTTCTGAACGCACTCGAAGAAGTGGAGAATCGTCTCGCGCTGCGAGGGAAGTTCCATCTCCGTCGCCAGGTTCATGTTGACGTAGAAATCATCAGCCAACGACGCGTAGGGCGTCATGCACGTGTGCTCCCGGGCGGAAAATCAAACACTACTATATACGGCTCGCGGGAAGCGGCTGTCAAAAGCCCTCGATTCCCCCCTTTTGCGGTGCCTCCCCGCTGGTTTTTCCAGGCGTGGGTCGGCATAATCGGGGAGCCTCCCAGCTCCGCCTTCGCCGCACCCCTGCGGCGGTGCCCCACCTTGAGCAGCCTGCGCCATCCGGCAATCCTGCGGCGTTTCACGCACCCGGTTCCCAACCGAGGCACCGTTCCATGACGCCCCCCTCGGAGCCTTCGCCGATCCCCGAGAGTCATGTCCGCATCGAGCAGCGGAGCGACGGGGCTGTTGTTGTCCGCGTTCGCTCTGCGGGTGAGGGGGAGGCCCGGCTCCCCGACGCCGTGTTCTCTTTCCGCTGTGGCGACCCACAGTACGCCTACTGGCTGGCACGGCTGCAGGCGGCCGGCGACGGCCAACCCTGACGTGTCGGTGGCCCGGCCCGGGCCTTGTCACTCGCGGGAACTGGCAATCAACGAGATGAACTCGCGATTGCTCTTGAACTTCGCCAGCTGCTTCGTGAGCTGCTCCATGGCATCGACATGGTGCATGCTCGAGAGCGTCCGCCGCAGCATCGTCACGGCATGGAGCGTATCGGGATCGAGGAGCTTCTCTTCACGGCGCGTACCCGACTGGGAGATGTCCATCGCCGGCCAGACGCGCCGATCGGAGAGCTTCCGGTCGAGCACGAGCTCCATGTTCCCGGTGCCCTTGAACTCCTGAAAAATCAGCTCGTCCATGCGACTCCCGGTGTCGATCAGCGCCGTGGCGACGATCGTCAACGAGCCCCCCTCCTCGAAGACGCGGGCCGTCGCGAACAGCTTCTTCGGGATGTCGAGCGCCTTGATGTCGACGCCGCCGCTCATCGTCCGGCCCGTGTTCCCGACCCACTTGTTGAAGGCGCGTGCCATGCGCGTGATCGAGTCCATGAGCAGGAAGACGTCCTTGCCGGCCTCCGCCATCCGCTTGCAGCGCTCGATCACCAACTGCGAGAGCCGTACATGGCTCTCGACATCGCAGTCGAGGCTACTGGCGATCACGTCGCCCTTCACCGTCCGCCGCATGTCGGTGACCTCCTCCGGCCGTTCGTCAACGAGGAGCATGACGAGCGACAATTCGGGGTGGTTGGTCGACACCGCCTGCGACACCTGCTGAAGGAGCACGGTCTTGCCCGTTCGCGGCGGGGCAACGATGAGGGCCCGCTGCCCCTTCCCCAACGGCGTCAGCAGATCCATGATCCGGGTGGTGAGCGGTTGCTGTCCGGTCTCGAGACGGAGCCAGTGCTCGGGATTGATCGGGGTCAGCTGATCGAAGGTCTTCACCTTTGGATAGTCGTCCGGCGCCATCCCCTCGACCTCGATGATCTCCTTGACGCGCGGCCCCTGCTGCCGCCGCCCTGGCTGGACCATCGCCTTGATGTACACCCCCTCGCGGAGGCGGTAGCGTTCGATCATCGTGCCGGGAACGAACGGGTCGGTCCGCTCACGGGTGTAGTTTGTCTCGACGCTCCGGAGGAATCCGTAGCCGTTGGGGTGCATCTCCAGCACGCCGTTGCCGGCCTCGAGCGGAATCGGTTCGCCGTTCTCACCGACCTCCGACTCCATCTCGGGCGGCCGCATCCCCTCGCCATCCATGCCGACGGCCCCGGCCCCGGCGATGCTCCCGGCGACGCTACCACCCCCGCTGCCGCCGCCACCACCGCGCCGAAAGCGACCGCGCCCGCGGCGTCCGCCATAGCCCCCTTGGCCCCCTTGGCCCTGGCCCCCCTGGCCACCCTGCTGGCCGCCGCCGCCGCCGCCGCCGCCACCGCCACCGCCGTGCTGCTGACCGCCCGGCTGCCCTCCCTGACCGAACCCGCCCCCTTGGCGGCCGTGCGACCTTGATCTCCTGCGCTTCGACATAGACGCGACCAAACCCTTCAGAGGAACCTTCGCAGCCTCCACCCACGGCGGAGGACCAGACCACCAACAGCCACCCCGGGCCGACAGGCCATCAACGCGAACAGCCGAACCCGACCAAGGCCGAAGACAAGCCACCGCGACCACTGCGCACCGGCGGGTTCACCGCCCGTACGAGATTCGCGGGGACATTCCCCGACCTGGAGTGTTCAGCAAGAGCCACGAATCGAGCGGTGGCAACACCAACGCCTGCCGTCCGGGCAGACAGAGCCCCGCAAAGGCGAACGCACCGAGCGGTGACCATTCCCCGGAAACCCACCCGAACCACGGAGCCGAACCGGATCACCCACAGCGGAGATCGACGCGAGACTCGTCGCGACCGACCGTCGTCGAAGGCAGACCGTCCGGGGTGGTCGTCGAGGGAGCCGAGGCTCAACCCACGCCCCTGATGGGACCGACGTCCCAGTACGGAACACAGTTCCTATACGAAAAAAAAGCGGGAAACCGGAACAGCCGGAACTCCCTCAAGGTAACGGGAGGAAACGGGAGGAAACGTACGGAAACGGACCGAAAGGCTGGCCGTAGCCACCTCCGAGCCACCCCCTCCTGATCCCGCGGGACCCGCCCGACAGGGACCATCCCTGCGACCCTTTTCCCCATCCCGCGAAGAATCTCGCGGAACGGGGGAAACCGGGTTCGCAACCGATGCGAGAAAGTATCAGGACCCCGGCCGAAGATGTCAAGCCACCATCCATTGCCCCCCCCTCCGGCGCCTCCTTTGGCCTCGATTTGAGGATTGCTCGCCCAGCCGGGGGGCCCACCCGCGGAATCGGGGCAGTCTGGGGGGGCCCCTTCGGCCATGCCGGTGCAGTCCGGAAAATCGACACCATTTCTCTGACCGGAATGACCGATACCTAAACGTGGTTAAGGCGCCGCATCGCCGGATGCGATCCGCTCCGGCCGGGAGCAACCCGCGAGCGGCTCCAGCCGTCGACCAAGTGGACGGAGGGCAGCGAAGGCCCTGTCCACGGCATGTGCGAGACGACGATCGGCACCGACCTCCGCTCGGTGTCACTCCGCCCCGAGGCAGCGTCCTATGGCATCCCGCATCGACCGAGGGTTTCTCGCGCCGCTCCACGCCGTCATCCGGGCCTGCGCCGTGATGGCGATAGTGGGCCTGCCAGCGGCCGCCTCCGCCGCGGTCCCCTGGCACGCCGATCTCACGCAGGCCAAGACCGCCTCGCAGATCAGCCGCCGTCCGGTGTTCGTTCTGTTCGTCGCCAGTTGGTTCGAACCGAGCATCAATCACGACAAGACGTTCCTCGCCTCCGACGAGGCTGTCGCCCTCCTGACGGCCTGCTTTGAACCGGTGCGGATCGACGTCGATGCCGATCCCGACACGATGAAGCGGCTCCAGGTCACCCTTCACCTCCCGTGTGCGTGCGTCATCGACGCCGACGAGCGGGTGCTCGCCCGATTCGACTGCCCCCCCTCCTCCGCCGCCTTCGTGGCCGCAGCCGGACGGGCCGCGCAGGAAGCCGCGGTCGCCTGCGCCGGGCCGCTGCCCAGAGCCCCGGTGCCCCAGCAGGCGGCCGTCGCCGATCCGGCCGCGCCCCCTCTCGCCGGCCCATCGGCAGCAGCGGCCGTCGTGGCCCCTCCTCCGACCGATCCGATCGCCTCGGCCCCGACCCTGACGGCGACGCCTCCCCAATGGCCCGCCGAGGTCGCCCCGGCCCCACTGGGATCGACAGGCCCCCCCGCGGCGGCGCCCCCGGTGGCCACGCCCCCAGCGACGACGATCGAGCCGGCGGCCCCGCCCGCGCCCGCCGCTCCTCCTTCCGGCCTCGCCGCGGCGCTCCCCAACTGGTTGAACCCGAAGCCGGCCGACCCCATCCCGCCCACCACCGCGCCCGCGGACCCGGTTGAGAAGAAGGCCACAGGCTTCTGGGCCACGGTTCAAAAGCCATTTACAAGCCTCATCGGCAAGCCACCGAAGGCGGCCGCCGAAACGGCGATCCCCGCGGAGATGCCCTCGACCGGCATCCCGGGAAGCGAACCGGGGGGATCGATGCCGGTCGGGCTCGAGGGGTACTGTGCGGTCAGCCTTGTCGACAAACGGATCTGGGTTGAAGGCCGCGCCAAGTGGGGGGTGAGGCACCGCGGACGGACATATCTGTTCGCCGGCCCGGAGGAACAGAAGGCCTTCCTCGCCAATCCCGACCGCTATGCCCCGGGACTCTCTGGCGACGATCCGGTGCTCGCCATCGATCTCGGCCGGAAGGTGACCGGCCAGCGCCAGTACGGCGTCTCCTACCGCTCGAAGATCTACCTCTTCTCCTCGCCCGACACGAAGGCGGCCTTCGAGGCCGATCCGCAGAAATACGCGCAGCGGGTCCAGGTGGCCGAGCAACCGACCGGCACGAGCCTCCGCTGACCGGGGGCTAAAGCGGCGCCTGCCCCGTCGAGCGGCGGGGGGCGATCGGTCACCCGCGCGGTACGGCCCACTGCCGCGACCGGCCAACGGCGTCATCCCAGGCCGACAGCATCCGCCGCCGGGTCGCTCCGTCGATCTGCGGGAGGAAGCGGCGCTCCACCCGAGTCGCCGCCGGGACCGCATCGAGTGCCGGGTAGACCCCCACCGACAGCCCGGCCAGGAGCGCAGCCCCGAGGGCGGTGGTCTCGACGACGACCGGGCGCTCCACCGGACGGTCGAGGACGTCGGCCTGGGTCTGGAGGAGGAGGTTGTTGACGCTGGCACCGCCGTCGACGCGGAGACCACGCAGCGTCACCCCGGCGTCGCGCTCGATCGCCCGCAGAACGTCCGCCACCGACAGCGCTACCGCCTCGAGGGCAGCCCGCGCGATGTGGGCCCGCGTCGTGCCGCGGGTGAGACCGATGATCAGCCCCCGCGCGAACGGATCCCAGTGCGGCGTGCCGAGACCGGTGAGGGCCGGCACGAGGACGACGCCCCCGGAATCGGGCACGCTCGCGGCAAGCGCCTCGACCTCGGCGGCGTGAGCGATGATCCCCAGGCCGTCGCGGAGCCAGCCGACGATGGCGCCGGCGATGAACACCGATCCCTCGAGGGCCCACGTGACGCTCCCCGGCGTGGCGCCGCAGGCCACGGTCGCCAGAAGCCCGTCGGCCGGTTGCACCCGTTGCCCGCCGGTCGAGAAGAGGAGAAAGGCGCCGGTGCCGTAGGTGTTCTTGGCCGCGCCGGGCTCGACACACCCCTGCGCGAAGGCGGCCGCCTGCTGGTCGCCGGCACACCCCGCGATCCGCACTCTGCCCCCCAGCAGCGACTCATCGGTGGTGCCGAAATCCCCGCTCGAGGGCCGGACTTCCGGGAGAATCCGCGGCGGGATGCCGAACATCCCGCACAGCTCGTCGCTCCAGGCGAGGCGGTCGATGTCGTAGAGGAGCGTCCGGCTGGCATTCGTGGGGTCGGTGGCGTGAACGCGCCCCCCGGTCAACCGCCAGATGAGGAAGCTGTCGACCGTCCCGAACAACACCTCCCCGCGCTCGCACGCAGCGCGGAGGCCCGGCACCGTCTCGAGGAGGTGGACGATCTTCGTCGCCGAGAAGTAGGGATCGAGGAGGAGACCGGTCCGGCGGCGGATCTCCGGCTCCAGCCCGGCGTCCCGGAGGCGTTGGCAGATCGGTGCTGAAACCCGACTCTGCCAGACGATGGCCGGCGCGACCGGCCGACCGGTCGACCGCTCCCAGAGGATCGTCGTCTCCCGCTGGTTGGTGATCCCGATCGCCGCAACCCCCGTTCCGCCGGCGCGGGCCAGCGCTTCCCGGGCGCAGCCCAGCGTCGTCCGCCACAGGTCCTCGGGGTCATGTTCGACGATCGCCAGATCGACCTCTGCCCCTCCGTCCGCGCGCAGATGCTGAGGAAACTCCTCCTGGGCGGTCGCCAGCGGGAGGCCGTCGCGGTCGAAGACCACCGCCCGACTCGACGTCGTCCCCTGATCGAGTGCCAGAATCCGTTCCCCGGGCCGTGAATCGATTGCCATCGTCGCGCTCTCCTGGTGGGTCTGGTGCTTGGGGTGGGTCAGGCTCAACCCTCGAGCCGTTTGCCGTAGCGCTCGGCCATGAGCGCCACCAACGCCTGAATCTCGCCGTCGACCGACTCCGCCTCGAGCCGCCCCTCCGTGACGAGCTCCGCGGCAATCGCCCGCAGCGTCGTCACCGCGAGATCAGGATCGAAGACGAGGAGGAGCCGCCGCTCGACGAGATCGGCGAGCGTTCCCCCCCACTCCTCGTCGCAACAGTATCGCACGATCCCCCGCGGCAGCCGACTGCCGGCGAGGAGGGCGAACGCGTCGGCCGCCGACGCCCCGGCTTCCCCCTCAAGGGCCCGCTCCGCCCGGGCACCCAACAGGCCAACCACGCTCCGGGCCAGCGCCTCGGCTGCGGGCCCCGGCAGCCCGGCCGCAACGGCGCGGGCGGACAAGCGTCCGACCAGCTCCTCGGCCTCCCGCGGCGAACACGCCCCGGGCAGGGGGCGCGACCGCGACGTCGCCGTCACCGGTCTGCCGAGAACCGCGAGGATCTCGGCGGCCGCCCCCTCGGCGAGGCTCCGGCAGGTCGTCAGCTTCCCCCCCACGATCGACCACAGCGGCAGGGGGGCCTGGGGGTGGCGGATGAGCAGATGGCGGCGCGTGATCCCCGCCGGAGAGCGGCCGTCGGCGCGCCGTGCCGGGAGCGGGCGAACGCCGCAGTAGTGCTGGACGACCGCCCCCCGGGACGGGGCCGCGCCCGGGAACAGCCGCCGCACCGCGGCCAGGAGATAGTCGATTTCTTCTCCGTCGGTGCGAGCCGCCGCCGGATCGCCGTGAAACGGGATGTCGGTCGTGCCGACGAGCACGAGACGATCGCCGAAGGGCAGCACGAACACTGGCCGGCCATCCTCCGCCTCGGCATACACCCCGTGCACTCCCAGCCCCGCGCGGAGCGCTGCATGATCGACGAGGAGATGGCTCCCCTTCGTTCCTCCGATCAACGGCGCGCCGTCAGCCCCCAGGCGCGCCGGGAGGAGCGCTTCGAGCGTTCGATCGACCCAGGCACCGGTGGCGTTGACGATGGCCCGTGGGGTGAGATGGAGCACGCCGGCGGCACTCGACGCCCCTCCTGCGGCGGCCAGCGGCGCGACCCGCAATCGGCCATCCGCTTCGAGGTGGGCCGTGTGCCGGCTGCGGACCTCGAAGGGGAGACTCCGCCCCGCGGCGATCATCCGGGCGTCGACGAGGAGCTCGACGGTGAAACGTTCCGGGAAGCGCATCTGGGCGTCGTCATACACCCCGGCGAGTGGAAAGCGGCCGGCGTCGACCGCCGGCATCCCCGCAGCTGTCGTGGGCACCAGGCACCGCCGGGGCCAGAGGGCGCCGGTCGAGAGGAGGTCGTAGAGCCAGAGCCCGCAGGCGACGGTGATCCCTCCCCGACCGCGCTTCCCCGTCCAGCGCCGGGCGAGCGACTCGGAGCCGAGGATCCGAGCCGCGGCGGCACGGAGCCCACCGAACCAGCCGGACACCGGGACGACAAACCCGAGGGGGCGGACGAGGTGGGGGGCGAGCTGGAGGAGGCGATTGCGCTCGGCCAGACTTTCGCGCACCAGCGCCAGCTCTCCGTATTCGAGGTAGCGCAGTCCCCCATGAACGAGCCTGGTCGACCACCGGGTCGTCCCCGCAGCGATGTCGTCGTCGTCGACGACGACGACGGAGCAGCCGTTGAGAACGAGCTCCCTGGCCAGCGCCGCCCCGTTGATCCCCGCCCCGAGGATGACGACATCAACGGCGGTCGGGAACTCATCCTCGCCAGAGGCCGAGTCGATGCTCATCGATCGATCTCCCTGAGGCATCCTGCCGGGCGTCCCCCGCCCTCCGGTCCACCGAGACGTTCTCCTCCTCCGGCGGCGATCCGCGGCGCCGTCACTATACTGCCCTTTCCCAGCGCGATCGCCCGATCCCGTTGCCAATCCTCACGGTGCCACCGCGATGCCCCTCCCCCTTTTTGCCGGCGGCGGACTGGCGCCCCGCGGCCTCGGCCGGAGGGAGGCAAACTGGCGCTGGGTCGTGGCGCTGGCCCTCGTCCTCGGCAGCAGCCCCGCGGCGGCGCAGGAGTCGCAACGGAAGCCGGGCGACCGGCCCGCGACCGTGACGGCGACCTGGCGCGGCGTGCCGGCCCGGTCGGTCTGTCGGCGGCTGACCGAGCTCACCGGACGGCCGGTGATCCTCGACCGCCGCCTCGATCCCGACACACCGATCACGATCGCGGCCGAAGCCACCCCCCTCGTCGATCTCCTTGGGGAAATCGCGGCCTCGCTCGGGGGACGCTGCGCGATCCTCCCGGCGTCGATCCGGATCGTCCCCGGCCACGCCGCGGCGCTGGTCGCCGCCGACACGGAGCGGACGCGGACGCTGGCCTCACTCCCGCCGGCGCTGCGCCGTCTCGCGGCCCGGCGCGCGCCATGGGCATGGGGCGACGGAGCGCGTCCCCGCGACCTCCTCGCGGAAATCGCTGACCGCGCCGGCATCGACCTCGCCGGACTCGACGACGTCCCCCACGATCATCTCGCCGCCGCCGACCTCCCGGCCTTGCCGCTGGCGGAGCGTCTCGATCTCCTCCTCGCCCAGTTCGACCGCCGGATCGATTGGCGCGGAGCGCGGAGCGATTCCGATCGGGTCGGGCTGGCGATCGTGCCGCTGCCGTCCCCCCCTGACGACGATGGCGCCCTCGTCGTCGCCCCCGCCGGCCCGCCCCTCGACACGGCCGTCAAGCCGCCGCGCCTCGGTGGGGCTCCGCGCCCCCTAGCCCCCGTGAAGGCGACCTGGACGCTCGAAGTCGCAGCGCCGCTCGACCAGCTCCTGGCGACGGTCGCGATGCGGCTCGACCTCGAGCTCGTCCTCGACCGGGAGGGGTTGCGGACGAAGGGGATCGCTCCAGCGGAGATCGTCCGTCTGTCGGTCAGGGAGGTCGACCGGGAGACCCTCCTCGACCGGATCGTCGAGCCCCTCGACCTCGAGTGGGCGATCGACGGCCACATCCTCCGGGTCGGCCCGAAGGGGGACTGACAGCGGCGCTTTTCAACCAGTGCCGGCGGGGCGGGAAGGCAACGGGCGCCCGGCCGGGACAAGCTCGGCCGGCGCTACCCGCAAGCCCCGACTGTCGAGCCGGCCCCCGGCCTCACGGCCGCGACGCGTCTCGAGGTTGCCGCGGCCGCGAAGCGCCTCGAGGTTGCGGCGGGCGCCCTCCATCTTGGGGTCGAGGCGGAGCGACTCGCCGTACGACGCAGCGGCGTCGGCATATTCCTCCTGCCTGGCCTGCGCGACGCCCCGGTTAAACCAGGCCCGCGCGTCGCGCGGATCGTGGCGGATCGCCTGGTCGAAGTCGAGCTCGGCCTTCGCCGGTTCGTTGGTGACCAGATACGCCAGGCCCCGATTGAGGTGGGCCAGGTCATAGGTCCGATCGCGGCGGATCGCCGACGAATAGGCGCTAATCGCCTCGAGAGGCTTGTCGAGCTCCATCAGTGTCAGCCCGCGCCACAGCTCCGGCCGCGGATCGTCGTAGGCGATCCCGGCGGCGTCCTCGAAGTCCTCCAGTGCGATGCCGTGACGGCCCAGATGGAACCAGGCGATCCCGCGCCGCAGATAGAGCTCCGCATTCATCGGATCGAGGCGAAGGCCGGCGGAACACGCCTCGAGCGATCCCTCGAAGTCCCCCAGGTGCCGGGCGACGATACTCAACGCGAGCCACGCCACGGGGAGCTTCGGATCGGCCTCGATCGCTTCGAGAACGATCTTCTTTGCCTCGTCATACTTCCCCTTCCGGTCGAGCTTGTCGGCCTTGACGAGGAGCTTCTGCGCCGGGGAATCCTCCTCCGGCGGGGGCATGTCGACATCGGGAAAGGGGAGGAGATCGGCGGCGGGCACCAGCGGCTTCGCCATGGGCCGGGGGCGGACGATCGGGGGCTCGTCATCGGCGTCGAGGGGGACGCGCTCGGGAGCCTTCCCGCGCGGGGCCGGCTTGCGGGGCGCCGGTTCGGTGAGCTCCTCGTCGGGATCCTGATTGTTGACGTTTTCCCGATTTTTCTCCGCAGCCTTCTTCGTTCCGGTTCCGGGAGCGCGGGGCGTTTGGCCGGAGCGCGGCTTCGGCTTCTCCTCCCGAGGGAACGGATTCAATTCCTCGGCGAAGGGATCGTCGGCCGGCGGACGCTGGTTTTGGGCCATCGCCGCCGGGGCGTCGCCCGGGAGCGCCAGCCAAGGCAGCGACGGGCCGCCGCCGGCCTGGAGCACCGCGGCGACCAGCGCGATCCGGAAACGGAGGCCCACAGGGGCCAGCGCCGACCACAGCCCCCATGGGCACGGGCCGATCACCGCCGCGGGGACCGCCGTCGGGAGAGGCTGGCTCGAATCGATCATGCTTGTTCCACCAACGGCGCCGTCAAACTCACGTCTTTTTTTCATTCGGCAGACGCTCCACCGATCCCCTCTCCTCTCACCCGCTCCGACCCCGACCGGCACAACCGCTGCCACCGGCCGCAGCCCCCTCCGCCGAGCCGTCAGCCGACGAGCCCCCCGAGCCGTTCCTGGATCCCCTCCCGGATCCGCCCGCTGAACAGCGCTGCGGCCCCCGGCAGTTGGAGCGTGACGAGGAGCTCCTCAATGCGGATCTCGAGCGATCCGTCGAACTTCATCCCCGCCACGGCCAGATTGAATTGCATCTTCTCCTCCCCATCCCACTGCGCGGTGATCTCGCCGACCGAGTCGGCATAGTCCGACCGGGCACGGACGAGCGCCTCGTCGAGGCGGCGTTTGATCTCGTCCTGATCGAGCGTGTGGGGAACCCGGACTTCGAGCGTTTTGGCCATCGTGGGGACAATCCTCGGGGGGGAGCAGCCAGACTGATCGACCCGGGCGGAGAGCCCCGGCGGGGGATACGTATCCGAGAATATCCCCGATCTCCCCTCCGTGCCACCGGGGCCGATCGATCCTCACCACGCCTCACCCCCGGGGCGCGGCCTGGAACCGTTCGACCGCCCGCCGGACCCGATTCCGCTCCACGATCCCGAGCCGATCTCCCTCCCCGCGGCCCAGTCCCCCTGCCCTGCAGGCGACCGACCGGACCCCGACGACGTCGGCCCCGAGGGAGGCCGCCAGGGCGACGTCATCGAGCGACAATTTCCCCGCCAAGCCCAGCGGCAGACCGACGGCGCGGGCATGGGCCACCCAGCGACGGATGGTCGCCCGGTCGACGAGGCGGAACAACCCCGGGCCCGACTTGTCGAAGGTGTCGACGAGGAGCCCGCGGCAGCCCGCGCCGGCCGCCGCGCTGAAAACCCTCTCCGGCTCCGGCGCCCGGCACCCCTGCCAATCGGCATAGGCGACCGCGACCAGACCGATCCGGCGGGGCAGCGCCGGCGCCACCCGCCCCAACGTCTCGCACCACGGGGTATCGACGCCCGCAGAGAGCCCGATTTTGACCGCCGCCGGCGCGGGGAGCGAATCGAGCGCCGCGAGGACGTCGTCGATGAAGCGGAGGAGCCGAGCGCCTCCCGCCCCGGCATCGGCGCCACAATCGAGGAGCTCGCCGCCGGCGAGGGTCCAGGGCACGGCGCTGCCGACGCGCCGGGCGATCGCGGCGACCGTCGCGGGCGCCGCGGCGCCGAGCGGACCGGCGAGCGGTTCCTTGACGTCGACGATCGCGCTGCCGCCGGCCAGCGCCTCCGTGGCTTCGTCGGCATTGCGGACGCTCACGAGCAGCCCCGTCCAACTCACGTCGCCCCCTTGGCCGGCGCCGCGCGTTTGGCCGTCGTGAGGTCGCGGTTCAGCCGCCGCACCAGGTCGACCGAGAGCGGCTCACACCACCGGCCGTCGAAGGTCACCGAGCCTTCCTGCCACGCTCCCCACAGCGGCAACGTCGGCCGCTCGGCATGCTCGACGGCCCGTTCGGCGATCCGCATCACGAGCGTCCGCACCCGGTCTCCCCCCGTGCGAACATCCCCGGGGTGGGGTGGCTCGAGCCGGCTGCCGAGGAAGAAACACTCGACGACCTCGAGCGGGACGACCTCGACCCTGGCCGGGGCGAGGTGGACGCGCAGCCCCTTCCCCACCAGGACAATCCGGGGGCGCGACGAGAGGATCAGACCGGCGGCGCCGGCGCCGCCCAAACCGCCCCCGAGAAGCCAGGGCACGACACCGACTGGACGGCTCCAGGGGCGCGACGCGAGGAGCACCACGAGGAGGAGGGCGGCGGCCAGGCCCGCGATCCCGATCCCCGCTCGGTGGTTGGATCGCAGCCACACCACGGCCCCCCGGCCGGTCGCTGGCGGCGCAGTTTCGGCGCACGCCCCGGCGGGAGCGTCACAATGGGGAGCTTCGACAGGCGGGGGGACGCGGTGCATCGCCGGGGTGGGGTTCAAGGCTCGTCGCGGCGAAGCGCTCCCTGCGGGACCGCTTCCGCGGAAACCCGACCTGTTCTACCATCACCCTCCCGTCCTCCCGCAGCCCGCCCCCCCACAGCCCGTCCCCATGCACGAGCCGAGCGCTTCCCCATCCGCTCCCCACGCCCCGTCGCCGGCAGGCGGCGCGACGGTGATCGGCCTTCTCGTCGGGCTCCTGGCGGTCTACGGCCTGGCCTGTCTCGTCGGCTGGCCCCAGGGCGCACGCGACCGGATTGTGGCAGAGCAGCGGGCCGAAGCGCTCCATGACGAGGTCGCCAACCTCGTCCACCAGCGGGACGAGGCGGCGCGGAACTTCGAGGGTGGGGACGGGGCAGCGGTCCCCCAAGCGGCGGCCGACGACCATCCGCCCCACCTCGCCGCACCGCCGCCGGCCACGACGCTCCCCTTCGCCCTCCTCCTGGCGGCGATCGCCATCTTCCCGCTCACTCCCGGGATCTCCCACTGGTGGGAGCACAACCGCAACAAACTCCTCGTCGCCGGCTTCCTCGCCGCGATCACCCTCGGCTACTACACCTTCCTCCACCACCAACCAGTCGATCTCCACTTCCCGGCCCATGCCCTGATCCATCCGGCGGCGGCCGGCCCCTCTTGGCCGACGGCGGGGGCGGTGCTGACCAACGCCCTGTTCGCCGAATACCTCCCCTTCATCGCCCTCCTCTTCGCCCTCTATGTCGTCACCGGCGGCGTGCGGATCGAGGGGGATCTCTTGGCCTCGCCGACAACCAACGCCACCTTCCTCGCCCTCGGGGCAGCGATGGCGAGCTTCATCGGCACGACCGGCGCCGCGATGCTTTTGGTCCGTCCGCTCCTGGAGACGAACAAAGAACGCAAGCATGTCGCCCACACGCTCGTGTTCTTCATCTTCATGGTCTGCAACTGCGGCGGCATGCTCCTCCCGATCGGCGACCCGCCCCTGTTCCTCGGCTACCTCGAAGGGGTCGACTTCTTCTGGACCCTCAACCTGTGGAAGCCGTGGCTGTTCACCAATGCGGTCCTGCTGACGGTCTATTGGGTGTGGGACACCGTCTTTGCCTACCCGCGCGAGGCCCCGCACGATATCGCCCGCGACGAACGCCAAACGACGCCGCTGACGATCCGCGGCCTGTGGCCCAACGCCCCGATCATGGCAGCGGTGATCGCCGCGGTCGCCCTCCTCGACCCGGCCAAGCCATTCCCCGGCACCGACTGGCATCCCTGGGTGTTCCTCCGCGAGGCCGTCCTCGTCGGGCTTGTTCTCCTCTCGCTCCTCCGCGGCGACGGCAAGGTCCGCGCGGCCAACGGCTTCACGTACGGCGCGATCCTTGAGGTGGCCGCGCTGTTCCTCGGGATCTTCATCTGCATGCAGCCAGCCCTGGCGATCCTCAAAGAACGTGGGGCGAGCCTCGGGCTCGACAGCCCGCGCTCGTTTTTCTGGGCGTCCGGGGCCCTGTCGAGCGTCCTCGACAACGCCCCGACCTACCTCGTGTTCTTCAATGCCGCCCAGGCCCTGCCGGCCACCGGGGCGACGATGGCCGGGGTCGACGTGGGTCGACTGGCTGGAGTGAGCCTGGGGGCGGTATTCTTGGGAGCGATGACCTACATCGGGAATGGCCCGAACTTCATGGTCAAGGCGATCGCCGAACAGTCTGGCGTGCGGATGCCGAGTTTCTTTGGCTATCTTCTCTACAGCTTCGGCATTCTCCTCCCCGTGTTCGTCCTCGTTTCGATCCTGTTCCTGTAGTCGCCTTCCCCGCTCCCGTCGCCGAGACCTCCAGGAACCCCTCAGGGCGTGCCAAACTCCAAGCAGTCCGACGGTTTCGAACATGTCGTCACCGATTCTGAGGTGTGCGATCTGGTCGACCGTCTGGCCCAACACCCGTTCGTCGCCTTCGATACCGAGTTCGTCTCGGAGCACACCTACCGCAGCCAGTTGTGCCTGGTGCAGGTGGCAGCACCCGGCATCCTGGCGGTGATCGACACACTCAAAGCCCGCCAGCTCGAGCCGTTTTGGCGCCTCCTCGCCGAACCCGGCCGGACGACCGTCGTCCATGCCGGCCGCGAGGAGATGGGATTCATCCTCCACGCGATCCAGACGCGGCCGTCAAAGCTCTTCGACATCCAAGTCGGGGCCGGGCTGGTCGACCACGATTTCCCTGCCGGCTACGCCTCGATCGTCCGCCGCTTTCTCAACCTCCCCACAAACAAAGGGGAGACGCGCACCGACTGGCGGCTGCGTCCCCTCTCGCAGGCCCAACTCGACTACGCCCTCGACGACGTCCGCCACCTCGAACGGATCTGGCGGAAGATCGAGGCGCAGCTGGAATCCCTCGGCCGGACCTCCTGGATGGAGGAGGAGATGGCCACCTGGCAGGACGAGGTCGAGGAGTCATTCATCCGCAAACGCTGGCGGCGTGTGTCGGGGCTGTCGGGATTGTCGCGGCGCGAGCTGGCCGTTGCCCGGGAGCTGTGGCACTGGCGCGATTCGGTCGCCGAGTCGCGCGACATGCCGCCGAAGCGCGTGCTGCGCGACGATCTCCTCGTCGAGCTCTGCAAGCGGAAGAGCGCCGATCCCCACGAGATCTCGGCGATCCGCGGCATGCAGCGATCCGATCTGCGGCACATCCTCGGCGGCCTCTCCGAGGCGATCGCCCGCGGCCTGGCCCTCCCGGAGGACGAATGCCCCGGTGGGGAGAAGTTCCGGGCGCCCCCCTCCCAGCTGGCGGTGCTCGGGCAGTTCATGGCGACGGCGCTGGCCGGCGCGTGCCGGCAGATGAACCTCGCCCCGGCGCTCGTCGGCACCGCCTCCGACATGCGCGACCTCCTTGCCTGGAAGCTTGGCTATCACCACGGCGACCGTGAGCCGGTGCTCGCTTCCGGCTGGCGGGCCGCCGTCGTCGGACCGATCGTCGATGACCTCCTCTCCGGCCGGGCAGCGCTGCGGATCGGCGATCTGAATTCAAACGACCCCCTCGTCATCGAACGCTTCGACGGGCCTGCCGGCGCTGAGGCGGGCCGACGTGGGCCGCCGCGGTCTCCCCAACCCGATCCCCCATCCACTCCCGATCGTCATCCCCCCCGGAGTCTCCCCGAATCATGAATCGCCTCCTTCCATTCCTCGTCGCCGCGCTCGTCGCCTGCTCGCTTCCCCTGCCCGCCAGCGCTCAGGCCCCGGCCTGGAAGGAGCTCTTCAAGGACGGCTCGCTCGACGGCTTCCAGATCGTCAGCGGCAGCGCTACCTACACGGTGGTCGACGGCGTCCTCGTCGGGACGACGACGGAGGGGAGCCCGAACACATTCCTCGCCACGAACGCCCCCCTCAAGGACTTCGAGCTTGAGTTCCAGGTCAAGGTCGACGATGAGCTCAACTCCGGCGTTCAGATTCGCAGCCATCTGGCGAAGGAGGGGGAGAAGCCGGAGGGCGCAGGAGGGCCGCTGCCGGCCGGGCGACTCTACGGGCCGCAGTGCGAGATCTCGATCGACGGCCATGCCGGCAACTTCTACGACGAGGCCCGTCGCGGCGTGTGGTGGAGCGGGCTGACCAACACCGATGCGATCCGCACCGAGCCCGCAAAGGGGGCCTTCAAGAAGGGGGAGTGGAACAGCTACCGGATCGCGGTCGTCGGTGACCACTACCGCAGCTGGATCAACGGCGTGCCGACGGCCGACTTCCGCCAGCCGCACGATCCCGAGGGGCACATCGGCTTCCAGGTCCATGGCATCGCCAAGGGAACGGGGCCCTATTCCGTCCGCTGGCGGAACGTCCGCCTCAAAAACCTCGACTGACGCCCTCCCCCGACGCACGGGACGCCATGGCCCGACAACCACCACGGACCGCGGCGGGGAAGCGCTCGGTCGGCAAGGGTCCGCGCCCCGACGGCGCCACCGGCGCCGGGCTCGCGGTCGGCCCCGGCCCGACCCACCGCACCGTCCGCGACGCGCACGGCCGGGTCATCCCCGCTCCCGACGATTGGGTGCTCCTCGAGCCGGGGGACGCGGCGCTGACGCGGCGCGTGAAGGCGGCCGGAGAGCACTGGGTGATGAGCGAGAAGCAGGGGCGGCGGACGTTCTCCCGCGGCGTGTGGGCCCCCGAGGCAACGGTGGAGCGGATCCGCCATGAGCTCGTCGCCGAACGCTCGACCGAAGCCTGGGCCAAGAAGCAGGCACAGGCGCTCAAGCGCCGCGAGAACGAGCAGGCAGAGTATGTCGACGACTTCCTCTCGGCGGTGCTCACGTTCCTCGCCTTCGCCCCCTCCTACGCCGACCGGGCTCTGAAGCTCGCCCGGGCTGTCACCATCCATGCCACGCCGGTCGGCAGCGGCACGGTAGCGCGCACCGAGCGGATCCCGATCGAGCGTCGCGCGGAGGCGGCCGTGATCGCCTGGCTGCGGCATCAGACGACCGGCTACGACCAGATGAAGATCGCGCGGGTGAAGGGGAAGCGGCGCGAGGTGCGGCGGATGCTCGCCGAGCGGTCGCGCGACCTCCTCCGCCGCTACCGCGACGGCACGTCGATCCCGCCGGGGTGCCCGTTGGCCAAGGCGCTCGATGCCCTCGCTGGATGAGGCCCCTCGGTGCACCCCGCCAGACTCGCGCCCGACATTCTCCTCCACGACTGCACCGAGACGCGCACCAAGCGGAGCGGCCCGGGGGGACAGCATCGCAACAAGGTGGAGACGGCGGTGATCCTCCACCACCGGCCGACCGGCATCTCGGCCGAAGCGTCTGAACGCCGCAGCCAGGCCGACAACCGGCGCGTGGCCCTGTTCCGGTTGCGGCTCAGGCTCGCGCTGGTGCACCGCGAGCCTCCCGCTCTCGAACCTTCGCCGCTGTGGCGGTCGCGCGTCCACAACGGCCGGCTGGCCGTCGCCGGCAGCCACGACGACTATCCGGCGATGGTGGCGGAGGCCCTCGATTGTGTCGTCGCCGCAACGCTCGACATGCCGACGGCGGCCGCCACGCTTGGCGTCTCCCCGTCGCAGCTGGTAAGTCTCCTGGAAAAGGAGCCAGCGGCTCTCGGGGCGCTCAATCGCCTCCGCGGGACCGCCGGATTGAAGCCGCTGCGGTGAATCGTCTCCCAGGCGTTGCTTCAAAAAGTCCCGGGCGTCCCCTCAAGGCCCGGGGGTAGGCCTAACAGGCTGTGGATAAAGTGCCGGCCCGACCGCACGAGGCGGTCGCGAGTGCGTAGCACTCGAGAAAACCGGAGGTTTTCCAAGTGGAAAAAGGTCATGGATGACTTTTTCCACGGACACCTAAGACCGCCTGGCCCGGAGAGACGTTCTCCGGCTGCCAGTGGCCATGCATTGCTGCCCGCCCCGCCGGCAGATGCGTCAGCTGGACCTCGAGGCCGTCGGCGCGGGCTCGGGCGAAGAGATTCCGCGCCTTGCCGCCGCCGGGAGCGTCGCGGTGCGAGCCATAGAGGAGCCAGGCACCGTCGGGGGAGGGCCGCGGATGGGAGTGGAGCGTGCCGGGGCGAGACGTCGTCAACCGCGCGGGCGTCTCCCCTTCCCCGAGCCCCACGTCGAACAGCTCGACGGTGTCAGGAGCGCCATCGATCCCCGCGACCCGCGCCGTGAAGACCACCTTCTGGCCGTCGTGCGACCAGACCGGCACGTCGCTCGAGCCGCCATGGAAATCAGGGACGTCGAGAAACTCCATCACGCCACGATAGCCGTTGCGGTCGCCGATCTTCCGCAGCCCCGTGCCGTCGGCCCGGACGACGTGCGGATGGCAGTCGTAGTGCTCCCCCGACACGAACAACAGCCATCGGCCATCGGGGGACCAGGTCGGCGCGAAGACGAACGGATGGCCGGTGTCGATCTTCTGGCGCTGGCCACCGTCGGCATCGGCGAGCCACACCTGGTAGTTCTCGTGGTAGGCGATCCGCCTCCCGTCGGGTGAGCCGGAGAAGCCGTAGGCAAAGCCGGTGGAGTCACGGGCGAGATCGGTTTTGTTCGTTCCGTCTCGATCCATCGCAAACGGCTTCGAGATCCCGTCGATGAGCGCCGTGAACCCGAGCCGGCCGGGATTGCCGGGCCAGGGGAAGACGCCGGTGTTGTAAAAGCTGACGCGTTCGACGGCGGTGACATTCTCGGCCCCGCCGGTGGCGAGATCGACCAAATGCGTGTCGTAGAGCCAGTCGCCGGCGCGGAAGCGGAAGGTCTTCTGTTCCTCCTCGTAGCGCGCGTTGGCCTCGCTCTCCCAGGCCCGGCCGATGATCGCCGTCTTCCCGTCGGGGAACCAGCCGACGAACTGTGTCCAACTCCCCGGCTCGTCGGCGAGGTCGGCGGCCAGCGGCAGCGGCACCCCTCCCGGCACGAGGAGCATCGCCCGGCCGGTGACGACATTGGCCCACCGCCCTCCGGGGAGCGCCGTGGCGTGCTCGGTGTAACCGATCGCCCGGTCAGGGAGCGCCCCCGGCGGGGGATCCGCCGCGTGGACGGGCAGCGCCGCGACAAGGAGCCCAAAAAGCATCGCAGCACATCGGCGCATCGGTTTTCCGCCCCCGCTATCAATGCTTCCGGGCCGTCGCTCTCCGCGGTCGGCTGCCAAGGCCCTCTGGGACCATGATAGATGAGGCACCGGCCTTGTCCTGCTGATCGGCACGATGGAGCAGATCCTCAACGCCAACACGGAGGTCCGGGAGCGTCGCGACTAGCTCCCGAGCGACACTCATTTCGTGACGCCGGTGTCTCAGAGTCGTTGACACGTTCCGCCCAGGCAATACCCTGAAACACTAAGCCGAGTGAGCTTCCCAACCAATCCTCGACGAACAGAAAGCAATCCATGACCGTCGACATTCCCGCCGATCTTGAACCATTCGTCCAGCGATTGATCGCTGAGCGTCGTTTTCTCACGGAGAGTGATGTCCTGTCCGAAGGACTCCGTCTCCTGCAGGCTCAGGAATCGTTGCGTGGCGCCGTGCGCCAAGGATTCGCTCAACTCGATGAGGGCAGCGTTGTGCCTGCCGAAATGGTCTTCGCCAAGGCCGAGGAACGCATCGCGGCAGTCGAGCGGGCCCAACGGGCATGAGCGAGGCGACGTTTTCCCAGGACGCCGAAGCAGACCTCCTGAAGTACGCGACAAAGATGAAATGACCCAATCGGGAGATCGATGTTGGCACCCTGGCAGATTGGATTCGTGCGCGGTTGGTGCCTGCACGATGACGCCATGGGCACGAGCCGGGAGGGATGATCCATTTCCTCGGCCCGAGGAACTTCGGGAATGCGATAAGCTCTAGTCCCCCGAAGGAATGGTTCGGAACCGGCCCAGCAGCCAGCCAGGAAGGCCGGCGGCGAACCCAGTTCCCATGCCCGCCAGGAAGGCACCCGTGGCACGCCGCAAGACCCCATCCGACCCCCAGCCGTCGCTGTTTGCCGACGATCCTCCGCCGGATCGCAGCCCCGCCGGCCCCGCCAGCCCCCCCGGTCCCGCCGCCACCTGCCACCGGCACTGGCTCGATCCGCGCTGCGGGATCCTCGCTTCGGCGGCCGATTGGTTGCTGGCAGAGGCCCGCAGCGCCGAGCTTGACGGCCGCGGCCCAGAGGGAACCGGCGGGGACGCCGCCGTGGTCGACCTTTCGGCGTTCACCGTCGTCGTGCCGGGCCGGGCGGCGGGGCACCGGCTGATCGAGATCCTCATCGACAAGACCGCCCCCCCGCGAAGCCCACATGGCGGCGGGCCAGGCGGCCGGATCATCCCGCCGCGGACGGTCACGCTCGGCACACTCCCGGAGGCGCTCTACGAACCGGCCAAGCCGCTCGCCGACACGGCCACCGAGACGCTCTGCTGGGTTGTGGCGCTCTCCGCTGCCAGCCACCGCGACCGGCATCTGATCGCCCCGCTCCCCGAGGCCCAGGAAAACGTCGACGAAGCGACTGACCAAACCGATCGGCATGCTCCCGGCGCCCTCCCGGCGACCGCCGCCGATCACAACGCCGCCATCGCCACCGGTGCCCTCGACGCGGCCCGGATGCTTGTCTCGATGCACCGCGAATTGGCCGCCCACCGTCTCTCGTTTGCCGATCTCGCCGATGCCGCCGATGAGGTCCTGCCGGGATTCGGCGACCATACCCGCTGGCAGGCGCTGGCCCGGCTGGAGCAGGACTATCTCGCCGAGATCGATCGCCTCGGATTCTGGGATCGGCAGACCGCCCGGCGCGTCGCCGTCGAGAACGGCGAGGTGGCCTTTGAGGGACGGATCGTGCTCCTCGCCACCGTTGATGTCGATCCGCTCCAGCGAACCCTCCTGGCCGGTGTCCGCGGACGGATCGACGCGCTGGTCCCCCTCCCCCAGGGCATCGGCCCCGATCCCGAGCAGGGCTTCGACGACTTCGGTTGTCTCGTCCCTGAGGCGTGGCAGGATCGCCCGCTCCCGGTACCGCTGGAGCGGATCGCGGTCGTCGATGACGGGGAGAGCCAGGCCGCGGCGGTCGTCGACTGGATCCGGGGCCTCGCGGCGACCCGTTCGGCCGACGAGATCACCGTTGCTGTCCCCGACCCGGCCATCGTTCCCGCCCTCGAGCAGCGGCTCGCCGCGGCCGGCCTGGCGGGGCGGTACGCCGCCGGCCGAACCGTCGAGCGTTCGAGCCCGTGGCAGTTTGTCCATGCGATCTTCGCCTGGCAGCGACGGCGCGAGTTTGCGGCCCTGGCCAACCTCCTCCGCTGCCCCGATTGCATCGCGCTGCTGCGCCGGCGCGGCTGCGAAGTGATTCCCGCCGCCATCGCCGACGCCATCGCCCTCCGCCACCTCCCCTGGGAGGTCGATCGCGAGCATCTCATCAAGGCGGCATCCCATCCGGCAGAACGGGCCGAGAACGAGGCCTTCGTGAGGATCCTCGATGCGATCGACGCGTGGCTCGAGCCGCTCCGCGCCGCCGCCGCCGCGCTCGAGGCCTCCCAGCGCTTGACCCTGCGGCAGAGTGCGTCGACCCGCCCCTCGCGGCCTCGGCGGGCCAAGCCAGCGGGCGCCGCGTCGGCTCCGGCCGGCACGCTTGCGGCCGACTGGGTGCGGGGGGTGCGCGGCATCTGCAGCGCGGCCGTGGAGGGGATCGAGATCGATCGCGACGACCCGGCGACCCGGATTTTCTCCCGGTCGCTTGCCGCCCTCGGGGAGGCACTGGCCGACCTTGAAGCGCTCCCCGACCGGCTCGCCGCCGCGGCGGGGTCGGCGGGCCTGGAAAGGCTCCTCCTCTCGACCTGGGGGCGCGGCCAGCTCCCCCCGCCGCAGCATCCGGAGGCGATCGAGCTCGTCGGTTGGCTCGAGGTGGCGCTCGACGACGCCCCGGCGCTGGCGATCACCAGCTGCGTGGAAGGATGCCTGCCGGGGAGCGCCGGTCGCGATCCACTCCTCCCCGAGCCGCTGCGTCAGGCGCTCGGCCTCGACAACGCGACGCGGACGGCGGCCCGGGATGCGTGGATGCTCGCTGTCGCCGCCGCCCGCGACGACCTCCTTATCGTCGTCCCCCGGCGCGGGGCCGACGGCTCGCCGGCGGTGCCCAGCCGGCTCCTCTTCCGGCGCTCCCCCGATGAAGTCGTCGCCGCGGCGAAGCGACTCTTCGCCCCGCTCCGTGCCCCCGCCCCGGCGGGCCCGCCGGCCGTGGTGCCCTCCCGTCTGGCCGTGCCGGCGCCGGCGATCGTGGCGACGGCCGCCGCCGCCGGCTTTCCCCCGATGCGGGTCACCGAGTTCCGCGATTACCTCGCCTGCCCCTACCGCTACTGGCTCCGCCACCGCCTCGGCCTGGACTCCTCCGGTGACGAGGCCCTCGAGCTCGGCCCAGGCGATTTCGGCAACCTGATCCACGAATGCCTCGATCGGTTCGGCAAGCACGCGCGGATCGCCGCGAGCACCGACGCCCGCCAGATCAGCGACTGGCTCTCCGCGGCGCTCGATCGGTTCGTCCACGAGCGCTACGGGCTCGGCGCCGCGCCGGCGGTGTTCGTGCAGACGGAACTGGCGCGGCGGAGACTGCGCGAGTTCGCTCGAGTGCAGGCCGAGCGCACCGCCGCCGGGTGGGTGATCCATGCCACCGAACAAGTGGTCCGCTCGTCGGCCTTCGTCGTCGATGGCGTGCCGGTGGCGCTGTCGGGAAAGATCGACCGCATCGACCACCACCCCGACGAAGACCGGTGGGACGTGCTCGACTACAAGACCTCGGCCCGGGGCAGGTCACCCGACCGCACCCACCGCGATGCCCAGGGATGGATCGACCTCCAGTTGCCGCTCTACCGGCATCTCCTCGTCGAGGTCGGAGGGATGCCCGATCTCGATCTAGCCAATCCCCTCCGGGTCGGCGTCGGCTACTTCAACGTCCCGTCCCGCGTCGAGGAGATCCGGATCGAGACCGCCTCGTGGTCGACCGAGGAGTTCGCATCGGCCGATGAGGCCGCCCGCGACGTCGTCCGCGCCGTCCGGGAGGGAAGATTCTGGCCCCGCAACGACGAGGCCGCAGGGGCCTTCCCCGAGTTCGACGCCATCTGCCAGACCCACACGATCCGCGACGACGACGACGAGGGAGACGCCGAATGACACCCCGACCGACCGATCAGCGTGGTCGCTCCGGCCGCGCGGGGGGCACGCGCGAGCGGGCCGAATCCGGCCCTATTTCGGGCCCGGCGGCGCCCCAGTCGCCCACCGTTCCCGCGCCGGCCGTCACCCCGCTGGAACCGATCGTCCGGGTGCTCGCCAGCGCCGGCACCGGCAAGACCCATGCCCTCTCGACCAGGCTCATCCGCCTCCTCGCCGACGGCGCCGACATCGACGACATCTTCGCCGCCACCTTCGCGCGCAAGGCGGCCGGGGAGATCCTCGCCCGCGTTCTCGAGCGGCTGGCCAATGCCGCCGATCCCTCCTCCCCGGAGGCGACAGGAGCCTTGGCAGCGGCGATCGATCGGCCGGCGGCCGACGCGGCGTTCTTTCGGGATCTCCTCGTCCGGGTGACGTCGAATGTCGATCGGCTGGCGGTGGGGACGCTCGACTCGTTCTTCGTGACCTGCGCCGACGCGGCCCGCTTCGAACTCGGGCTCCCGCCCGCCTGGTCGATCGGCACCGAGGCCGATCTGGCCATCCAGCGCCGCCGGGCGATCCACCGGACGATCTCCGACGCGCTCGCGGCCGGGCCGTCGGAAGAGGAGCCGGGGGACTCCCCCGCGAAGCTCCTGGCGACGCTCATGGTGCAGCTGTCGGGGGGAACGACGACGACCGGCCTTGAGGAGGCGATCGAGTCGATCGTCACCGATCTCGCATCACTCCACCGGGATGCCGAGCCGGCCGCCTGGGACAGGCTGTCGGTGCCTCGCCCTCCGTCGGGCGAAGAGCTCACCGCCGCGGTCGAGACGCTGCGCGCGACCGACTTCGAGGATTCCCGGGTTGGCGATGCCCGCGATGACGCCATCGCCGCCCTCGAAGCCTCCGATTGGAAGAGCCTGCTCTCGAAGGGGATGGTGCCGAAGCTCCTCGCCGGGGAGACGAAGTATCAGAGGAAGCCGATCGAACCGGCCGTGGCGGGGGCCTTCTGGACGATCATCGGCTTGGCCCGATCGGTGATCCTCGCCCGCACGGCCGCCCAGACGCGGGCCATCCGCGATCTCCTCGACCGCTACTCCGCCACCGCCGACCGGCTCATGGCCAGCGACGGCATGGTGTCGTTCGACGACGTCACCCGGCTCGTCGGCGGCGCGGCCGCCGACGGCACGCTCGACGCCGCCCGGTGGCGCGGCATCCGCTTCGCAAAGCATCTCCTCATCGACGAATTCCAAGACACCTCCCCGAGCCAGTGGCGCGTCCTCGAGCGGCTCGCCGAGCATGCCGTCACCGCTTCAGGGTCGTTCTTCGCCGTCGGCGACCGGAAGCAGGCGATCTACGGCTGGCGTGGCGGCGCCGCCGAGCTCATCGATGCCCTCCCCGAGTTCTTCGCGGCGGGGCGCCGTCCGCTGGTCTCCCTCGACCTCGCCGCCAGCTACCGCTCGAGCCCGGCGATCCTCGACACGGTCAACCGGGTGTTCGGGCGGCTGGCGAGCGCGGAGCCGCTCGCCGACCACGCCCGGGTTGTGGCCGGTGCCTGCAGCGACTTTCCGCAGCACGTCGCGGCCGCGTCGCGCCAAACGCTCCCCGGCTGGGTCCGCCTGTGCACCTGCGCCGCCCCCGAGGAGGGGCAGAAGGGGGCGGATCTTCTCCTCGCCGCCGCGGCCGCGCGGGCCGCGGTGCTCTCGCGGGCCAACCCCGGCAGGTCGGTGGGGGTCCTCGTCCGCACGAACAAGGCGGCCGAACGGGTGATCGCCCGACTGAAAGGTTTCGAGGGGATCGTGGCGAGTGCCGAAGGAGGCCAGCCGCTCGCCGACTCACCGGCCGTCGAGATCCTCCTTTCGGCCCTCCACCTCGTCGACCATCCCTCCGACTCGGCGGCCCGCTTCCATGTCGCCACCTCCCCTCTCGCGCCGCTCCTCGGCCTCAACCCGTCCGGCGCCGCGGGGGAGATCCCCGCCGCCTGCATCACCACGCTCGATCGGCTCCGGCGTGCGCTCGTCGACGACGGCTACGGCCCGGTGCTTTCGCGCCTCGCCGCGGCGGTCGGCACGGCAGGCTCGCACCGCGATCTGCGCCGCCTCGAGCAACTTGTCGCGGCGGCCCGGGAATGGGACATGGCAGGGGGCCGTTCGCGCGCGGGACTGGTGCGGACCGCCCCCTTCATTCACCACTGCCGGACCGTCAACGTCGCCGATCCGGTCGCGTCGCCGATCCGCGTGATGACGATCCACAAGGCGAAGGGGCTGGAATTCGATCTGGTCATCCTCACCGACCTCGATCGCCGACTCGTCGCTCGCCCCCCGCGCGTCGTCGTCGATCGCGCCAGCCCCCTCGAGCCGATCCGCGGGATCCTCGTCCATGTCCCGCGGGAGTACCAGCCGCTCCTCCCCGCCGAATGGCAGGGAGTGTGTGCGGCGGCGAGCGCCCCGGTAGTCCGTGAGGCGATCGCCACGCTCTATGTCGGCCTCACCCGAGCGGCCGAGGGGATGGAGATCCTCATCCGCCCGGCGACGTCGAAGGAGCGATCGGTGCCCAAGACGCTTGCCGGCGTCATCCGCTGCACCCTCCCCGAGTCCCCAGACGCTCCCCCCGCCACGATCCTCTGGACGCACGGTCACCTCACCGATCCGGCCGACGACACGCTCCCGGAGCGTGGGCCCGCCGCACCACCTCCCCCGGTAGCCCCGACCACCGGACCGACGTCCGCCCCCGCCTCACGGCGGAAACCCCCCTCGAAGGCTCGAGGCACGACCGCGCCGGCAAACTCGGCCCCTGCGCTCCCCGGGGCAGCCGCGACCGGCGATCGCCCCGCGCCGATCCTTCTCCGCCCCCTGGGGGTAGGTCAGCGGCGGCGCGCCCGTCCGCGGCACACCCCTTCCGCCACCGAGGAGGGGAGGATGACCACGGCCCCTGCGCTCCTCGACAGCGGTTCACGGGCCGCCCGGAGCATCGGCACGCTGCTCCATGCCTGGATCGAGCAGTTCGGCTGGGACTCTCCTCCCCCCGGCGACGACCTGCTGCGCCGAATCGCCAGCCGGGAGCCGGGCCTGGCGCCCGACATCGAGCCGCTCATCGGTGCCTTTCGGCTCATGTGCGCTAACCCCGCCGTGGCGTCAATCCTGGCGGAACCGGCTCCACGGTTACCGGAGCGATTGGTCTCCGACAACCTGCCCGCCGGGCCTGCCGAACCGAGCCTCCAGCGCGAGCAGGCGTTCGCCATCGACGACGGCGAGGGAACGCTCGAGGGGATCATCGATCGGCTGGTGGTGTGGCGCCGCAGCGGGCACACGGTCGCCGCCGAGGTGGTCGATTTCAAGTTCGACGCGATGGGGGGGGATGGACGCGGCGCCGTCGGCGCCCGGATCCTCGCCGAAAAGTCGGCGTTCTACGCTCCACAACTCCAGGCCTACCGCCGCGCCGTCGCGGCGCTTCACGCCCTCGATCCGGCCCGGGTGTCGTGCCGACTGGTCTTCATGCGATCGGGCGACGTCGTGACGATCGATGGCTGAGGCTGACGGCCCCAGGTCCGGGGCCTCTCGTCCGCCACCCGACCGCCTGGCAGCGTCACTTCCCCCCCTCGATCGCCGCCTCGACCTTCGCCAGTCGGCGCCGATCGTCCGGAGAGAGCCTTTCGTCCGCCAACCCCTTCCGCTCCGCTGCCGCAAGGGCTTCGCGGGCCCCGTCGAGATCGGACATTTCCGTCCGAATGAGGGCGAGGTGGAGCAGGTTCCGCGGGCTGGGCTGGAGGAGGATCGCATCGCTCACGTCCTCGAGCGCCTGCCGGGTCTGGCCGCGGGCCAAGCGCACCATGGAGCGCGAGTCGAGCAGATCGGTCGTCGGCCCCATCTCGGCGACAGCCGCGTCGATCAGCTTCGTCGCTTCGTCGGCCGTCTCCGGATGGGCGATGTCGAACGCCAGGTTCGCGGAGATCGCCCCCCGCAGGCCCGCTTCGACGTCGGGGGACGCGAGGAGATCCCGGTAGGCCTTCATCGCCCTCGAGGTGCGGCCGAAGGCGTCCTCGAGCACCGCCGCCGAAAACGCGACCTCGGGCACACCAGGGTTCTCACGGCGGAGCGAGCCCGCGATCCGCTCGATGTCCGCGACGGCATCCGAATCCGGGTCGGCATCGGAATACCGCGAGATCGCCAGGAGCGTGTCGAGGAACGACTGCGGCGAGACGTTGGCGCGGACCGACTCCGCCAGGGCGATCGCCTCCTTCGTACGGTGACGGCGACCGAGCGACTGTGCCTGGAGGAGAACCCCGTCGGTCGACAGTTCGGCGCACTTTGCGAACACCTGCCCAGCCTCCTCGGGGAATCCAAGATCCTCGACGATCCGCGCCGACATCACCATCCGACTGGCATTCGCCTCGGTGAGGCGCGCGTCCGGGAGCAGCGTCTTGATCACACTCGCGACGGTCTCCGAATCCCCCTTCGCCTGCGCCACCTTGGCGACGAGGCGGAGCGTGATCGCCCCCTCCGGCGAGATCTGCCGGAGCTTCTCCAGCCAATCCTCCGCGCCGGGAATGTCACCGTCGTCGAGACACATCTCGACGAGCATCGCGAACATCGCTGAGCTGCCGTCCGCCGACAGGGCGACCTCGCCGATGTTGCGGATCGATTGGGGACGGAGCGACGGCACGAGCGTCGCCCGCGCCTTCTCGCGCATCACTTTCTCCTCGACCTTCAGAGGCCGACGCTCGGACAGGAGCTCGAGCACCTGAAGCCCGCGCCGCCAACTCGACGGCTCGTTGCGCCTCAGAAGGAGCGAGGCCTCCAGCGCCATGTCATCCTCGGCCTGCTTCCCCCCGTCGTCGAGATTGAGGGCCAAGAGGGCGATTGCGTCAAGGAACTCGCGGTAGCTCCCCCCTACCGCCATCTGCTCGGCCAGCTGCCGACGGGCCCAAATGAGCGTCGGGGTGCCCTTGGCCGCTTCCAGCCCGACGATCCGCTGCAATTCCTGGCGGGCCTGCTTGAGCCGCCCGCTCACCTGGCACTGCTCGACGAGGCGCCGGGCAGCCGCGAGATCATTGGCGTCGGCCGCGACGGCCTCGCGGTAGCCGGCCTCGATCTCGGTCCCACCCCCCA